>JAWOJC010000109.1:0-5302 GCA_046484315.1 Smithellaceae bacterium | reverse complement strand
AAACCGACCCTGTCGGTTTGCCCACGCTCAAGGATATTATGGCGGAACTGGCCCGGCCGGGGCGCGATCCCCGAAGGCAATTTGAAAACGTAGTCTTTGCCGAGGGCGTCGATAAGATAACGGATCTGGTTTTGGGCATGAAGCTCACCGGTGTGGTGACCAACATCACAGCGTTTGGCGCTTTTGTCGATCTTGGCGTGCATCAGGACGGTCTGGTGCATTTAAGTGAAATGGCCGATCGCTTCGTGAAAACACCCGCAGAGGTGGTGAAGGTCGGTCAGAAAGTTGAAGTCACGGTGATGGCGGTGGATATCGAGCGGAAAAGAATTTCCCTGTCCATGAAAAAGGACCGGGGCGAAAAGACGCCGGATCGGAAAAGCCCGACTGATGCTTTGCGCCCGGCCCGACAAAGGATTGAAGGGGAAAGGCCGCAGCCGGGGTCGCAAAAAAAGAAAGGCCGGGAAGTACCCGTGCCTTTTAACAACCCTTTTGCCGAGGCGCTCAAGAAAAGGTGAGAAAGTGACGAAAAGAAAAAAGAAGCAATAGACCGGAAATCAGATTGGGGAAAAATTGTGGTAAAAATATCGAGAATAACCTGGGAGCCGATGTACAGTGTGCATGTGGAAGTCATCGATGAGCAGCACCGAAAGCTGTTTGATACCGTCAACAGGCTGATTGATGTCTTTGAGAGCGGATCCGATGATTTAATGCCCGTGATCCATGAACTTGTCTCTTATATATCCGTGCATTTTCATCAGGAACATATGGTCATGATGAACGCGGGGTACCCGGATCTTCTCAAACACACGGAGGAACACCGGAAGTTTACCGAAAAGGTCGGCCAGTTTCTCAAGGCTTATAGCGAAGGAGACAGGGAACTGGGGCTCAGTATGCTTTTGTATTTGAAAGAGTGGATTCGGGATCACACCACCCTGCTCGACATCCAATACGGAGATTATCTGTTTAAAAATGCAGAAAAGCTTAAGCTGGTTCAGCCGGACACGCTGGACCGTAAATAGGGATTACAAGTTGAAGTATCTTTTCATGATTTCTTTGACATGGCCTTTTTCATCCTTGTCGCCTTCGAGTTTTTCCACAATCAAAGGCAGCCATTTGTCCCAGTTGGCCGCGTCAAAGTGCCGGCCGATATCCGCGTATATTTCCATGGACAGATCCGAATAACTAAGCAGACTCCAGAGGACTTCGAGTTTAATTTCATAGTCCGGGGACGTTTTCCATAACGTGTAGGAAAAGTCCTTCACATCCCGGTCTTTTTCGAAGGGGCGCAGAAGCTTGAGGCACAGGCGCCTGAGTGCAAGAGGATGATCCGGATCGGCGGCGTTTTGCTTGAGCATCTCTTTGTCGTCTTCGCGGACGGCGTCGCGGCAATAGCCGAGCAGGGGGTGTTCAGTCAGGTGCAGTTGAAGCGCTTCGTCGATGGTGTGACCCTGTCGGAGGTCATCGACGGCTTTGCCGGCCGCGTAGCGGTAAATAATTTCCTGGCGTCCAGGCGATTGATCTGTCTCCATTTTTGTTCCTCTCCGGTGGTTTGGCGCGCTAGGTGTGAGAATTTTGCCCCAGAACAAAATCACGGTAGCTGTTATATTCCTGTTCGATGCCGGCGCTCAGCGCCTCGCGTTTTTTCGCACTGGCAAGTTTCATAAACTGCCACTCCGCGTCCGTCATCTCTGCGCTGCAGGCCAGGCCGAGACCGGACGCCGAACACAGGGCATCAGCCGTTTTCACGGTGAGTGTTTTCTTTTTTTGTTCTGCGTTTGTCAGGGCCAGAAGGTCCGAATCGTGATGGTTGGCGATGGCAAAAACGAGGGTTTCCGGCAAGCGCCACTGTCTGGCCACCTGGCTGCCCACATCGCAGTGATCAAAACCGAACACCGCTTGTTCCGCACGGTTAAAGGGGATTTGGTCTTCCCGGACCCGGCGCAGAACTTCCGCATATTCTTTTTTGAAAGAAAGATTGATAAAGACCTTGCCGATGTCGTGTAAAAGCCCGTAGATGAGAACCTCACCCGCGCCGGCGAATCCCGCGTTATTCCCGACCAGGCCCGCCGCCACGGAAACAGCCAGATTGTGGTCCCATAAAAGCCGGTCGGTCTGATCCGTCGACCGGCGCAGGTCGCGAAGCGATATCGCAAAGACGAGTGCCTGAACGGTAGTAAAGCCGATACGGGTGATGGCGTCGGTGATGTCCGCGATGTTTTTTTGCGCGCGGTAATAAGGAGAGTTTGCGATCCGCAGCAGCCTGCCCGTGAAAGACTGATCCAGAGAAATGACCCTTTTTAATTCTTCCAGTGATGCGTTTTCGTCGGCGATAATCTGTAACATGCGCGATGCGACGACCGGCAGGGAGGGAATATCGGAGACGATATCGGGGATGTTGATGTCTTTGTCTGTTTTCATGTCCCGCAGATAAACGTTAGGGTTAAGGGTTGACGAACCGGACACCGTTTGCGCGGATCCTAACGCCTGTTGACGGCCTTTATCTCATATTTTCCATGATTCTTCAATCAGATAAATGGGACGGCGCCAAAGGCGGGATTGCTGCGCCTAGATTTGAATACATTAATTCTTGACAAATGTTGCAAATCATGTGAACCGTCGTTCAAATCGTGAACATATATTCAAAAACAGGGTCATTAACGGGCTTATGGAAAAAGTGCAGCGAAAAGTGCGCGAATTTCAAATGCGGCGGGCGGTCATTTTGTCCGCGGCGGAAAAAATATTTTCCGTCTCGGGATTTCATCAAGTGACTGTGGCTCAGATCGCCGCCGCCAGCGGGTTTTCCACCGGTTTTCTGTATCAGTTTTTCGACGGCAAAGAGCATCTCTACACGGCCATGATCAGCGAGAAGCTTGATCTGATGTATGCCGTTATTGATGCGGAGGTAAAGGCGGTTAAAAACACGGAAAACAAAATCGCGGCGCTCATCGGCGCGCATTTGCGTTTTGTTCAGGATCATAAGGATTTCTGCCGGATCTTTCTGCGTGGAGCAAGCGACGCGCTCTCCGGCGTGATGACTGAAGTCCGGCGAAAAGTGATGGATGATTATCTGCGTCAGCTGTCTCTTATTGAAAATATTCTTAAAGACGGTGTCAAGAAAGGCGTCATCCGCACGCTGCCCACCCAGGAAATGGCCGGCGCCCTGATCCACCTGATCCGTGCCGCTTCGGCGCACTGGCTGATGCTGCCGTCTGACGAACCTCTGGTTTCCCAAAAAGATTTTATTATGGACGTGTTCTTACACGGGGTGATGAAGCATGCGTAGCTGTTCTGGCAGGATGTAAGGATAGCTTGTGCTTCCGGGAAAGGATTTGAAAATGAAAAACGTGTGTTTGTGTCTGATGATGATTGCGGCGCTGGTCATGACTGTGCCGGATGCGGGAGCACAGGAATACGCGCTCAAAGATCTGTATCAGCAGGCGC
Source organism: Smithellaceae bacterium (assembly GCA_046484315.1). Classification (GTDB taxonomy): domain Bacteria; phylum Desulfobacterota; class Syntrophia; order Syntrophales; family Smithellaceae; genus UBA8904. The sequence continues at coordinate 1,861 of JAWOJC010000109.1, read as the reverse complement.
TGAAAAATTCCGAGCAAATAAAATTTGCCGAGGAAAATGTCTACATCGCACAGATGGGCAGGAACAAGGCCTGGTCGCTTTTGATCCCGAAAGTGACGGCTTTCGGCACATACAACCGCTTTTCCGAAGAGAAGTATACGATTGCCGGGATGCTGATTCAGCCGGAGCAGTCCGGCACCTGGGGCATCCGGGCGGATCAGGCCTTCTCGCTTTCCGCCCGCGAACTCGACGCGTTGAAAATGGCGGGGCAGTCGATTGAGAAAAGTGCGTTGGACCTCGACAGTGCTAAATCAGATTTTGTGCTGGCGGTGGCTGCCTCCTATTACGATACCCTTAAAGCAAAAAAAGCACTTGAGATTGCGGCGGCGAATCTGGCGCGCTTGACGCAATACCGTCATTTTGTCGAAAGGCGCGTGAAGATCGGTGAACTGACCAAAACAGCGTTGCTGCGGGCGGATGGCGAACTTTCCGGTGCGCGTGCCGACTATCTCCGGGCGACCAACGCGCTGACGATGGCGCGCGCCGCCCTGATCCGCATCACGGGGATTGAAGAAGGATTCCGTCTGCGCGAAGAGCAGGAAACGGCTCTGCCGGAACCTGCCGGCCTAGACCATCTCCAAAGGACGGCCCTGGCAGAACGAACCGATTTGAAAAGTTCGGATCTCCAGACACAAATCGCCTTGCAGCAGGTTAAGTATGCCCGGGGTGCTTTCTGGCCGAATCTGGGGGTGTTTGCCATCTACAACCGGGCGGATCAGACGCCGGTGCTCTCCACGCTGAACCGCGAGAGTGCTCTGGCCGGGGTTTCGCTGAACTTTCCTTTCTTTGAAGGCGGTTTGCGAATGGCGGAGCTCAGGGAAGCCAAAGCAAGGCAAAGACAGACGCAGCTCGTCTACGAAGATTTGAAAAAAAGCGTGGAACTGGAGCTGACAGGCGCCTATCTGGAACTCGAAACGCTCAAAGGCTCGGTGACTTTTTTAAAAGATCAGCAGCTGTTCGCCGAGGATAATTACAATGCCGTTTTGCGGCAATTCGAAAACGGACTGGCGACAAGCCTCGATGTGATGGACGCCAACGCGCTGTTGCTGTCTGCGCAGAAGAATGTTGCGGAAGCCCTTTATAATTATCAGATGGCGCATTTGAAAATAAAAAAATCCAGCGGCACTTTACTTGAGTCTGTCGCGGCAAATCCATGAAGCATACACGCGCTAGGCGCATTGACAGGAGGAAAACGTCCATGACGGGTAGAGCATTTATTGATTTTCAAACAGAAAATTCATCCAAACGCCGAAAAGCGCGGTGGCTCATGTTAGTCGCGGCAGTGCTCTTAAGTCTGCCCTTTGCGGCCTGTAAAGGCCAGAAGGAGGCGGAGCCGGAAAGGTTGGTGAATGTGCGTGTCTGGCCGGCCGAGATCCGCCGTGTTCAGCCCTATCTGGAAACCACCGGCACCCTGCGTGCGGATCGCGAGGTGATTGTCAGCGCCGAGGTGGACGGTACGGTTGAGCGCATCCGTGTGGAGGAAGGGGATGTCGTGAGCGCAGGTGCGCTGCTGGCGGAGATCCGCGATACGGATTACCGGTTGGATTGGGTGCGGGCAAAGGCAGCCTTTCAGCAGGCTCAGGCGTCTCTGTCCAATACGCAGGCTGAGCATGGAAGAAAGACGACGCTGTTCGAGGAGGGGCTGATGACAAGGCAGCTTTTCGATGACGTCTCAACACGCATGGCTCTGTCTGAAGCTGAACTGGAAAGGGCGGACGCGACGCTTGCCATTGCCCGGGAAAGACTGGCGCGAACAAAAATCTATTCGCCGCTGGCCGGTTCGGTAAAGGAAAAGAAGGTGACGGTTGGCGGTTATGTGCGA
>JAWOJC010000097.1:0-8927 GCA_046484315.1 Smithellaceae bacterium | reverse complement strand
ATGGCTCTTTTTGAAGCCGCCCGCTTTGCGCCTTCATCCAACAACAACCAGCCCTGGCGATTTATTTACGCGCATCGGACGTCTCCCGCATGGGGGAATTTTTTCAGTCTGCTAAACGAAGGCAACCGGATCTGGGCGAAAAATGCGGCCACGCTCATTGTGGTGGTGTCCAAAAAAACGTTTGATTCCGGCAAGCCCGCGCGTACCCATTCCTACGACGCAGGCGCCGCCTGGGTGAGCTTCGCTTTAATGGGATCGCTCAAAGGGTTTGTGGTTCACGGCATGCAGGGGTTTGATTACGACCGGGCGAAAACCGTTCTTGGCGTGCCGGACGATCATCAGGTGGAAGCCATGATCGCCGTGGGCAGACCCGGTAAAAAAGAAGATTTGCCGGATTTCCTGCAGGACCGTGAATTTCCGTCATCGAGAAAAGAGACAGACCGGATCGTCGCGGAAGGCGCTTTTCTTTTTGCCGCATCCGAGAGCTGATCCGGAAAATCCCGAGAGTGGCGCAGATACTCCCTAACATGGCAAATCGGCAAAGATCAGCCATTAAAGTTCAATCCAGGCGATCAGTTGCGTGATGTGCATCCGGCTCAGCGCATGAGATCGGGGCTTGCCGCCGAAAAAAACGCACCGATTCACCGGCGCTTTTTTGCGCCCGGATCGCATGGATTTTTTTATACACAAAAAGGAAAGGTGTGGTCGAATCTGTTTATCTTGTCTGTACAGTCTTCAAATCACAGCGAAAAAGATCAGGAATGTCGTCCATTCGCTTATCTGGCCTGCAGCTGTTTTTTGTGTATAGCGCGCCTATTGTTTTTTACCGGTCGGCACAAAATATTCAGATGCTTTCCGGTAATTCTCGTCGGCCAGCGACTTGAAGTCTTTTCGGCCTTTGCGATAAGATTCAGTCATCTGACTGATGATTTTTTTTCCTTCCGGCGTGATCCAGTTGGATTTCTCCAAAAACCGCGCGAAGAGGGTTTCCGTTTCGTCCTGGAGCGTCGACATGGTGGTAAACGCATTGTCAAAAGCCCTTTTATTGAAGTCAAATACCTGTTTTACCGTTTCTTTCTGATCCATCGTCATCCTCCTTTTATTGGTTGGTTTTTCTAAAGACACCCATCGACTTCTGTTACGGCCATATATTAAAAATATCACCAAGTCCGGAACGGTTTTAGGCGTTGAGGTGGACTCAGTGAAATTTTAATGCGCTGATTCTTTTAGGTATGAGTTGCAGAATCCGTCCTGTCTGGAGGATAGCCCTGCCTCTCGGATTTTTTTCCGGCGCTTCTTCTATCGCCACGGGGACGCCTCTGGCACAAAAACTACCCAGCATATCCATCGGGTCCACCATCAGCGTCGCTTTACAATTGATGCAGGAGTAGAGCATGACTCCCTCAAACGGGTCATGTCCAAGATACCGGAAGACCGGGGATTCGGATTGGTTCTGGGATAAGGTGTTTCCGGCCCGGCCTTTACAGCCGCATGCCTGACAAATGATAAAGCTCGCTAACATTGTATTCACCGCTTCCGGTTTTGTTAAGGTTAGGTCACTATATCGATTTTACTATTTCGGCAGCAGGGGTGAGGAACTTTAATTTTTTCGTGTGAAGAAGCCTGTCTGAACAAACCTTTTATATGGTTGCCAGATAAAGCTAATCCTTACTCCGTGATTGTCAACGGCTCTTGCGTCGGCAGGCTTGAATTATTAATGAAAACAGGATATATCGTAGGGCGTGTTTGGGTTCATGCGGTACTCTGATCAATCATCAACGAAATGAAGGACTTGTAATGACGGAAAAACAACCGGAAAAATGGCTGAAACTGGAAATCACCCTGCCTGTCGAATTGACGGATGCAGTGAACAATTTTCTTGAAGAGACAGGCGCGCAGGGTGTTTTTTCAGAATCCCTGATGCCGCCCGGTTTGAATGAACTGCCGGCGCCGTCAGACGTCGAGGTCATTTCCGCTTTCTTTCCCGACGATGTCCGCAGTGAAAAACGCATCTTTGCCGTGCGCAAGTATCTCAAGAGTCTGGCGGAAATATTTCCCGAGGCAGCCCCGCCTTCGGTTGTTACCGAAGTCATTACCGACCCGGACTGGGGCGAGCAATGGAAAAAATATTTCAAGCCGATCCGCGTCTGCAAGAACATCGTCGTCAAACCGACCTGGGAACGCTACACACCGGACAGCCGTGACATTGTCGTGGAAATCGATCCGGGCATGGCATTCGGAACGGGCCAGCATGCCTCCACCCGTATGTGCATGGAGGCGATAGAGGATATCATCTTAAAAGACCGCTCCGTCCGGGAATGGAAAGTTCTGGATGTCGGCTGCGGCACCGGCATTTTGGGCATTACCGCCGCGAAAATGGGCGCCTGCGATGTGCTGTGTGTGGACAATGACCCGAAGGCAACCGAGATTGCCCGGGAAAATTCCGTGATCAACGCGGTGGACGGCTGCCTGCGCATCCTGAATGCGGACGCGGCGCAAATCTCAGAACCGCGCAATCTGATTATTGCCAATCTGACGTCTAAGCTGCTGCTGAAACTGCACATCCATTTGGACAGACTGCTTTTACCCGAAGGCTACATGATTATTTCCGGTATCATCGAGCAGGATGTTCCCGACATTGAGGAGCACTTCATTGTTGCGCCGCTCATCAAACTCAATGTGCTCACGGAAAAAGAGTGGGTCTGTTACGTGCTGAAAAAAGCGCCGTCAGACATCAAGTCCTGACTTTAAAATTCAAGGATTGTTTAAGGCTTTGACGCTTCCCCGATTATACAGTTCCGAAACGCTGCAAAACGCAACTGCGTGCATGCTGGGCGAGGATAACCTCCGTTACCTGAAAACCGTTTTGCGCCTTAAACCCGGCGACGCGGTCATTGTTTTTGACGGGTTCGGCCATGAATTCGAAGCGCGTATTGACGATTTCGGCGCGTCCGGTGTGCGCGTGGCGCTGGGCGCGCGGATTGAGCCTGCCGATCGGAATATCCGCATCACCCTGGCGCAGGCCGTTCCGAAAGCGGGGAAGATGGATGTGATCGTCAAGACCGCCGCCGAACTGGGAGCGGACGAGATCATTCCTTTTACCGCCGTCCGGTCCGTGGGGCGGATTGAGGGGGACAGAGCCGGGGCCAAAGTGGCGCGCTGGCAGAAGATCGTTGTGGAAGCGGCGCGCTGCTGCCGCAGCAGCCGTGTGGCGCGCATGGCGCCGCTGATGACTTTTGACCGGATGCTTTCATGCGCCGGGACAGACGCGTTGAAAATGATATTCTGGGAAGAGGAAGATCAAACGACCATCCGGGATGCATTGACGGCCCCGGCGTCTGCGCAGGCGACGGATTATTTTATCATTGTCGGGCCGGAAGGCGGTTTATCCCGCGATGAGATTGAGCAGGCCCGCCGCGCCGGTTTTATGTCCGTGACGCTTGGCCGGCAGATTTTAAAAGTGGAAACAGCGGCCGCGGCGATCTTATCCATTGTTCAGTATGAAAAGGGAATCTTCAGTCAGGCGGCGCGAAAGGACGAAAAATGACGACATACCAATTTGCGGGTTTCTGGCGGCGTCTGGTCGCCTATCTCATTGACGGGATCATCATCCACCTTGCGATTCTGTTTCTTAGCGTGGTTGCCGTTGCCGGTTTTCTCGACGGCGCCCTGTCCGCTTTTGATCATGGATCCTTTTATGGATGGCTGGATTTCCGGCACATGCCGCCTATGGCGCTGGCCGGCCTGGGAGTCTACGCTTTTATCATCATAGCCTATTTTACTTTTTTTCACGGTATGAATGGCCGAACCCCCGGCAAGAACCTGCTTTGCCTGCAGGTTGTCTCCGCCGAGGGCCGTCCGATCACTTTCGGCACCGCTTTTTTACGATCGGTCGGTTATCTGGTTTCCAGTGTTTTCTTTACGATCCCTCTCGGTTATCTCTGGGTGGCCTTCGACAAAAAAAAGCAGGGCTGGCATGACAAAATCGCAGGCACCGTCGTCATACTGCGTGTGCCCCGGGTTAGAAATGCGGGCCTCTCCATCTCTGATCCCCAACCCCCTGACTTTCCGGTTGCTCCCGTTGAAAGCGCCGTGCCGATAGAGGCGCAAAAGCCCGAATCTGCCGCAGCCAAAGAGGCGGCGGACGCGGACGGACAAAAAATACCTTGACAAAAGAAATCAGATTTTATAGAGGTTTCCAGCCTTTCGCAGGTATGATCCACAAGGCGGGCCGGTAGCTCAGTCGGTAGAGCATCGGACTGAAAATCCGAGTGTCGGCAGTTCAATTCTGCCCTGGCCCACCATCTTGTATATGCCCTCCCTGAAAAGAGGGCTTTTTTTTGTGAACCCGTCGGGGAATATGCAAGGCCTGTTTCCCGATTTGCCAAAGACCTGAAAAAATGAAAATTCTGCTCGTTAATCCCCCCAACTGCGGGCGAAGCATTCCCGAGGAAGAATACGGTATTACCTCCCTGAAGCGCATCTTTAAAGGCGAACCCTTCAGCCTGGAAGTGCTGGCCGGCCCCCTGACCGGTCAAGACGTGAGGATCTTTGACGGAAAATGTGAACCCGAAGGCGCCTTCGAGAAAACGCTTCATGAATTTATACCGGATGTGGTCGGATTTACGTCATTGACCTGCGAGGTCAACACGGTTTACCGCTATGCAGGGATGGTCCGCCTAAGTGGTAAAGCGGTCGTGGTTGTCGGCGGTAACCACGCAACGAACAATCCGCAGGATTTCAACCGTGACGAGTTTGACTATATTGTGATCGGGCTGGGCAAAAAAAGCTTTTCAACCTTGATGGATCGTCTGTCCGCAGGGAAATCGGGTGAAGGCATTCCCGGCATCGCCTGTTCATCACCCGGAAAACCTCTTTATTATCCGGTACGAAAATACAGCCGCGCGGACCTGATGGAAACAATCGCGCCTCGCTATGACCTGGTTTCGCGCTACCGCAGCCATTACTATCTGGAGCAACTGGGCCTTGCGATGGGCTTTGTGATGACGGCTTACGGTTGCACGCACCGGTGTTCTTTTTGCACCATTCCCGGACTGACCGGTGGAAAATATTTCACCTGCGGTACGGATGCCGTCTTGCGTGACATCCGGTTAATTGGCGATATTCCCTTTATCCGGCTGGTGGATGCCAATACGTTCGGTCATGCATCCCAGGCGCTGGACCTTTGCGAAAAAATCATCAACGCCGGCATCCGGAAAAAGTTTTTTGCCGACGTTCGCGCCGATACCGTGGTTCGTCATCCGGCCCTGCTCAAAAAATGGAAAGAGGCGGGCCTCTACGCCGTGGTGGTCGGTTTTGAGGATGTGGAAGATGAACGCCTTGCCGCCTACAACAAGCAATACAAAGGACGTGTCATCCGCCGGGCCATCGACATTCTGCACGAGCTGGGCATCGTCATTGTCGGCGATTTCATCGCATCGCCCGGATATGTCGAAGCTGATTTCAGAGCGCTCGAAAACTTTATTGCGGAGAACCAAATTGAAATTCCGGTTATCTCCATTCTCACCCCCATGCCCGGCACGCCGCTGCATGATGAGATGAAAAAAGATATCGTAATCACCAATTTGGACTACTACACGTTTACCAACGCCGTGACCAAAACCCGAATGCCTACGGCCCTGTTTTATCAAACCTACGCCGGCCTGGTCTCGCGGCTGCACGAAAAACCGCATCAACCCGAATAGCAAAGGAGCCCCATGGAAGTCTACATCAACGACATTGCCGCTTTCCTCCCCAACGCCCCGGTGACCAACGACGAAATCGAAGACGTGCTGGGAAAAATTCATGACAACCGTTCGCGTGTCAAATCCAGGGTTCTCAAAAACAACGGCATCCATACCCGCCACTATGCCATTGACCGGGAAACCGGCGGGCTCAATTACACCAACGCGCAGTTGACGGCCGAGGCCGTGCGCAGACTGAACCCCTACAAAACATTTTCAATTGCCGACATTGAATGCTTGTGCTGCGGCACCTCCATGGCCGACGTCATCGCGCCCGGACACGGGCTCATGGTGGCAGGCGAGCTGGCCCTGCCTCCTTTGGAAATCATCACCACAACGGGCATCTGCCTTTGCGGCATCACATCTTTCAAAGCGGCTTATGCCAACGTTGCGCTGGGATTGAGCGCCAATGCGGTGGCGACCGGCTCCGAGCTTGCCTCCTCCCTGCTGCGGTCCAACTTCTTTGAGCATCTTCCGGGCGACCCCGATTTGAAGAACCGTCCCATCCTGGGATTTGAGTCGGATTTTCTGCGCTGGATGCTGTCCGATGCCGCAGGCGCCGTGTTCATGTCGCCTGTGAAAAATGCTGAAGGTCCGTCGCTCAAGATAGAATGGATCGAGCATGTGTCCTATGCCGGCCAGATGGAGACCTGCATGTACGCGGGCGGGTTGAAAAACGAAGACGGTACAGTGACAGGCTGGCGCCAGCCTGCGTCGCTTGAAGAATCCCTGCGAAGAAACTTCTTCGCGCTTAAACAGGATGCGGAACTTTTAGGCGATCACATCATCCGGTTGACTGTGACCGAGGGGCTGGCCAGAGCCGCAGCCAGACGCAACCTGTCGGCAGGCGAGATCGATTGGTTCTTACCCCACTACTCGTCGGAATTTTTCCGCGATCAGGTGCATGATGCCATGACGGGAATCGGCTTTGCCGTTCCGTATGAAAAATGGTTCACCAACCTTACCTATAAAGGCAATACCGGCTCCGCCTCCATTTACGTCATGATGGAGGAACTCTTTCATTCCGGCAGGCTGAACAAAGGCGAAAAAATTCTGTGCTACATCCCCGAGAGCGGGCGCTTTTCCGTGGCCTATCTGCTGTTGACGGTGGTTTAAAAAAAGACAAAGATCGAAGATGAAGTGACTTATTATTTTTCCGGTTCAACGAGCCTGTAGAATAACCTTTTTTTCCGGCTTTTGCCGCTTATTGGCCTCTCAGACATAGCCGGGGCCAGCGTATCTGTGTGGCCCTTGAACTCGCCTTGATCTGTCAACTTAACAACTTGAGGTTGCCGTTTGCATCATATTTGCAGATGAGCGAATTGATGTTTGGCTGCTCGTTGCCCGCGTTGTGGGTTGAAATGTCAAGAATAAAGTTTTGACGCCTCTTCCTCTCATCTTTGTTCTCCGTTTAAATCGCATAGTCATCATCCGGGTGAAGGAGGCTTGTTCAACCCGCGATGAACTCGAGCGACTCCGTCGCTCGATTTCCTCGCTTTATACGTTATCTATTTTTTAGATAATTTTTATACAAGCTATCCGCAGTTTGCGCTAGTTTCTTATCTAGTGTCCAGATAGGTACACCTGTCAATATAGCGGATGTAATAAGATGGACATCCACATAGCCTATCCCTTTTCCCATTAAACGGTTATCCTCTATAAATGACAATACTTCGGCATGTTCGGCTTCAATGCTCATCGGCAGCAATTGCAAAAATGAAAGGATGACCGTTCTGTCCTTAAGATTCCCGCAGGCAAGTTCTCCTACAATCAGTGGGTGGCATAGCACCCTTCCATCATCGAGTAGACTTGCAAGTTCATCATTTCCATCCCTGAAATGTGAAACCCAAACCGATGTATCCACAAGAACCATTTCTTATAATGCTCCTTTTCTTCTTGGTATTGCTTCCAAATGTTTTTGAGTCCCACCGAGTCTTGCAAGCCTCTTACCGCTTTCCCTGGCAATAAGTGCCTCAAGCCCAAGCTTAACGAGGGCGGTTTTTTCCGTGATTCCAGTCATTTTTGATGCTTTGCTCATCAGCTCGTCTTCGATATTCAAAGTTGTTCTCATAGCTTCACCTCATACAATTAGTATGCTTGAGTATGCATCATTTATGCATATCTTTCAAGTCATTATTAGATAACGAAAAGCTTACCGGGAGCAAGCCAGAGGCTTGCGATCCAGTGTAGCGATTTGTCGAGAAACGTGTTTTATCACTTGTAGGTTTTGGTCAACGACTGTCTCCATCTCCCCGGTCAATGACCATGGGCTTCTTCCGATTCCTTGAAAGTTTTGTGCAATGTTCCAGCGGGGTGCTCGGGTGGAGCGTAAATAACGTAAACCTTGAGGGGCTTATCCCCTTCGTTAATAATATTGTGCCAGAAACCGCCTGGGATTAAGACGGCCCAGTCATCTGAAACTTTTTTGTCGAAAGTCATTTTATCCTTCGACGCTCCCATCACAACACGGGCATTCCCTTTTTCAACACGGATGAACTGATCGCCCTCGTCATGTTTCTCTAAGCCTATCTCCTCACCTGGCTTAAGCGACATGACGGTCATCTGAAGGTTCCGACCCGTCCACTTTGCGGTACGGAAATTTTCATTTTTTACTGTCACATCTTCGATGTTGACCACCCACGGCTGCTTGCCGTAATCCTTTCCGACGTCATCTTCCGCCATCGATAAGCTCGCGGAAATCATAACAAACAGAACGACCATAGCGATTTTTTTCAACATACCTTTACTCCTTTTAAAATTGGATTTCCATTGCCGTTGCCCAACGAGTCTGTAGACAAAGCTCTTTTGCGCGCTTTGCGCATCCGGCTGGGCCGGTTTTTTCTTATTGCCTATTTTGTTGCTTGATTTGTTGTTCTTGAATAAATTATTTTCGTATTTTGTTCAACAGATGTTTTGATGGGTTTTTTTTCTATCCGGCTTTCTCCGGCTTTTGCCGCCTATTAGCCTCTCAGACATAGCCGGGGCCAGCGTATCTATGTGGCCCTTGAACTCGCCTTGAGCTGTCAACTTAAGAACTTGCGGTTGCCGTTTGCATCATATTCGCAGATGAGTGAATTGATATTTTGCTGCTCGTTGCCCGCGTTGTAGGTTGAAATGTCAAGAATAAAGATTTGACCCTCTTTCTCTTCCGTCCCCACCAGCGTCTGGTTAAGGCCTTTTTGC
>JAWOJC010000066.1:0-5506 GCA_046484315.1 Smithellaceae bacterium | reverse complement strand
CGCAAAAAACGGATGAAAGCGAAATCGACCATCTGATTGCCGCCGTGCGACAGATGAAACTCCGTTACGTGGTCATCACATCCGTGACGCGCGACGATTTGCCGGATGGCGGCGCCGAGGTGTTTGCCGCCGCGATAGCCCGTTTACGCAGGGAAATGCCCGCTTGTAAAATTGAAGTTCTGATTCCCGATTTCCAGGGCAATCCGGACGCGCTGGGAAAAGTCATGGCCGCCCGACCTGATGTGATCAATCATAACATGGAAGTCGTCCGGCTTTTTTTCAGTCAACTCAGGCCGCAGGGGGATTACCGTCAATCGCTGACGCTGCTTTCGCGCCTTGCTTTCGCACCGGTGGTTTCAAAAAGCGGCTTTATGGTCGGCTTTGGCGAAAAACGTGAAGACGTTTTACATTTGATGGATGATCTAGTCTCCGTGTCCTGTGCACGCTTAACGATCGGGCAGTATCAGCAACCAACGCGCAGGCACTGGCCGGTGGCGAAGTATTATCATCCCGATGAATTTGCCGAGCTCAAGGACGTCGCTTACGCGAAGGGTTTTCAATATGTAGCAGCGGGCCCGTTGGTGCGGAGCTCCTACCATGCAGCCGGCGCCGATATGCAGAACCCGAGACCTTGAAGTACCTAAACGTTTGCAGTAGCAAAGAGGTGGGTGGATGTCTGAAAAAATTAACTTGGTGGTCATAGGCGGCGGTCCCGGAGGGCTTGCGGCGGCGGAAATGGCGGCGGCAAAGCACAAAAAAGTGCTCATCATTGAAAAAGGCGGCTGGGGCGGAACATGCACACACCGCGGCTGCATTCCCACCAAGGCGCTTTTAACATGCAGTAAATTCTACTCGGATCTGAAAAAACTCAAGCGTCTCGGAATCCTCATGGATCAGGGCACGATTGATTTTGCGGCCATGAAAAAGCACCAGCAGCAGATCGTCAAGGTCGCGGCCCTCGGCGCGCACAAGGCGCTTGCCGATGCCGGGGTGGAAACAAGGCAAGGGACTGGCGAAATACTGTCGCCGCGCGAAGTGAAATTTACGAACCCTGACGGGCAGAGTCAGTTGATCAAAACGGACAATGTTCTGCTGGCCTGGGGTTCCGAGCCGCAAATTCTGCCGGGGATTCAGACATCGGACAGAATTTCGACTTCCGACGACATTTTGAATATTCAGACGCTGCCTGCCTGTATGATCATTGTCGGCGGCAGTTTCATCGGTGTTGAATACGCCGTGCTTTTTGCCGAACTGGGCGTCAAAGTGATTTTGGTCGAGCTGCTGGAGCGTATTTTACCCCTAGAGGATGAAGACGCAGCGGATCATCTCATGAAAGAGCTTGCACGGCTGGGCATTGCCATTCATACGGGAACACGTCTGATCAGCCTCAAAGAAACAGAAAATGGCGTGGTCATGCAGGCCTGGAAAAATGGTGAGACCCTGGAAATGCGTACAGGCTTAGCGCTTTTGTGCACCGGTAGAAAACCGGTGCTGCATAAAGACCAACTCGATAGCCTGGGGATCGAATATACCCCTGCCGGCATCCAAGTGGACCGCAAAATGCAGACGACGGTCCGGGGCCTTTATGCCGCAGGAGACGTCACCGGCGGGATGATGCTGGCGCACCGCGCGGCCGCGCAGGCCAGGGTTGCGGTGCAGAGTATGTTCGGCGGCTCAGACTATGCCTGCGATGAAAATGTTATTCCATCCGTTGTTTACAGCCATCCGCAGATTGCACGCGTCGGTTTCACCCGCGCGAGGGCCGAAGCGGCAGGCCTGGATGTGGACGTTACCGTATCTGCCTACAGCGCCAATATTATTGCCCGTTCGGAACTGATGGGACAGGGCTTTGCCAAGGCCGTCTTCCATCGCGGGATCATGATCGGCGCGACCATTGTGGGTGAAGGCGCAGGCGAGCTGATCGCGCCGCTTGCCCTGGCTGTCTCCAACGAACTGACGAAAAAGCAGCTGCGCAAATGGGTGATTCCGCACCCGACATTGAGTGAAATATTTTTACCGCTCATACAGGATTAATGCCCCTCACAAAGACAAATTTTCAGGAGAAAACGATGAAGCTTATCCGCTACACATCCGTGACGCCAACCCGTATGGACAACGATATCGCGAAAGGTGTTGCCGGACGCGTTGTGATCGGCAACACCGATGGCGCGGGCAATTTCTGCATGCGCGCCTTTGAGGTGGCCCCCGGCGGGCATACGCCGAAGCACACGCATGCCTGGGAGCATGAAATATTTATTCACAAGGGCGCAGGTGAAGTCTACGGACAGGGTACGTGGCATCCCGTAGGCGCGGGGAGTGTTGTTTTCGTGCCGGCCGGTGAAGAACATCAGATCCGCACCACCGGTAATGAGCCGCTGGTTTTCATCTGCCTGATTCCAGCGGGCGCGCCGGAGCTTTGAAAAAGTTTTCCAAAGGCGCTTCCTTCACCTCCGGCAGGATTCAAATGTTCTGTGGGAAGGTGTTTGGAGGGAAGGAGGAAAAAATGCAGTCCGCTTTGAAAAAAAGATCAAAAAAAACAGGAATGATTCCGGGCAGCCTGATCCATATCGGCGACACCTATGTGGAAAAACCCAAAGTTAGAATCATCCGTTACAATGAGAACCTTTTTGAGGAAAGAGAAGGAAGTTCAGATGAGGATTTTGCGGGACTGCACGGTGGGACGGGTAACGTGTGGATGAATATCGACGGCCTGCAGGATGTGAAGCTGTTGGAAAATGTCGGCCATGCCTTTGATCTTCATCCGCTGATTCTGGAAGATATTCTCAATACGGATCAGCGGCCGAAAATCGAAGATTTGACGGACTATCTCTACATTGTTCTTAGAAATTTTCATAACCATGAAAGCGGGACGCTGTACTCAGAACAGGTCAGTATTGTTTTGGGGAAAGATTTTATTTTGTCCTTCCAGGAAAAGGAAAGTCCACTTTTTGCGCCGGTTCTTGAAAGGCTGCGCATCGGCAAGGGAAAAATCAGAAGAGCGGGTCCGGATTATCTTGTTCATGCCCTGATTGATAACGTGGTCGATCACTATTTTATCGTGCTGGAGGACATGGGAGAAAGCATTGAGCGGCTGGAAAATGATCTGCTGAGGCAGACAACACCGTCCGAGCTGAGGTCGATCCACAGCCTGAAAAGAGACCTGATCTTTCTTCGGAAATCCCTGTGGCCGCTTCGCGAAACCCTCAGCGCCCTGCAGCGGTCGGATTCGGCCCTGATCGATGAGCCCAGCGCCATTTACTTCAAAGATGTCTTTGATCATGTCATCGCAATTATCGACACAGTGGATACGTTTCGTGACATGCTCTCCGGTATGCTGGATATCTATCTATCTTCCGTGAGCATCAAACTCAATGAAGTCATGAAGGTTCTGACCATTATCGCGACCATTTTCATGCCGCTGACCTTTCTGGCGGGGGTGTACGGAATGAACTTCAAACATATGCCGGAATTGGAATGGTATTGGGGGTATTTCGGCATTCTGGCGCTGATGTTGACGGTTGCGGTTGTGATGCTTATTTTCTTCCGTAGAAAGAAATGGATCTGAAACGACTGCAAAACGGTTGCATAAGCAATTAAAATATGATCAATCTAAACCCAACAATTTAAATATCAGGAGGCTTTACTATGCAGGTATTCGCAGCAAGCGATATTATGGAAGTCGCGATTCGAATTGAAGAAAACGGCATTAATTTTTATAAATTCGCCGAACAGATTGCCAAGCAGGAAGACGCAAAAAAATTATTCTCACATCTGGCCGATGCCGAGGCCGCGCATAAACGAACCTTTGAAAAGTTTTTCGCATCGATGGAAAAATATACGCCCGATGAACGGTATGCCGGCGAATACAGCGCCTATCTCCGAAACTATGTGGACAATAACCTCATTTTCACGAAAGAAGTCATGGATAAGCAACTGGCGAAAATTACGGATACGGTAGCCGCCTTCGAATTCGCCATGCAGCGCGAACTGGATTCCATTTTGTATTATCATGAAATCAAAAACCTCGTGCCCGCCGCGCAGCATGACGCAATTGAGAAGATTATTGATGAAGAAAGAAAGCACTACGCCATTTTGTGCGATATGAAAAAACGTTACACAAGCTAAGCACGCCTCGCAACCGACAACAAAAAAGCCGCCTGTTCAGGCGGCTTTTTTTCGGCCCGGCGCCTGCCTGACGGAAATGTGCACCCGGTTAATGGTCGTCATCAGCTCTTGAGGTTGTATTTTTTCAGTTTATAGCGCAGCATGCGTTCTGACATGCCCAGAATTTCAGCCGCTTTGGTCTGATTGTCGCCTGCTTTGGCCATGGCCTCGGAAATGAGCTGCTGTTCGAGCGTTTCGAGGGAGTCCCGCAGCGACCCGGATGATTTTGAATTTTTGGCCGTCTGAGCCGCATTTCCCGCAAAGGGGAGGTCGCTAAGCGTGATGTATTCATCCCTGGCGATGACCACGGCGCGTTCCAGAATATTCACCAGTTCCCGGACATTGCCGGGATAATCGTATTTCAGCAACCGATCCCGTGCCTCCGCAGTGATGCCTTTGATAGGCTTCCCGTTTTCCGCGGTAAACTTACCCAGAAAATGATCAATCAGCGCGGGCAGGTCTTCCTTTCTTTCCCGAAGCGGCGGCATCAGCATGGTGACGACTTTCAGCCGGTAGAAAAGATCCTCGCGAAACGCTTCTTCTTTCACGCGGGCCTCCAGGTCACGATTGGTGGCGCTGATGATCCGCACGTCCACGGAGATATTCGCGTTGCTGCCGAGACGCTGGATTTCGCGCTCCTGCAGAAACCTCAGCAGCTTAACCTGAACGGCGGGGCTCAGTTCGCCGATTTCATCGAGGAACAGGGTTCCTCCGTCCGCCTCTTCAAACCGGCCGATGCGTCGGGAGGAAGCGCCAGTATAGGCGCCTTTTTCATGCCCGAACAATTCACTTTCCAGAAGGTTTTCCTGAAGCGCACCGCAGTTGACCACAATAATGGACTTATGTGCCCGCGGACTCAATTGATGAATCAGTCTCGCCATGAGCTCCTTGCCGGTGCCGCTTTCCCCCTGGATCAGAACGGAGGCGCGGCTGGCCGCGACGCGGCTGGCCAGGTTGACTAATTCAACCATTTGTGCGTTTTTATAAACAATCTTATCGACTGTAACGCCTTTTTTGCCCAGTTCCTGTTTTAATAGTTCATTTTCCCGGATGAGCCCTCTGCGTTCCGCAACCCGGTCCACCAGGATCAGCAATTCCTCCAGCTCCACCGGTTTGGTGATGTAGTCCATCGCGCCGACTTTGATCGCTTCTACGGCTGTTTCAATGGTGCCATAGGCCGTGATGATGACGACATCAATTTCATGGTTGATGCGTTTGACTTCTTTGAGGACTTCCATGCCGTCCATGCCGGGCATTTTATAGTCGAGCAAAATCAGGTCGAAATGATGGCTGGAAACCGTTTTAATTGCGGCTTCACCGTTTTCCGCCTCCGCGACCCGAT
>JAWOJC010000065.1:0-3684 GCA_046484315.1 Smithellaceae bacterium | reverse complement strand
TTTCAGCCGGGAGACCGGTTGAAGAAAAAGAAACGTGTTAGCAAGGAAGAGATACAAGGAGGATGAAATGAAAAAAGAACATTTGGCAAGTATGATTCAGGAAAGTATCGAGAAGTTCGGGGACAAAACAGCCATGCGTTATAAAGAGGGCGACCAGTGGAAATCGATTTCCTATCAGGAGCTGGGTTCTCGAATCCGCCAAACCGCTGCGGCCCTGCTGGAAGAAGGAATCAGCGAAGGCGACATGGTGGGCATTTTTTCCCAGAACAGACCTGAGTGGGCCATTGCAGATTTTGCCATTTTAAGCATCAAGGCGGTCTCAGTTCCTATTTATGCAACCAACACGGCCAGGCAGACGGAATATATTGTCGGGGATGCCGATCTTAAAATTATTTTTGTGGGCGATCAGGTTCAATATGACAAAGTCCAATCATTTAAGGCGGCGCAAAAGCAGTTAAAGAAAATCATTGCGCTCGACAGCAACGTGGCCCTGCAAGGCAGTGATTCGATCTGTCTGGATGATTTCATGGCGATGGGCAGCAAATCCTCCCGGAACACCGAGGTGGACGCGAGAACCGCCGCAGGCCAAAGTGATGATATCGCCACCCTCATCTATACCTCGGGAACAACCGGGGATCCCAAAGGCGCCATCCTGACGCATGCCAACCTGTTCAACCAGTTCCATGCGCTCGATGAACGCTTCACGGTCGGAACAAGCGACAGAAGCCTGTGCTTTCTGCCGCTCAGCCACGCCTATGAGCGGACCTGGTCCTATTATATTTTCCGCTGCGGCGCTGAAAACAGCTATGTCTCAAGCCCCAAAGATATTGTCACGTTTATGCCGGAGGTCAAACCCACCTGCATGGTGAGCGTCCCCAGGCTCTATGAAAAAATCTATGGCACGGTCTACGACAAGCTGGGAAAAGCATCGCCCGGCAAAAAGAAGATCTTCAACTGGGCCATCAGCACGGGCCGGGAATATGCCTATAAGAAAAAAGACCACAAAATGATCGGCCCCGTCTTAAAGATCAAGCATGCCTTGGCGGATAAGCTTGTTTTGTCCAACATTCGCGCGGTTGTGGGCGGGCCGAAGAACTTCTTTTCCGCCGGCGGCGCGCCGCTTTCTCGCGAAATCGAGGAGTTTTTCTTTGCCGCGGGACTGCTGGTCTGTCAGGGATACGGGCTTACGGAAACCTCCCCCATGATCTCCTGCAACTCGCCCGGGGCCTTTAAATTCGGCACCGTCGGCAAACCCATTCTGGGCTGCGAGGTGCGGATTGGTGAATTCGGCGAAATTCAGGCTCGGGGCGCAAATATCATGAAGGGTTATTACAAAAAACCCAAAGAAACCGAAGAGACCTTTGTGGACGGATGGTTTAAGACCGGGGATGTGGGCATCATCGACGAAGACGGATTTTTGATAATTACCGACCGGATCAAAGATCTCATCATCACGGCTCAGGGGAAGAATGTGGCCCCGCAGCATATCGAAATGGCCATCGGCAAAGACTTCTTCATTGAGCAGATTGTCACCATCGGAGACAAGCGTAAATACATCAGCGCACTGATTGTACCGGCCTTCGCCGCGCTCGAACAGTATGCCAGAGACAATAATATCGCATTTGAGTCCCGGGAGGACCTGGTGAAAAAGCCGGAGATCATCGCGTTTTACGGTAAACGGATTGATGATCTCTCGGTAGAGCTTGCCAACTATGAAAAAATTGTCCGCTTCACGCTGGTGCCCAACGAATTCACGCAGGACGCAGGCGAACTGACGCCAACCATGAAGATCAAGCGAAAGTTCGTTGCTCAGAAGTATCAGGACATGATCGATAAGATGTATTAAGCCGGTCCGGCCATTGCGGCGCTCACAGACACGCTTGCCCCGTGGTGTGCTTTTTTTTCGTCAAAACGATACGAAGAAAGGAATCGATGGATATTCTTGAATTGAAAGCTTTTGAAGGACAATATTTATCCTCCATCGGCGGCCGGATTGTCAACCCGGTTACGTCATGGCTCAACCCGAAGTTGATCTGTATTGATGAGGATAAAATGGAATGCGAATTTGAAGTCCGTCCGGAGATGTCCGACCCGCTGGGCATTCTTCATGGCAGTATGCGGGCCGCCATGATGTGTGACGTTCTGGGCATATTTGCCAATCAGCCGGGCAAGGAGGTCTCTGCCATTACAACCGGCATGAACATTGATTTTATCGGCAAAGCGTTTGTCGGGGAAAAAGTCCGGGTGATCGCCCAGATCGTCAATAAAGGCAGCAGCCTGATTTACATGGCCGGCACCATGCTAAACGAAAAAAAACAGATCGTGGCCAAAGCAACCACATCACTTTTTGTTTTGACCCGCTAATCACGAAGTCCGGGAAGAGCAGCCTTAATTACGAAGTCGCTTTCCCGAAAAACAGCAGCCGCTCATATTAGTTATTTCGCATAGTGTGCCCAAAACGCAGACTTTTTAAAATGATCCGTCACATTTAGCGAAACTTGAAACTTGTTTTCTGAAGCTTACTTAATGGTAAGCAACATCTGCGTCCAGGTGAGGCCGCCGCCGACAATGGACAAAGCCACATGGTCGCCCGATCGCAAGTCGTCCCAGTGCTCGCTTAGCACCGAAGGCCCGCCCGCGCAGCCCACGTTGCCGTATTGGTTGACGTTATACCAGTGATGCTGCGGCGCGATGTTCGCCCGCTCGGCGGCTGTCTGCAACACGCCCAGGTTGGCCTGGTGCCCGACAAAGAAAACCCGGTTCGGGTCCGCGTCCGGAATAAGCGCCAGAATGTTGCGCAGGCCGTCGGTGGTCTTGCGGATGGCAAAGCCCTGAACCGCGCCGCCATCCTGACTGAAAAAGCCCCAGCGCGGCACAACGACTTTATCCCACAGGGTGGGTTTCGAGTCCATCTCGCAGTCGGAAAACGCCTTGTTGGACGGCACGGTCACCGATAGAATCGAGGCGGTGGCGCAATCGCCGAACAAAACTGCGGAGCGGCGGTCGGAATAATCAATGGTTGTGGTTGCAGCTTCTATATTGGTCACCAGAACGTACGTGGGCAACCTCTCGGGTTTGGTGGCCTCCAGGTAGCGCATCTGAACGCCGTAGGTGCCGCAGGCGGAGTTGATGTCAAAACACGGCACGTCAATGCCCAGATCGGCCGCGACGGTGGAGGCCTCGCAGGGTGTCAGATATTGCGGCAACGAACTGCCGGAGATAACCATGCCGATATCCTGAGGTTTCAAACCGGCCCGGTCCAGCGCCATCCGCGCCGCGCGCCCGCCCATCTGGGCATCGGTGTAAAGGCGGACTTTGTCCGTTTCACGCGGGTCGGCGTTTTTGGTGGCAATAATGTATTCCAAAGGCATGACGGTTCGGCGCGATTCGATGCCGACGCGTTCCATAATCCACTCCACCGTTGTGCCGATATCTAAATCTTCCAGAAATTTATTGCTGATTACATTTTCGGGGTGAAAGTGCCCGATACCATGCAGATAAACCATTTTAAAGAAACTCCCTTCGTTGCCTTTAACTTTTTTTTGCGAAGTGCCGGACTATATTGAAAATAAATGAATATGTCAATCTTAATAATTCTTGACACCGGCCTGCCCGATAATATATGCTCGCCCCGGTTTCGCGGCTTTGGGGGATGTAGCTCAGCTGGGAGAGCGCGGCGTTCGC
>JAWOJC010000059.1:0-8087 GCA_046484315.1 Smithellaceae bacterium | reverse complement strand
GGCAAAAAACTGTCGTCCGTGAAGCTTAGAGGGTTGCTTGTGATGCGCAAGAGACGAACCGCGCTTCACGGACGACAGTTTTTTGCCGATCACGCATTGTGTTTCACGCGATAGAGGTCATTTATGCTAGTACTGGACATCCGAACCATCCTCTTCAGCTACGTACTGACAAACATTGTGTGCCTGGCGGTGATGGTATTGCTGTGGCGGCAAAACCGCACGCGTATAGCGGGCACGACGTTCTGGGTGGCGAATTATAGTTGCCAGACGGCGGCGCTGCTGCTTATAGTCTTGCGCGGCACAATTCCTGATGGAATGTCGATTGTGCTGGCCAATGCGCTGGTCATTACCGGCGCGTTTTTGGGATACATGGGTCTTTTGCGGTTTGCCGGTGCGCGCCGCGTGCAGATATACAATTATCTGTTCCTTGCGGCCATCGTGGCGATTCACCTGTTTTTTACCTATGTCCGTCCGGATGTGGAAGCCAGAACCGCCAACACATCTTTCGGGTTGCTGGTGGTGATGCTTCAATGCGCCTGGCTGCTGCTCTACAGTGCGCCTCCCGCCACGCGGCGTCTGGGCCGGGGGGTCGGTCTGGTCTTTGCCGTCTACGCGCTGGTGAGTCTCGCAAGGATTCTGCATTACTTTGTTCTGCCGCAAAACCGGGTGGATTTTTTTGAGCCGAGCCTGTTTGACGCCGCCAGCATGCTGACCTATCAGCTTCTGTTTGTGGCCCTGACTTACAGCCTGGCGCTTCTATATAACAAAAAGCTGATTGAAGATATCCGCACGGAGGAGGAAAAATATAACAAAGCGTTTCATTCCTCTCCCTACGGGATGATTCTCACCCGCCTTTCAGACGGGAAGATTATTGAAGTGAATGACGGATTCCTGCAAATCGCAGGCTACGAAGCGCCTGAGCTGCGCCGGATAACGACGCTTTCGCTCAACATCTGGCCGACACAGGAAGATCGCGCGATGATTGTCGACGAGCTGGCGAAAAACGGTTCTGTGCGTAACCGGAAATTGCAGTTCCGCAGGAAAAACGGCGAGATGTTGACGGGGCTTCTTTCAGCGGATATGCTGACCATTCATGGAGAAAAGTGCATTCTGGGCAGCCTCAACGATGTCACCGCGCAAAGCAAAATGGAGGCCGAAGTGCGCCGGAGCGAAACGCTTTTGCGGACCGTCATGGATAATCTGCCCATTGGCATCGCGGTAAATTCCGTCGATCCCGATGTCCACTTTGAATATATCAATGACAATTTCATCAGATTTTATCGTACAACAAAAGAGGCGCTGGCCGGTCCGGTCGGCTTTTGGGAAGCCGTGTACGAAGATCCGCAGTTTCGGGAGGAGCTGAAAAGCAAAGTATTGGCGGACAGCCTGTCCAATGATCCCCGGCGGATGCACTGGCCGGATGTGCCGGTGACCCGTAAAGGACAAAAGACAACCTATGTGACGGCCAGAAACATCCCGATCCCGGGCGAAGCGCTCGTGATTTCAACCGTCTGGGATGTGACGGCTCACAAGGATGCTGAAGAGGAAATCCGGCGGCTCAATGAACAATTGGAACAGAAAGTGGCGCAGCGGACCCGGGAACTTCATGACAGCCAGTTGGCGCTGCTCAATATCGTGGATGATTTGAATGAGAGCGCCCAAAGAATTGCATCGGCCAATGCGGCGCTGGAGGCGGTCAACAAAGAACTTTCGGCTTTCAGCTACTCGGTTTCCCACGATCTGCGGGCGCCGCTGCGCAGCATTGACGGATTCGGAAGCGCGCTCATGGAGGACTACGCCGACAGGCTCGACGGGACGGCAAAAGACTATCTGGCCAGAATCCGCCGCGCTACGCAGAACATGGGCCATCTGATTGACGATATGCTGAAGCTCTCCCGCGTGACGCGTGCCGAATTTAACCGGGAACTTGTTGACCTAAGCGAAATGGTCGAAAGCCTGGCATCAGGTGCAAGGGAAAATCAAACGAACCGGCAGATTGCATTCCGGATTCAGGAAGGTTTGGCTGTTACAGCCGACCGGCATCTATTGAACATCGCGTTGGTGAATCTGATCGACAATGCGGTAAAATTCACATCAAAAAAAACGCAGGCGGAAATAGTGTTCGGTTGTGTTGAGAAAGACGGGCAAACAGAGTATTATCTACGTGACAATGGCGTCGGCTTTGATATGGCGTATGTGGGCAAACTGTTCGGTACGTTCCAGCGCCTGCACACGACGCAGGAATTTGAGGGAACAGGCATCGGTCTGGCGACCGTCCGGCGTGTTATCACCCGCCATGGCGGAACGATCCGGGCCGAAGGCGAAGTTGGCAAAGGCGCCGCCTTCTTTTTTACGATTCCAGAGGTGTGATGACCATGCTAAAAAAAGCTCCGTCATCGCCATTTCAAGATAGACGTGATCATCATGGGGCAAAGGAGCGACAATGGAAGACAAAGTGATTCTTCTGGTGGAAGACAACCCGGATGATGTGGATTTAACCACCCGCGCTTTTAAGAAAAACAATATTTTTAACAAGGTGGTTGTGGCCAGAGACGGAGCCCAGGCGCTGGATTATCTGCTGGGAAAGGGAATGTATGCGGGCCGTGACACTAAAAACTTGCCGGTGGTCACCCTGCTGGATTTGAAACTTCCTAAAATTGACGGGCTGGAAGTTTTGAAAAGAATTCGTGAAAACGAGATCACCCGGCTTCTGCCGGTGGTCATTCTGACCTCATCGAAAGAAGAGCAGGATATTGTGACCAGTTATAAGCTGGGCGCCAACAGTTATGTCCGCAAGCCGGTCGACTTTAACCAGTTTATGGACGCCATCAAGCTTCTGGGGCTCTACTGGCTGATCTGGAACGAGCAGGCCCCAGTGAAATAATAATGAAGCAAAAAATATGTCACTCGTGAAGCGTCGCTCATTTTTCACGTTTCACGAAATACGAACGAAGAGATACGAGGTATACGATGTTAAAACCGTTGCGTGTGCTGCTGGTTGAAGATTCGGAAGACGATGCCGTTTTGCTGCTCAGAACGCTCAAGCGTAGCGGTTATGAACCGGTTGCGCACCGCGTGCAAAGCGCAGAAGAGATGGCGCTGGCGCTCACCGACGGGCCATGGGATATGATTTTCTGTGATTACCATATGCCGGGCTTTAGCGGCCTTGATGCTATTGCGCTGCTTAAAATGATGGCGACGGACATTCCGCTTATTGTGGTCTCCGGGGCCATTGGCGAAGAAACGGCGCTCGACTGTATTCACCGCGGCGCTTCCGATTACATTATGAAAGGCAATCTGGCGCGTTTGGGACTGGCGGTGGCCAGGGAACTGGAAAAGAAAGAAATGCGCGACCGGCAGAGGCGGACGGAAGCACAAAGAGAAGAAGCGCTTGTAGCCCTGAGGGAAAGCGAATCGAAATACCGCACCATTCTGGAGAGTATCGGAGACGGCTACTACGAGGTGGATTTGAAGGGAAATTTCACCTTTTTCAACAATGCCCTGCGCGACATCTGGGGGTATCCCGAAGCGGAACTCATAGGCATGAGCAGCCGGGCTTACACGGACGTTCCGACGGCGAAAAGACTTTATCAGGCCCACAACCGGGTTTATCGCACAGGCGAGCCGGACCGGTTGTTTGACTATGAAATTATCCGGAAAGACAAGACCAGACGATATGTTCAGTCGTCTTTTGCGCTGCTGACGGATGCCGGTGGGAAGGCTACGGGTTTTCGGGGCATCGTACGTGATATTACCGAACTCAAGCAAATGGACAAGGAGCGTCAGGAAGGCGTTGAACGCCTGAGAAAATCGCTGGGCGCGACGATCAATGCGATGACCGTCATGGTGGAATCGCGGGATCCTTACACGGCCGGCCATCAGCGGAGAGTCGCGGATCTGGCCTATGCCATCGCGCAGGAGATGCATCTCGACGCAAACCGGATGGAAGGTTTGCGCATGGCCGGGATGATTCACGATCTTGGAAAAATATCCATACCCTCGGAGATTCTGACCAAGCCCACTAAACTGACCAATGTCGAATATCAAATTATTCAGACACACGCCCAGTCCGGCTATGAAATTTTAAAAGACATTGAATTTCCCTGGCCGATTGCCCGTATGATTCTGGAGCATCATGAACGGATCAACGGGTCCGGCTACCCCAATCATCTTAAGGCAAACGACATTCTTCTGGAGTCAAAGATTCTGTCGGTAGCCGACGTTGTAGAGGCCATGGCGTCGCACAGGCCCTATCGGCCGTCCCTGGGAACCGCGCCGGCGCTCGATGAAATCGCGAAAAATAAAGGCATCCTGTATGATGAGGATGTCGCTTCCGTCTGTTTGTCGTTGTTTGAGGAAAAACGTTTCAACTTTGATACGTGAGATGTAAGGTCTCTCGTTTTTTTACGTCTTATGCCCTGCGAGTGATGCTTTACAAGATACGAGGTGAGGATGCCGATACCCCTGAAAGTTCTGCTGGTTGAAGATTCGGAAGACGACGCCTTGCTGGTGCTTCGGGCATTGCAAAAAGGCGGTTTTGAGCCGGTGTGCCGTCGGGTGGAAACAGCCGGTGACATGGCCGACGCCCTCAGCGGGCAGCTTTGGGACATCGTGCTTTGCGACTTCAAGCTTCCGCAATTTGACGGTTTGGGCGCGATTGATCTGATGGACGAATTGAGTCTGGATATTCCGATTCTGATTGTGTCTGGCTCCATCGGCGAGGAAATGGCTGTGGAATGCATGCGCCGGGGCGCCAATGATTACATCATGAAGGACAATCTTTCCCGGTTGTGTCCGGCCATCCATCGTGAACTCGCGGAGGCGCAATCCCGCGCCCAGCGCCGGGAGGCGGAAGCCGCGCTGCAGGAAAGCGAAGAAAAGTTCAAAACCATCGCCGACTATACAGTCAACTGGGAGTCCTGGTTTTCGTCCGATGGAACCTATCTCTGGGTGAATCCTGCCGTGGAGCGGCTGACCGGCTATTCAGCCGAAGAGGTCCTCAACATGCAGGACTTTATCTCTGTGATGATTGCCGAAGAAGACCGCGATATGTTCAGGCGGGGTTTTCAAAGCGCTCTGACGGGAACGCGGGGGGAGAATTTTGAGGTGCGTTACCGCCATAAGAATGGATCAACGCTCTGGTTGAGTGTTTCCTGGCAACCGGTATACGGATCAAAGGGCGTTTTTTTAGGCATCCGTACCAGTGGACGCGATATTTCAGCCGCGAAGCAGGGCGAAGAAGAGCGCCGTTATCTGGAGAAAAAGTTGCTTCAGGCCCAGAAAATGGAAGCCATCGGCACGCTGGCTGGCGGCATCGCGCACGATTTTAACAATATACTGAGCGGAATTATCGGCTACGCGGAACTGGCCGCCATGCAGGCCGACGAGAATGTCCGCCAAAACAGTATTGCCCAGGTATTAAAAGCCGCGCAGCGCGCCACCAATCTCGTCAAGCAGATCCTGGCCTTCAGCCGCCATGTCGAGCTGGAGAAAAAACCGATGGATTTGAGGGGCGTGGTGGATGACGTCCTCAAGTTGTTGCGGGCCGCCATTCCTACGACCATTGAAATGCATCAGGCGCTGCCGGATCAACCCGTGATTATTTTTGCCGACTATACACAGATGCATCAGGTGCTCATGAACATTTGCACCAACGCCGCCCATGCCATGGGCGAAAAAGGCGGCAGGCTTGCCGTCTCTCTGTCGGAAGAGACGCTGCGAAACGATGCCCTGTCGCGCGAGCTGAGTCTGCCTGCCGGCATGTACACGAAGCTCAGTGTGGCGGATACCGGTCAGGGCATTGACCCCGCCCATATGCCACGTTTGTTCGATCCGTTTTTTACCACCAAAAAAGTTGGAGAAGGAACGGGCCTCGGGCTGGCTGTGGTCTACGGCATTATTCATGACCATGGCGGCGGCATTCAGGTCAGCAGTCTACCCGGGCAGGGCGCCACATTTGACGTTTATCTTCCCCTTCCCGGTCGGGCCGCACGGATACCGGATGATGTGAAAACGCCAGGAGTTGCGCGCGGCCACGAACACATTCTCTTTGTGGATGATGAGCGCGACCTGGTTTTTCTGGGGAAGAAAATGCTTTCCGATCTGGGTTATCATGTCACGATCTGCACCGATGGCCTCGACGCCCTGGAGACCTTCCGGGCCGCCCCTGAAAAATTTGATCTGATTATCACGGATATGAACATGCCGATGATGTCGGGCAGTCAACTGTCGGCGGAAATTTTGAAAATCAGGCCGGAGCTGCCCATCATTCTCTGCACGGGGTACAGCGATTACATGGATAGTGAAAAAGCGACGGCAATCGGCATTGCCGCGTTTGTCATGAAACCCCTGACCCGTAGCCTGCTGACCACGCTGGTCCGCGAAGTGCTGGATAAGTCGTCCTTCCGGCCTGACGCGCCCGGGCCGGAAGGCAAATCACCCTTGCCTTAAGTTTTTATCTATGAAATACTTCGCGATCATTTCAAGGAGGTAGCAGTATATGTCAAATGCAGTCATTGTCAGCGGTGTGCGCACCGCGGTTGGAGCCTTCGGCGGCTCCTTAAAAGACGTTCCCGCCAAGGATCTGGGAGCGCTCGTTATTCGTGAATCCCTCATCAAAGCCGGGCTTAAGCCGGCCCTGCCGGCCCATGCCGAAAAAGACGCGCCGGATACAGCCAAAAACGACGGCCTGTCCCCTATTGAACAGCAGTATGCCAAGTGGGCCGACCAACTCCGCGAGATCGCCGTGGATGAAGTCATCATGGGCAACGTTCTCGGCGCCGGCCAGGGCCAGAATGCCGGCCGCCAGGCCATGATCCGGGCGGGCCTGCCCAAGGAAACCCCCGCGTTTACCATCAACAAAGTCTGCGCTTCCGGCATGAAAGCCATTGCGCTGGCCGCGGCCAGCATCAAAGCGGGTGACAGCGAGGTAGTCATCGCAGGCGGCATGGAAAACATGAGCGACGCACCGATTGCATTGCCCAAAGCCCGCTGGGGACACCGGATGGACATGCCTTATGGCAAAACGCTCGATCTGATGGTCTTCGACGGACTGTATGAAATCTTCTACGGCTACCACATGGGGATCACCGCTGAGAATATCGCCGCGCGCTACGGTATTACGCGCGAAGAGCAAGACAAGATGAGCCTTGAGAGTCACAACCGCGCGCGAGCGGCCATCAAAAGCGGCATCCTGAAAGACGAAATCGTCGGGGTGACCATTCCGCAGAAAAAAGGCGATCCGATGATCTTTGATACGGATGAACGCCCCATGGAAACCAGCATGGAGAAACTCGCCAAACTGGGTACGGCTTTTAAAAAAGACGGCACGGTCACAGCGGGAAACGCCTCCGGCATCAATGACGCGGCGGCCGCTCTTTTGATTATGAGCGAAGAAAAAGCCAAACAGATGGGCCTGAAACCTCTGGCGCGTATCAAAGGCTATGCGGCAGGCGGTGTGGATCCGGCGTACATGGGTCTGGGGCCCATCCCGGCGGTGCGCAAACTCTTGCGCGTCACGGGCACGTCCATTAAAGACTACGGTCTGTTTGAACTCAACGAAGCGTTCGCGTCTCAGGCCATGGCCTGTCTCAGAGAACTCAATATTCCCTGGGATGTGACCAATGTCAACGGGTCGGCCATTTCCATCGGGCATCCCATCGGCTGCTCCGGGGCGCGCATCGTCCTGGCACTGGCCAATGAAATGAAGCGCCGCAATGTGAACCTGGGGATGGCGTCTTTGTGCATCGGCGGCGGCATGGGCATGGCGCTGGCCATCGAAGCGATGTAAAATCAGCAGCAGGGAACGGGTGGACGTTCCCTGCTTTTTCCTCCAGAAGGAACATTCCCTCCATGCCGCATCAGACCGTCAACGGCATTCAAATTTACTATGAAGAACAAGGTCAGGGCGAGCCGCTCCTCTTAATCAACGGCCTGGCTTTTCCGATGGATTTGTGGTTTGCGCAAATCGAGGCGCTATCCAAAGATTTCCGGGTGATCGCGCTGGACAACCGCGGGATTGGCAGGAGCGATAAGCCGGACTGCCCATACTCGGTGGCCATGATGGCTTCCGATACGGTGGCGCTGCT
>JAWOJC010000019.1:0-11150 GCA_046484315.1 Smithellaceae bacterium | reverse complement strand
GCCAGATAGATCGTGAATTCCTCATGGCCGTCCACGCCGAGCAGCGCGTCACAGGCTTCCTGATCGTAGGCGGCAACCGCGCAGGTGCCGGCGCCGATGGCCTCGCAGGCCAGATAGAGGTTCTGGCACACATGGCCCGCGTCGATGGCGATGACCTTGTGCGCGGCCAGATCGTAGCGCCATTCCATGCGGGCGGGAATCGCCGTCCAGAAAAACGTCACGGCGGAGGCGGCGATAAGGCCCTGGCCGAAGCAGGCTGCGGCGGCTTTGCGCGCGATTTGATCATCAAGCTTGAGCTGCGCGAGCCGGCCGTCAAAAGGGAGATAGCGATAAAGACCCGCGGGCAATGGTTCCACGCGATGAATGACCAGATACGTTTCCAGCGCGTGGCGCGCGCCCGCGGAAGGGACGGTTCGCAGGGCGGATTGCGGCGACCAGATCTGACGGACACCCTGGGTTGCCCACAGCAGGGCTGAGAGCGCCTCCAACGTCAGGGGCGCACTCTGATACTGACGCACACTTTCGCGTTTTGCGATCGCCTCACCGGTGGGCATTTTCGCAAGATGCTTAAGCGCCGTCGCGCCGTCGGGCAGATCGATTCTGGGGATATCGGCCAGGCAGGGTTTTTGTAAAGGCGGTGCGTCTTGTCCCCTGCTTTGCGCGGTTTGAGAAAAATCAATCTGTTTGCGAATCGTGTCTTTCAGAAGAAAACGGTTTTCTGCATATTTATCTTTTGTCATGGACGCATTCCCTCCCTGTGCTTTGATCGGGGCCGCCTTGCAAAACAAGGGCGTCACAAATGCCCCGGGAAAAGGCGGTGGCGGCGTGTAAAGCGGCGAAATCCGCGGACGGTTTACCAACGTTGCCTGCGGGGTTGTGTTCCCGGAAAAGTCGATGAATAGCCCGGACGACTTTAGGTGTATCGGAGACATCCACAACTTCACCCAGCCCGTATCGGGCGCACATCCAGCCGATCAGCCCCTCGTCGCAGGCGATGACCGGCAGCCCGATGCACCCGGCCTGCGCCAGAATGCCGCTCATGCCGTAAAATCCCGTATATCCAACCCAGGCGATATCCGCCGCGCGGAAGACCTGCCATTCTTCCTCGTCGGTCAGCACGCCCCTTCGCTCGCGGAGTTGTCCCCGCAGACGAAGCAGATTCGCCGCGGGAGATTGAAGCAGACGATTGACCTGCGCATCGGTTCGGCCTGCAATGATGATGACGACGCGCACCCGGCAGGCGTCACTGACGGCGGCGTCGAGCAGATGCCCGAGACCCTTGCGCTGTGAAATGCCCCCGTAGACAAGCACAGCGCAATCGTCGTCGTCAAGGCCTAGCGCTTCTCTGGCCTGTGTTTTTGTGCAGCCGGGTGTCAGCGCACCGATGTCGGGCACATACCTTAGCTTGGTCTGAAGCTCGGGCCTGCGTTTCTGGATGTAGTGAGCAAGCGGTTCATCAATGGTGATCAACCGCCGCAGGGACGACCGCGAAAGCAGCCTTAGAAATGCATAACCTGCCAGAGTGTCGAGGCGTGATGACCGGCTTTTAACCCCCATGTGGCGGTGATGAAACCGGGTGAAGAGCTGCATGCCGGCAAATGGCGTGTCCTGAAAGGGTGATCCGAGCAGGCTGATCATTTTATCCAGATAATCCAAATGCACAACATAGATGATATCCGGTTTGTCGGAGCGGGCCAGATTTCGGTAGGCATCGGCAAAGGCCCGATACCTTTCCCATTGCTGTCGGAGCAGATTCAACGGATGCCATCGGGTCCACGGGCGTGTGGAGACGGTTCGCATCAGGCGGGTTTGCAGTTGTCCTGCTGATTCACGAATCACCAGTTGTGTGGAAGGATGTTCCAAACTCTCCGGGGTTGTGACCAGGCATACCTCCCATCCGCGCGCAAGCGCCTCGCGAACGATATGGCGGACATGTAAAATCATGTGATGGCCGACTGCCTGCGGTTCGAAAACGGCCAGCTTCATCGTGAATCGTCTGCCTTTCCGTGCGGCAGGTTTTGGCTTTGCTCAACCTGCCTTTTGATCCAGGCATAGGTGGTTGCCATGCCGTCGCGCAGTGGTGCCGAGGGCGCCCAGCACAGCTTTTCACGGATGAGCCGGTTGTGGGAATTTCTGCCCCGCACGCCCAGCGGTCCTTCGACATGCCGGATGGATAGGTTCTTTCCGGCGATATCCATAACCAGTGCGGCCAGGTCATTGATAGAAACCATTTCTTCGGAGCCGATGTTCACCGGTCCGGCAAACGGCGATTCCATCAAACGGCGCACACCTTCGAGACATTCATCAATATAGAGAAAAGAGCGGGTCTGAAGGCCGTCTCCCCAGATCTCAATCGTGCCGTCCGGGGGGGCTGCGGCCACTTTCCGGCAGATGGCGGCGGGCGCTTTTTCTTTGCCGTTTTGCCAGGCGCCTTCCGGACCGAAGATATTGTGGAAACGGGCGATATGAACCTCAAGGCCGTAATTGCGCGCGTAAGCCAGATAAAGACGTTCGCTGAAGAGCTTTTCCCACCCGTAATCACTGTCGGGATCCGCAGGATACGCCGAATCCTCCTGACACAAGGGATTTTCCGGGTCGGTCTGATGATGCTGCGGATAAACACATGCGGATGATGAAAAGAAGAATTTTTTCGCGCCCGCGCGGCGACCGGCTTCCAGCACATGCAGATTGATGACGGCGGAGTTGTGCATGACGGTCGCGTCGTTTTGGCCGGTGAAGATATAGCCCGCGCCGCCCATATCGGCAGCCAGCTGATAGATGTCGTCCATCTCCGCTACCGCTTCGGCCGCGAATACCGGATCACGCAAATCACCCGTTATGAAATCATCCGCGTGTGTTTCAGCGAATTCATGGGGCTTGAGATCCACACCCCGCACCCGGAACCCTTCCTGTTTTAACCGTTTCACCAGATGGCCCCCGATAAATCCACCCGCACCGGTGACCAGGGCCCGTCTTTTACTGCAACGCATAAATGCATACTCCGATCGATGTGCTCAAGACCTTTCCTCACGTGTGGCCTGCTTCATGATTCTTTTAGAAATTCCGGCGGTCGCCTTTCTCGGAGCCAGACGGCTGCTGAAGGCAAACAGGCTGTTCCAGTTTCCAGCCACCAGCGACATTTTCCCGGCAAAAAGCGCTTCCACGCCGATTTGGGCCACCTGTCGCGACTCCATACGGTTGTTTTTCGCCCAGATGCCTGTTTTCTTTTCAGCCAGCCCTTCAATGCCCACGCTATCAAAAAATTTTGTGTCCGTGGGACCGGGTGACAGGCAGGTCACCGACACCCCGTAATCTTCCATCTCCATGGCCAGCGCCTCGGAAAAATTGAGCACATAGCTTTTGGTCGCGCCGTATGCCGCGATATACGGCACAGGCTGATAAGCGGCGGTGGATGCGACATTCAAAATATGGCCTGATTTCCGCTTTTTCATTTCAGCGCCGAACAGCGAACACATTTCGGTGAGTGATGTGACGTTGAGTTGAATCATCTCTTCCACCCTGAGCCGGTCCAGATCGACATGTTCGCCTGCGATGCCGAAGCCCGCGTTATTTACCAGCACCTGAATATCGATCTTTTGCCGGATCGTTTCTTCGTAAACCTTGCGCGCGACGCCGGGTTTGGCCAGATCCACAGGCATGGTGGTTACGGCAATGCCATAGAGATCGCCGAATCTCGTCTGGATGCTTGCGAGTCTTTCGCGGTCGCGGCTGGCAAGAAATAAATCATACCCTTTTTCGGCAAAAATATGGGCAAACTCATACCCGATGCCGGAGGTCGCGCCGGTGATTAAGACGGTTTGTTTTTTTGTTTTCATGGGGTCTCCGGTGTTTGGCGAACGTTGACAAAATCGGTTATTTCCCGAAACAAAGACGCGTCCGTATGAAACGGCCAGTCGTTGTGGCCGGCGCCCTCGATGATCCACAGCCGCTTCCGACCTTCCGGCAGGTTTGCGTATAAATTGCGGGCATGCTCGACGGGCAGGATTTCATCGCGCCCGGCGCCGACGACGGAAATCTTTCCCTGAAAGGATTGCAGATTGGCGATGCTGTCGTATTTATCGGTCAGCAGCATGCTCACCGGCAAAAACGGAAACAGCGATTTTGCCACAGCCGCAAGCGTATCCCAGGGAGTAATCAGGATGATGCCGGCCACCGGCGAAGACGTGTTTTTTGCCACGGCGGCCGCCACGCCGCAGCCCAGCGATTCTCCCAGCAGATACAGAGGCGCGCCATATTGCGCATAGGCCAGTCGCACCGTTTCCAGCGCGTCGGCCACAAACGGCTTTTCTCCGACCTTGCCCGGACGGCCCCCGTATTTCGGATATTCAGCCAAAATCACACGGAACCCGAGTTCGGTCAGGGGTTCAATGTAAAATCCCCGGTCAAAAGCCGTTCCGCCGTTGCCGTGAAAAAGCACAATCGTTCCGTTGGGTGCGGGGGCGTCCGAAGCGGCGATCAACCCCCGGTAATCCGCCCCTGTGGTCTGCCAAAGCGCCAGTTTTTCAGCCGCCAGCATCCGGTCGGTCGGCCATTCGTCGTTGGGAAAATAAAGAAATTTATTCTGCATATTGCAGCCTCCAAAAAGCATTGCGAGGAATAAAACGAATGTAGACGTCAATAATTTCTTTTTCATCGGAAAAAAGCCAACGAATTTATCTTGTCTCCTTCTTCATTGCTTATCCTAAGTGAGGTTTGAACGGGTGAAATGATAGCATGATCCGGTCATTTCCTAAAGAGCCAAAATGACGACGTCAACGCATGACGACGATGCGGGGCAATGTCCCGTAAAAAGACGGCCATACGCGGTGTCTGATTATTTCAGTTCCATGCAGAACTTATCGATTTTTTCGGGCGGGGCGATGGGGTAGTCGCCTGTGTAGCAGGCCAGACAGAAGCATGTTTTGGGCATGCCGGTGGCTTTGACCATGCCGTCCACCGTCAGGTAGTGGAGGGAATCCAGGCCGATGAATTCGGCAATGGCTTTTTCATTTTCCTTTTTAGCGGCGATGAGCTCGCCCTTGGAAGAAAAGTCAATACCGTAGGGACAGGGAAACAGGGTGGGCGGACAGCTGATGACCATGTGCAGTTCTTTAATGCCGATGCCGTGCAGATTCTTGACACGGTTACGGCTGGTTGTGCCGCGTATGATGGAATCCTCGACAATAATGACCTTTTTACCTTCTAAAAGCGGTTTGACCGGGTTGAGCTTGACGCGCACGGCAAAGTCTCGCATCGGCTGCGTGGGCTGAATAAAGGTTCTGCCTACATAGTGGTTGCGGATCATGCCCATTTCGAAAGGAAGTCCACTTTCCTCGGCATAGCCTAATGCCGCATAGTTTCCGGAATCGGGAAAAGGCATGACCAGATCCGCCTCGGGACAGTACTCCCGGGCCAGTTCATGGCCGAGCCGCTTGCGGCACAAGTAAACGTTTTGTCCGAAAATCTGGCTGTCGGGTCTGGCAAAATAAATCAGCTCGAATATACAATGGCAATGCATGACGGGTTCGAAAGGCTTCAGGCTTTTGCAGCCTGCGGCATCGATGATGAGAATTTCACCCGGTTCCACATCGCGAATATACTCGGCGCCCACCAGATCAAACGCACAGGTTTCGGAAGCGACCACCCAGCCGCCGTTGAGCTTTCCCAGCGCCAGCGGGCGAAATCCCCGCGGATCGCGCGCCGCGATAATTTTGTCACGTGTCAGCATCACCAGGCTGTAGGCGCCTTCCACCCGGGTCAAAGCAATCGACAAAGCCGCTTCCAGGCCTTTCTTCAGGTGCGGCGCCATCAGGTGAATAATGACTTCACTGTCCATCGTGGATTGAAAAATGGATCCGCTGCCTTCCAGTTCCGCCCTCAGCTGCTGCGCGTTGACGATGTTGCCGTTGTGGCCCAGCGCGTAATATTCTTCGCCGACATGCACTAAAAAGGGCTGGGCGTTGGAGAGCGTGGAGGATCCGGTTGTGGAATAGCGGACATGGCCGATGGCCAGCGAACCGGTCAGGGTTTGCAGATTAGATTCTTTAAACACGCCGGAGGCGAGTCCCATGCCCTTGTGTTCCGAAACGCTGCAGCCATCGGAGGTGACAATGCCCGCCGATTCCTGGCCGCGGTGCTGCAGAGCGAAAAGGCCGAAAAAGGTGACTCGCGCCGCTTCTTCATGACCGTAGATGGCAAACACGCCGCACTCTTCGCGCGGACGGCCGGATTCGGTATCGGGATTTTCAAATGTTTTTAACATGGGGGCTCTTTCATCGCCGGGATCGCTTGCGTCGCCCGGCTGCAATATTGGTTATTTTTTATGATATTCCTGTAAAGGGCAAACCTGCCAGTCTTCGCTTTTCATAGCTTTGGCCGCTTCAGCGAGCGCTCTGGCGCCGGCGAGCGTGGTGGTGTAAAGAATGTTGTAGGTCAGCGCGCCGCGCCTTATATGATAGGCGTCACGCGATGACTTGCGGCCGACACCGGTGTTAATGACCATCGCAATTTCACCGTTTTTGATAAAATCGACGATATTCGGACGTCCTTCGCTGACTTTGGCGATGATCTCCGCCTCGACGCCGGCTGTTTGCAAGTGGCTGGCCGTACCGCCGGTGGCCAGTATTTTAAAGCCCAGGCCGGCAAATGTTCTGGCCACGTCCACAATTCGACTCTTGTGATGGTCATGAACACTGATAAAAATGGAACCGGTCTTCGGCATCTTAAAGCCTGCGGCCATCTGCGACTTGGCAAACGCCAGACCAAATGAATGGTCGATGCCCATTACCTCGCCTGTGGATTTCATTTCCGGTCCCAGCCCGATATCCGCTTCCGGAAACCGGTTAAACGGAAAGACCGCTTCTTTGACCGACACATGCGCCGGTATGATGGTTTGCGTGAAACCCAGTTCCTGCAACGTTTTTCCCAGCATGACTTTGGTGGCCAGCTTCGCCAGCGGCACGCCGATGGCTTTGCTGACAAACGGCACGGTGCGCGACGCGCGGGGATTGACTTCCAGCACATACAGCACGTTGTCTTTGATCGCGTATTGAATGTTCATCAGGCCGACGACCTTCAGCTCGAAAGCCAGCATCTTCGTCTGCTTTTCGATCAGGTTCAGCAACGGGGCGGAAATTGTCAGCGAAGGCAAAATACAGGCGGAATCGCCCGAATGAATGCCCGCCTCCTCGATATGTTCCATGATGCCGGCCACCACTGTGGTGGCGCCGTCGCTGATGGCGTCCACATCCACTTCCACCGCGTCTTCCAGAAACTTGTCGATTAAAATCGGATGGCCGGGCGACACCAAAAGCGCCTTGGCCATAAACGCCCGAAGGGTTTCGGGATCATAGACAATCTCCATGGACCGGCCGCCCAGGACATATGAGGGGCGGACTAAAACCGGATAACCGATCCGTTCGGCGGCAACCAGGGCTTCCTCCGCGTTCATGGCCGTATCGTTGTCCGGCTGATTGAGGTTGAGCTTGCGGACGATTTCCTGAAAGTGGTCGCGGTTTTCCGCGCGGTCGATGGCGGTGGGCGACGTTCCGATGATCGGCACGCCTGCCGCTTCCAGGCCGCGTGCCAGGTTGAGCGGCGTCTGGCCGCCGAACTGCACAATGACGCCGTCGGGTTTTTCCGTCTGGATGATATGCAAAACATCTTCCAGGGTCACCGGTTCAAAAAACAGTTTGTCGGAGGTATCGTAATCGGTGCTGACCGTTTCGGGATTGGAATTGATCATGATACTCTCGATGCCTTCTTCACGCAGGGCAAAAGAGGCGTGAACGCAGCAGTAATCAAATTCAATGCCCTGACCGATGCGGTTAGGTCCGCCACCTATGATGTCCACTTTCTTTTTCTTCGATGAGCTGGAGTCTTTTTCCGTTTCGTAGGTGGAATAGTAGTAAGGCGTATAGGCTTCAAACTCCGCCGCGCAGGTATCCACCAGCTTGTAAACCGGCAGAATCTTTTCCCTGTTTCGCCAGTCGCGGATATCTTGCTCTGTTTTGTTCCAAAGCGCGCCCAGCGCGCGGTCGGAAAACCCCATCTGCTTGGCTGCCCGCAGCAACTCGGCGGTCGGCTCAGATGTCCGGAGCTGGGCTTCGGCCTTAAGGATGTCATTAATCTGGTGGAGAAACCACGGATCGACTTTGGTGAGGTCGTAGAGTTCGTCCACCGTCATGCCGTCTGCAAGCGCCGCGCCGATATAGAAAAGCCTCAGTGAATTGGGCTTTACCAGCTTGCTTTTGAGCAGCGACTTTCTTTCGTGCGGATCGTCAGGCAAGTCCTGACCAAAGCCGAAGCGGCCGATTTCCAGCGAGCGGATCGCCTTTTGGAGCGATTCTTTAAAAGTTCTGCCGATGGCCATCGTTTCGCCTACGGACTTCATCGAGGTGGTGAGAAAATCTTCCGTCTCGGGGAATTTTTCAAAGGTCCAGCGCGGAATTTTCGTGACCACATAATCAATGGTCGGTTCAAACGACGCCATGGTTTCGCGGGTGATGTCGTTGGGGATTTCATCGAGCGTGTAACCGACTGCCAGCTTCGCGGCGATTTTCGCAATCGGGAAGCCTGTGGCCTTCGACGCCAGCGCCGATGAGCGCGATACACGCGGGTTCATCTCGACAATAATCATTTCACCCGTTTTCGGATGAATGGCGAACTGGACGTTGGAGCCGCCCGTTTCGACGCCGATTTCTCGCATGATGGCGATGGCGGCGTCCCGCATGACCTGATATTCCCGGTCGGTAAGCGTTTGTGCGGGCGCGACGGTGATCGACTCGCCGGTATGCACGCCCATTGCGTCGAAGTTTTCAATGGAGCAGATGATGACGACATTGTCGGCTTTATCGCGCATCACCTCAAGTTCATATTCTTTCCAGCCCAGCACCGATTCCTCAATCATGACTTCGGTGATCATGCTCGCGTCCAGGCCGGTTTTGGCAATTTCCATGAGTTCTTCACGGTTATAGGCCACACCGCTGCCGGTGCCGCCCAAGGTGAAGGAGGCCCGGACGATGATCGGGAAGCCGATGGTTTCCGCAATGGCCAGCACTTCGTTCATGTTGCGGGCAAAGCCGCTCTTCGGCATGCGAAGACCGATGCTTTCAATGGCGTTGCGGAATTTTTCGCGGTCTTCGGCTTTATGGATGACTTCGAGCTTCGCCCCGATCATTTCGACGCCGTATTTCTGAAGGACGCCTGATTCGGCCAGCGCCACGGCGGTGTTGAGGCCGGTCTGGCCTCCCAGCGTGGGCAAAAGGGCGCAGGGACGCTCACGGGCGATGACTTTCTCCACCGCTTCAGGAGTGATCGGTTCCACATACGTGCGGTCGGCCATTTCCGGATCGGTCATGATGGTTGCCGGATTCGAGTTGATCAGGACCACCTCATAGCCTTCTTCGCGCAGCGCCTTGCAGGCCTGCGTGCCGGAATAGTCAAACTCACAGGCCTGACTGATGATAATCGGTCCGGATCCGATCAGGAGAATTTTTTTGATGTCTGTTCGTTTCGGCACTTCTTTTACCTATTCCCACTCAATTGTGCTGGGCGGTTTGGAGCTGATGTCGTACACCACGCGGTTGATGCCGCGCACTTCGTTGATGATGCGGGTGGAGATGCTCGCCAGGAGTTCCTGCGGGAGTCTGGCCCAGTCCGCCGTCATCGCATCGTCGCTGGTGACCGCGCGGATCGCGACAATGTTTTCATACGTGCGCTGGTCGCCCATGATCCCCACGCTTTTGAGCGGGAGCAAAACAGTAAAGGACTGCCAAAGCTTGTAGTACAGATTCGCGGCACGGATTTCTTCAATCAGAATCGTGTCGGCTTTGCGCAGGACGGCCAGACGCTGCGCCGTTACATCGCCGATAATGCGGATGGCCAGGCCCGGTCCGGGAAAAGGCTGTCGCCAGACCACGTCGTCGGCCAGGCCCAGTTCTTTTCCCAGCAGCCGCACCTCATCCTTAAAAAGATGCTTGAGCGGCTCGACCAGTTGCATTTTCATGGTTTTGGGAAGCCCTCCGACATTGTGATGCGATTTAATCACCGCGCTGGGACCGCCAAAGGCCGAGCGCGACTCAATCAGGTCCGGATACAGGGTCCCCTGCGCGAGAAACTTCACGTCTTTAATCTTGCGCGCTTCGGCGTCGAAGACTTCAATAAATGTGCGGCCGATGATTTTTCGCTTCTTTTCAGGATCGGTCACGCCTTTGAGTTTGTTTAAAAAAAGTCTGGAGGATCGGGCAAAACGCAGATTGATATGCAGGTGCTTTTTGAACATGTCGATGACGCGCTGGGCCTCGTTGGCTCGCAAGACGCCGTTGTCCACAAACACGCAGGTCAGCTGCCTGCCGATGGCCCGGTGCAGGAGGACTGCCGCCACCGATGAATCGACGCCGCCGGACAGGCCCAGGATGACTTTTTCGTTGCCCACCTGCTGGCGGATTTCATCCACCGCATGCGCGACAAAGGATTTCATCGACCAGGTTTTTTTGCAGTGGCAGACGTTAAACAGGAAGTTGGCCAGCATCTTCTTGCCTTCTTTGGTGTGGGCGACTTCGGGATGGAACTGCAGGCCGTAAAAATGTCTTTTAATATCTTCCGTGGCGGCCACTTTTGTATTCGATGTTGATGCCGTAATGGAAAAACCGTCCGGCAGCACAC
Source organism: Smithellaceae bacterium (assembly GCA_046484315.1). Classification (GTDB taxonomy): domain Bacteria; phylum Desulfobacterota; class Syntrophia; order Syntrophales; family Smithellaceae; genus UBA8904. The sequence continues at coordinate 485 of JAWOJC010000019.1, read as the reverse complement.
CGATGGAATCGCCGTGGCTCATCCAGCATGGCGTTTTTGTCTCAACGCCCGCGAACATGCCTTTTTGTTTTTTAACGGACAGCTCGGTAAACCCGTATTCTCGCTTGGTCGAACCAATGACCTTGCCGCCCAGAGAATCCACCATGTATTGCAGACCGTAGCAGATGCCGAGAATTGGAATCCCCAGCTCAAAAATCCCTTTGTCCACGCGGGGCGAGCCCTTGGCGTATATGCTGGCCGGACCGCCGGATAAAATGATGCCTTCCGGCGCAAGTGCTTTGATGGCGCTCAAAGGCATGGAAGGCGGTTCAATCTGGCAGTAAACATGGTTTTCTCGCACACGCCTGGCAATCAGCTGGTTGTACTGAGAGCCGAAATCAATGATCAGAATCACTTGGCTTTCCCCTTCTCTTCTTTCATGGTGTCCACAAACTGCGAAAACAGATATTCCGTATCGCGCGGCCCGGGCGCAGCTTCCGGATGAT
>JAWOJC010000256.1:0-3967 GCA_046484315.1 Smithellaceae bacterium | reverse complement strand
CGCCATTGCTGTTCGCGATACAATGGTCCCGGCAAAAATCGTCGGGCTTCCCTTTTACAAACGAAAAAAATAATCCATCTGTAAGGAGACGCATCATGTCCAAACCAAACCCTGCCGACAGATTCTATTCCAAAGACCATGAGTGGGTCCAAGATCATGGCGATGGGACGGTGACGGTCGGCATCACCGATTACGCGCAGGAAATGCTCACGGATATTGTTTTTGTGGAATTGCCCGCTATCGGCAAAACCGTGGCGAAGGGGAATCCCATGGCTGTTGTGGAATCTGTAAAATCCGTTTCCGACGTTTACGCGCCGGTAAGCGGTGAAATTCTGGATACCAACCGCGTGCTCGAAGAAACACCGGAGCTGATCAACCAGGACGCTTTTGGTGACGGCTGGATCGCGAAAATCCGTCTGGCCGACGCGCAGGAGCTTCAATCCCTGCTGAGCGCCGCCGATTATGAGGCCCTGCTTCAGGACGAAAAACATTAACATCGAATGACAGGATAAATGCTATGGACTATTGCCCGCACACCAGCGATGATATTGCTCAAATGCTTTTGACCGCAGGGGTCGGCCGCATCGAAGAGCTGTTTGCCGACATTCCGGAAAAATTCCGTTTAAAAAAAATTCCCGACATGCCGCCAGCGCTCTCCGAACAGGAGACGGTTGCGCTGATGAAAATGATCGGGGCCAGAAACCAGATACCGCGCCTGACGCTGACCGGCGCAGGGGCTTATGCCCACTACATTCCGGCCGTCGTCGGCCATCTGGTCGGGCGCGCGGAGTTTTACACCGCCTACACGCCCTACCAGGCGGAAATCAGTCAGGGAATTTTACAGGCCATTTACGAATACCAGACCATGATTGCCCGTTTGACCGGAACGGAAATCGCCAATGCCTCGATGTATGACGGCGCTTCGGCCATGGCGGAAGCGGCTGTTTTGTGCGGCAAGATGTCCAACCGGACGAAAATTCTTGTCGCCTGCTCGGTGCACCCGGAATACCGCCAGGTGGTGGCGACCTACGCGTGGGCAAACGGTTACGAGATTGTGGAAATTCCCAACGCGCCGACCGGTCAGATGGATATGGAGGCGCTGGCCAATCGGATCGACGAAAACACATCCGCTGTTTTGGTTCAAAGTCCGAACTTCTTCGGATGCATTGAGGATGTTGCGCCGATTGCGGATGCGGCTCACGCCGCGGGCGCGCTTCTGGTCGCCGGTTTTACCGATGGCACGTCTCTGGGCCTTTTAAAGCCTGCGGGTGCTTGCGGTGCGGATTTTGTCGTGGGTGAGGGCCAGAGTTTTGGAAATCCACTCAATTACGGCGGCCCCTTCCTGGGGATTTTTGCCGCGCGCGAAAAATATCTGCGGCGGATTCCGGGCAGGCTGGCCGGTGCCACCGTCGATAAAGACGGGAAGCGCGGCTTCGTCCTGACGCTGCAGACCCGCGAACAGCACATCCGCCGTGAAAAGGCCACCTCCAACATCTGCTCCAACGAAGCGCTCTGCGCGCTGGCCGCTTGCGTATATCTGGCCGCGCTGGGAAAAAATCTGCGCAAACTCGCCTTGCTCAATGTGTATAAGGCCCAATACCTGAAAGCAAAACTTCTGCAACTGCCCGGCTGGTCCGAATGCTTCCCGTCGCCGGTTTACAATGAATTTGCTCTTTTTTGCCCCGACGCGCAGACCGTGAATGAAAAATTGAAAAAAGAAGGCATCATCGGCGGATATGAATTGGCGGCGGACTATCCGGCGCTGGAAAGCGCGCTTGTTTTCTGCGCGACGGAAATGGTTTCGAAAGATGATCTAGACCATATCATCAGGATCTTGAAATAAGGGGAAACGCGGATGGAACTCATTTTTGAACGCAGCTGTCCCGGAAGAACCGCGGCGGATATTTCACGAAGCGATGTTCCCGAAATCAACGTTGCATCGTTTATCGATTCAAAATATCTGCGCGGCGATCTGGATTTGCCGGAAGTGTCGGAACTCGATCTGGTGCGTCATTACACCAACCTGTCGCGCAGAAACTTCGGCGTGGATCTGGGCTTCTACCCGCTGGGTTCCTGCACCATGAAGTACAATCCGAAAGTCAATGAAAACGTGGCGGCCTTTCCCGAATTCGAAAGCCTTCACCCCTACGCGCCGGATGAATGGACCCAGGGAAACCTGCAACTCATGTACACCATGCAACGTTTACTGAGCCATGTTTTCGGCATGGCCGATTTCACGCTTCAGCCGGCGGCGGGCGCGCACGGTGAGCTGACCGGCATGATGATGATCAAGAAATATTTTGAACAAAAAGGAGAGAAGCGGCACTTGGTGCTGATTCCCGACGCGGCGCACGGAACGAATCCCGCATCCGGCGCGCTGTGCGGTTTCGAAACGGTGATGCTGCGTTCCAATGCTGAAGGCGGCGTCGACATCGCGCACCTGGAATCGCTCATGACCGAAGATGTTGCCGCGTTGATGCTGACCAATCCCAACACGCTGGGACTTTTTGAACGCAATATTGAGCGTGTGGCCGCCATTGTCCATGAAAAGGGCGGCCTGCTCTACGGAGACGGCGCCAACGCCAATGCCTTCATGGGCAAGACCCGCCCCGGAGATTTGGGGTTTGACGTCATTCAGCTCAATTTGCACAAAACCTTTTCCACGCCGCACGGCGGCGGCGGGCCCGGCAGCGGGCCGGTGGGCGTGGCCCCCGGGCTTTTGGATTTTCTGCCTGTGCCCCGGATTATCAAGAAGGATCAGGGATATCACTGGTCGGAAAACTTTCCTCACAGCATCGGCCGCGTGCGCGCCTTCTACGGCAACTTCAGCGTCATCGTTAAAGCCTATGCGTATATCCGGTCGCTGGGCGCGGAAGGTTTGACACGCGCCACCGAACTGGCCGTCCTCAATGCAAACTACATCAAGGAAAAACTGAAGCCTTATTTTGATTTGCCCTATGACCGCGTCTGCATGCACGAATGCGTTTTTTCCGGAAAAAGACAGGTGGCAGAAAGCGGGGTCCATACAGCCGACATCGCCAAGCGCCTGATCGATTTTGGATATCATCCGCCGACCATTTATTTTCCGCTCATCGTTCCCGAGGCGATCATGATCGAACCGACTGAGACGGAAAGCAAAGAAACCCTGGATCGGTTCTGCGATGCCATGGTCGCCATTGCCAAAGAAGCCGTGGAAAATCCGCAGCGGGTGAAAGACGCGCCGCAATCCACTCCGGTGGGAAGGCTCGACGACGTCTTGGCGGCGCGCAAACCGGATGTCTGCTGGAAAAAACCCTAGTATGGAAGCGACACCGAAACCTTCAGTGCTGCGCAAGCCTCCGTGGCTCAAAGTGCCGCCTCCCTATGCCCGCGGCGGTCATGGCATCCGGTCTACGCTGGCCGGGCTTCATCTGCACACGGTTTGTCAGGAAGCGGCCTGTCCCAACATGGCCGAATGCTTTCAAAGCGGTACGGCCACGTTTCTGATCCTGGGAAACGTCTGTACGCGCGACTGCCGTTACTGCAATGTCGCGCACGGCGTACCGCAAAAAACGGATGAAAGCGAAATCGACCATCTGATTGCCGCCGTGCGGCAGATGAAACTCCATTACGTGGTCATCACATCCGTGACGCGCGACGATTTGCCGGATGGCGGCGCCGCGGTGTTTGCCGCTGCAATAGCCCGTTTGCGCGAGGAAATGCCCGCTTGTAAAATTGAAGTTCTGATTCCCGATTTCCAGGGCAATCCGGATGCGCTGGAAATAGTCATGGCCGCACGACCTGATGTGATCAATCACAATATGGAAGTCGTCCGGCCTTTTTTCAGTCAGCTCAGGCCGCAGGGGGATTACCGTCAATCGCTGACGCTGCTTGCGCGCCTTGCTTTCGCACCAGTGGTTTCAAAAAGCGGTTTTATGGTCGGCTTTGGCGAAAAACGTGAAGACGTTTTACATTTGATGGATGATCT
>JAWOJC010000191.1:0-3728 GCA_046484315.1 Smithellaceae bacterium | reverse complement strand
ATTCTTGACACCGGCCTGCCCGATAATATATGCTCGCCCCGGTTTCGCGGCTTTAGGGGATGTAGCTCAGCTGGGAGAGCGCGGCGTTCGCAATGCCGAGGCCAGGGGTTCGATCCCCCTCATCTCCACCAAGTCCGAATCCAGGCCAACCCAAAGCAGTTTGAAAACCCGCCCGAAAAGGCGGGTTTTTCTTTGCCTCTTTTACCGGACGTCCACAGGTGCATGCCTCCGGCTTTCACGCGAAAACACAGCAGCCGGGATTTACCGGATGGGTAAAAAATAGACGTTGATTTTTCAAATGATCGCGCATAGGGAATAGGGCGTTGTCAAAAGAGATTTTTCTTCCAGCCCCATGGCTTTATGATCCGTTTCACGTGACGGCAATAAAAAGGAGGTCTTATGGACAAAGACATTTTTCAACTGCCTGTGAAAAGATGGGATTCCCGTATCAGCCGTTTGCTTGTTTTGTTTTTTTCAGTGTGGGTCATCAGCTGCGGCGGCGGTCAGGAGGGCGCCCCGATCATTTTGTCGCCTGCGGCAGATTCCGCCAAGGACATCACGGCTTTTTCTTTTACAGACGCGACCAATACCGCCCTTTCGCAGGATGTGACCGGTAGCATTGCCGGCACAAACATCTATGCGATTGTTCCCGATGGAACCAGCCGCGCGGGGCTGGTAGCAACCTTTTCCACAACGGGGCAAAGCGTCCATGTTGGCGGCGCGGTTCAGACCAGCGGTTCGACGGCCAATGATTTTACCGGGACCGTGACCTATCGGGTCACGGCACAGGACACATCGACCAAAGATTATCTCGTCACGGTCAATGAAGCCCCGGCGGCTTCAGGCGCGATCATTGCCGACCATCTGGCGGGGGTCGCCTTCGACACGATACCGGAAGCCGCCATCAACGCCGCGAAAACCCGTTTGCACATTGCCTACGGCCATACGTCGCACGGCAGTCAGATCATATCCGGGATGACCGCTTTGGCCTCGCTCGACAGCCTTTATGACTGGCGGGAAACCCCGACGGCAGGCGCGCTGCATCTGGATGATTACGCCATGGATGGGGATGCGGGTTATTTTCCCGCCTGGGTCAATAATACGCGCACCTATCTGGGAAATCCCGATCCGGCAACAGGCAGGGGAACAACCCGTCCGACCATCAATGTGGTGATCTGGTCCTGGTGCGGACAGGTTAACGACAGAACCGAGCAGACCATGATCAGCACCTACCTCGCCCCGATGACGGAGTTGGAGGCGGATTATCCCGGCATTCAATTTGTCTACATGACCGGCCACCTCAACGGCGGCGGAACAAGCGGAAACGTTCATTTACGTAACGAACAAATTCGCGCCTATTGTCGTGCTTATAATAAAATACTTTTTGATTTTGCCGATATTGAAAGCTTTGACCCGGACGGAATCAATTATTTGGTCCGGTACGCGACGGATGGCTGTAATTACGACTATAATAACAGCGGGGCGACCACGCAAACGGGCGACCCGGCCACGCCGATCAACGGCGATCGCAATTGGGCAGTCGATTGGACTGCCGCCAATCCCGGCGATCCTTTAACAACGCTGGCGTCCAATTGCGCAAGTTGCTCCCACAGTCAAAAATTGAACTGTGCGCTGAAAGGCCGCGCCGTCTGGTGGCTGTGGGCCAGACTGGGAGAGTGGGACGGCAATCCTTAAGCTCCGCATCCGGTTCATCCGGGAGAAAACAAATAATCGTATATTGTGGTTGACAATATCACGGGCGTTCTTATAGGTTTTTCAAACCCCGGCCGTTTCTTTAAGGCTCTTTCGCGGCACGGCGGGCGCAAGGGTTGGCAAATTCAGAAAACAGGGAAATGCTTGATGGTCAAAACGCAGCTACCCGTTTCAGCAAAAGAGCATCATTTCTCTTCAGGGGATTTCCCGTTTGCCGACATCCTGAGCCCCTATGTCCATAAGGGCCTGACCGCTCATTCCACGTTGCTTGTCCGTTCAAGCGCGGCCGTATCGACATCCTTTCGTGTCGCGCTTCGCGGCGCGGAAAAAATCTGCAACGCCATCCTGGCAAAAGCCAAAGAAGAACTCTCGATGCCCCCGGCGGCGTTCCCCTACGGCCTGACTGAACCCCAATGGTCGGAATACGCGCTGTCGCCCCATAGTTATCTTCCTCTGTCGGACCACACGTATCAGGTGGGCCTGAACTATTTCAATCGTTTTTTGCACCTCGATACGCGCCGCGCGGAGGCCTGCCTTCTGGACCCGGGCGTTCAAGACGACTTCTTATCCACCACCAACTGGTTTGATGCCGAAACGGATGAGCTGTGGTTTGCCTCTTGGAGCGCGCAAGATACGATCCGCCGCAACATCAACCCGCGCGAAAACGTGTCAATCCGCATCTGGAATCTTTCGCTTCGCGAAGACCGGCTTCAACAGGTCTGGCAGGGCGATCTGGGCGATTCGCTGCATCAGTTGATCGTCAGCCCGGATAAAAATTTTCTGGTGGTAGCCGAACTCGGCTTGCGCACACAGGCCCCGCCCGCCGGCCCGGGCCTGGCGCCTTCCGCCGTATTGATTCTGGATTTAAAAACGCAACAGACGTGGCGTCTCGAACTTCCCGCGGCCGCCCATGTGGAATTCGATCCGAACGATCCGGCGGTGTGCTATCTTTCCGGTCACAACATCGGATTTGTCGGCCCTAAGGTCGGCATTTTCGGCCCGGGCGTCATCCAAAAAGTGCGCCTCACACCCGAGGGCCCAAAGCTTGCCGGAAGCTTCAGCCACCAATCTTTTCATAGAATCACCACGCACATTGTTTTTAACGGACAGGGAAAAACCCGGTTGGCTGTCAGCGGTTATCCGGGATCGATTTTCTTGATCGACGCTTACAGTATGCAGCTTGACTGTATCATCGACATGGACGCCGAAGACAAAATCAACCCGGCTTGCCTGCCGCATGTCTGCACACAGGACAGCTACGGCATCTGCGCGTCACAAGACGGACAAACGCTTCTGGTCTGCGAAACAGGCCGGATCCGGGCGCTGGATCTTCGCACCAACCGCTTTATCCGACAGGATGCAATCGAAGATGACTGCTGCTTTACAGGACACATTGCCCGCATACCGAATACCGCAGGATGGATATCATGACCCCGCGCATCATACTGGAAGAAGACGATTTCACTTTTGAGTTTATCACCGCGTATCATTTCTCCGAAAGCAGTCACCCCCTGTTTTTGCAAGAGGCCATCGGCAACGACGCTTTCGTCCTGCAGGAAAAAATTATTGTGCCGCCGCGTCTCGCGGGCGCGGCGGCAGGCTTTTCCGCAAGCGTCATCGATCCGGCCAGATGCAACAAACCACTGATTCTGATCGGGCATAACGCCCTGCCGCCTCAGTATGCCTCCTTCATCGTCCGACCGAAACACGGGCGGGCACGCGCGGAAAAACGGGCAGCGGCAATCCGGCTTGCCGCCGACAATATGAATATTTTGTTTTCCGCCCCCCTGCTGAGTCATGATGAAAAAACGGTTGAATCCTTTTGTGCCGCTTTCGATCAGATCAGCGCCGTGCTTCGCGACTGCGATATGCAGGAAACCCACATCGCGCGCACCTGGCTTTACCTCGACGAGATCCTCAACGATTACGAAATTCTCAATCAAGCAAGAGAAGCGTTTTTTGCCGGGTGGTATCCCCTTGCGGGGCGCATGCGGATCTTCAACGTGGATGCAGTG
>JAWOJC010000150.1:0-25204 GCA_046484315.1 Smithellaceae bacterium | reverse complement strand
TGCCAGTCCTTTATGACCGGCGGTCCCTCCTCCCGCCTTCAGCCGGATTGAGCCGAAGGGCAAGTCGAGATCATCGTGAATAACGATGAGACGGCTGATTTCCATTTTAAAGAACGATTGCAATTGCCTGACGGCGGTACCACTCAAATTCATATAGGTTTGAGGCATGGCCGCAAGCACCTGCCGGCCGGCGATGTCCCCTTTTCCCCATATAGCGTTGAAACTCTTCTGTTTTAACGCTATATCATGCGCGGCAGCCAATTGCTCCAGAACCATAAATCCGATATTGTGCCTGGTTGCCGCGTACCGCTGGCCTGGATTTCCCAAACCGACGATTAAATGCATGATTTGCTCCCCCCGATCATGAAAGCGACAGAGTATCTTTGCCAAAGCGGAGGAAAACATTTTTACCCGTCCGATGTCTGTCCGAACCTATTTTTTAAGCCTTCTTTTCTTCTTTCACCGGTGCTGCAGCCTTTGCGTCAGCTTCGTCGACCGGGGCGGCTTTCGCAACCTTCACAGCAGCCACGGAAACGACTGCGGCCTCGGGCGGATCCACCAGCGTGATGCCTTCGGGCACTTTTATATCCTTCACTTTGATGGAGTGGCCGATTTCCAAATCCGCAATATCAACATCAATGTGGTCCGGCATCGCACTGGGCAGGCAGGCGATTTTTACCTCACGTTTGACATGCTGCAATTCGCCGCCGTTTTCCACACCGATGGATTTTCCCGTAAAGTTCAAAGAGACGTCAAAAGTAAGCGTCTTTTTCATATCGACTTCATAAAAATCCGCGTGATAGTATTTGCCGGTCAACGGCTGAGTCTGTAACTCTTTGATTAAGGATAATTTCTCAACTTTTTTCCCGCCGTCGTCAATCATCAGTTTAATGAAAGCGTGATCTTTCTTATCCTTGTAAATCTTGAGCAGATCACTGCTTTTGACCGCCAGCATCATATTTTCCGCGGATCGGCCGTAAAAAATAGCCGGCACAAATCCCTGCTGCCGCAGCCTTCGTGCCGGACCTTTCTTCTGTTCTGTACGGACCTGCGCCGCTAAATCGGTTATTTCCATTTACCCCTCTCCTCCTAAATAAATAGTGAACTTACTGAATCGTTATAATATATTCGGCGAACCGCTTCGGACAACAGTCCGGACACCGACAATACTTTTATTCGCTTACAATTCGCTGCCCGTTCGGCCAGCGGAATCGTATCGGTCACGACAATTTCCTTGATGCTGGAATCTTCAAGCCGGTCCATCGCGGGTCCCGACAACACCGGATGCGTGCAGCAGACAGAAACCTCGAGGGCGCCTGCATCCATCAGGGCGTTGGCCGCCTGTACAACGGTTCCCGCTGTGTCGATCATATCGTCTAAGATGATCACACGCTTGCCTTTGATATTTCCGATAATGTTCATCACCTGGGCTTCATTGGGACCTTCGCGTCTTTTGTCGATGATGGCCAGACTGGCGTCTAATCTTTTCCCGAAGGCCCTGGCTCTTTCCACGCCGCCTGTGTCCGGGGACACGACAACAGTATCGTTCTGGTAATTCTTTTTCATGTAATCGATGAGCACCGGCGTGGCAAAAAGGTTGTCGACGGGAATGTTGAAGAAACCCTGAATCTGCCCGGCGTGCAAATCCATGGACAGGAGGCGCTGGGCGCCTGCGGTGGTAATCAAATCCGCAACGAGCTTAGCGGAAATCGGTGCGCGCGGCGCCACTTTTCGATCCTGCCTGGCGTATCCGTAGTAAGGAACGACTGCCGTGATGCGATCCGCCGAGGCTCTTTTCATGGCATCGCTCATAATGAGCAGTTCCATCAGGGTCACATTGACCGGCGTACAGGTGGATTGAATGATAAAAACGTCCATACCCCGGACATTTTCATTGATCTCGACGCGCGTTTCTCCGTCGCTGAACGTCGTGACATTGGCTTTCCCGAGCGGCACACCCAACTTGTCACAAATTTTTTGCGCCAGCGCAATATTGGCATTACCGGAAAATACCCTGATTCTTTCTAACATTTATATCCTTCTCCACAAACTTCTCTGGCTGGGGCGGGAGGATTCGAACCTCCGAATGCAGGAACCAAAGTCCTGTGTCTTACCGCTTGACGACGCCCCATCGTCTTAATTTCAATAATCAAATCATGACAGCGACTACAGTGATTGGGCAAAGAAAACCAGACAATCTCCGGAAACTTTTTTCAAAATCGCCTCCCGCGCGTTTCTGGCTGAAGCCTCGTCCTCAAACAGACCAAACAGCGTGGGACCACTGCCCGACATCAATGCACCCAGAGCGCCTTCTTTTATGAGCATATATTTAAAATCACTCAACTCGGGAAACATTTTCAAAGATACCGCTTCTAAATCATTGTGCAATTCCCGAATGACGTCACCTAGCGCGTAAAATCGCGGAATGCTATAACTATTTTTTTTCTTTGTCAATGTTAAATTCAGATTTTCGTAAACCGTTTTTGTGGAAAGAGGAAAAGCGGGGTTGATAAGGACGAGGTTGAGCAAGGGTAGATTCGGCAGGGTGTGGAGTTGGTCGCCAATGCCGGTTGCAAAGGCACAGGGACCATAAATAAAAAAAGGCACATCCGCGCCAAGGGTCGCGCCGATCTTCATCAGATCATCTTTTGAGATCCCGAAGGAGCAAAGGTCATTTAAGGCTGTCAGGGTTGTGGCGGCATCCGAACTTCCGCCGCCGAGACCGGCGGCGGTGGGAATATGCTTGTGCAGGGTAATTTCCACACCACCCGGGTAACCCGCATAGTGAAATAACGCCCGGGCGGCGCGGTAAACCAGATTGCTTTCGTCGGCGGGAAGGTCGGTGCCGGGGCAATGGAGCGTTATGCCCTTCGGGCGGAGACGATAGGTTAATTCATCGCAGATCGATATCTGCTGCATGGCGCTCGCCAGGTCATGATACCCGTCGGAGCGTTTTCCGAGAACGCGCAGAAAAAGATTGATTTTCGCCGGCGCGCTCCTGTGCATCTCAGGCCTTTTCTTTGACAAAGCGCATTTTCAGTTCGTACAAAACGCCCGCAATCAGATCGGCCTCCTGCGGATCGAGATTACCTTTTGTTTTTTCATGAAGCATATCAAGAATGTCGATCGTCTGTTTGGCGGCCGGCAGGTTCTTTTCGGCTTTTCCTCCCTCATATTCGGGAAAATCGCCGAAATGGAACAAAGCAGAGGTACTCAGGGAGATCACAAAGTTCGAAAAATTGACCGGCGGATAATCAGCCATGTCCGCATCCACCACCGGCTCAGCGTCGCCCGTCTTTATCTCCGGTTCTTGGGTCGCCGGTTCTTCCTTAGCGTCCGGTTCCTCGGAAAAACGCTTATCCTTAATGACAAATCCTTCGCCTTTTTTTTCCTGTGTCATAAATCCCCCTCATATCAGCAGAAAATGATTTGGAATCGTTTTCTGCGCGCCATGGTCTGAAATCTTTTCAACCCTTTTTATGAAACGTGATCTTTCCCTTGGCTTCCCCGATGACGATGTGGTCGCCTTCGGAAAACTTTCCAGCCAGAATATCCATCGCCAACGGGTCCAGGACGAGCTTTTGCAAAACCCGTTTGAGCGGTCGCGCCCCGTAAACCGGACTGTACCCCTGACCGGCTATATATTCTTTCGCCGCGCCTGTCAATTCGATGCTCAACTTCCGGTCACGCAGCCGCCTGTCGATCTGAACCAACTGAATATCCACAATTCTGTTAATATCCTCCAAGGTTAAGTTAGAGAACATGATGATATCGTCAATCCGGTTTAGAAATTCCGGCTTGAATGTCGCCCGCAGGGCTTCCATTGAGCGGCTTTGCTTCTCTTCATGGTCAAGCGACGGATCCTGAATCCACTGGCTGCCCACATTGGAGGTCATGATAATAACCGTATTCTTGAAATCCACCGTGCGACCGTGGCCGTCGGTCAGCCTGCCGTCATCGAGAATTTGCAGCAGGATGTTAAAAACATCCGGATGCGCTTTTTCAATCTCATCGAAAAGCAGAACACAGTAGGGCTTGCGCCGGACGGCTTCGGTCAGATGGCCGCCTTCATCATAACCGACATAGCCGGGGGGGGCACCGATCAGGCGCGCCACCGCGTGCTTTTCCATGTATTCCGACATGTCGATGCGGATCATCGCCTGCTCGTTGTCAAACATGAATTCCGCCAGGGCGCGTGCCAGTTCCGTTTTCCCCACACCGGTCGGCCCCAGGAAAATGAACGAACCGATGGGGCGGTTCGGATCCTGGAGACCGGAACGCGCGCGCCTGAGCGCTGCGGATACGGCTGCAATGCCTTCATCCTGTCCGATCACGCGCATTTTGAGACGCTCATCCATCGAAATGAGTTTCTGCACGTCGCTTTCCATCATGCGCGAAAGCGGAATGCCCGTCCAGTTTGCCACCACTTCCGCCACGTCTTCGGCATCCACCTCTTCCTTGAGCATCTGGTTGTTTTTCTGAGTTTCCGTAAGCTTGATCTGATCTTCCTGAAGCTCCCGGTCGAGCGCCACCAGTTTTCCGTAACGAATTTCCGCGGCACGGGCCAGATCCCCTTCGCGCTGAGCGTTGGCTTCCTCAATTTTCAGCGTTTCGATCTGACTTTTAATCTGCTGAATTTTTTTAATAACATCTTTTTCCGCCGACCAGTGCAGCTTCATCTCATCCATGCTCGATTTGAGTTCGGCCAGTTCCTTTTCGATCTTATCACGCCGCTCTCCGGCGGTTTTATCCGTTTCTTTTTTCAGCGATTGCCGTTCAATTTCCAACTGAATAATTTTCCGGTCGATCGTATCTATTTCACACGGCATGGAGTCAAGCTCGATGCGCAAGCGCGAAGCGGCTTCATCGATGAGATCCACCGCCTTATCCGGCAAAAACCGATCAGCAATATACCGGTGTGACAGCGTGGCGGCGGCGATAATCGCGGAATCCTTGATGCGCACACCGTGATGCACTTCGTAGCGCTCCTTGAGACCGCGCAAAATGGCAATCGTATCTTCGACGGTCGGTTCTTTCACCAAAACAGGTTGAAAGCGCCGCTCCAGCGCCGGGTCTTTTTCAATGTACTTGCGGTATTCATTGAGCGTGGTCGCACCGACACAGCGCAGTTCACCTCGCGCCAGCGCCGGCTTGAGCATGTTTGAGGCGTCCATGGATCCTTCCGCCGCGCCTGCGCCGACGACTGTGTGAATTTCGTCAATAAAAAGAATGATCTCGCCTTCGGAACTGATGACTTCCTTCAGAACCGCCTTCAGACGTTCTTCAAACTCGCCGCGGTATTTCGCGCCCGCGATCAGCGCGCCGACATCCAGGCCGATCACGCGTTTGTTTTTCAGATTTTCCGGCACGTCGCCGTTAACAATGCGCTGCGCCAGACCTTCGACAATGGCCGTCTTGCCGACACCCGGTTCGCCTATGAGCACCGGATTGTTCTTGGTGCGCCGCGACAGCACCTGCATGATCCGGCGGATTTCCTCGTCGCGGCCGATCACGGGATCAAACAATCCCTTGCGGGCCAGTTCATTGTAATCTTTCGCGTAGCGCTCCAGGGCCTGATATTTTCCTTCCGGGTTGGGATCGGTTACACGCTGATTGCCCCGGATATCAATGAGCACTTTGAAAATATGGTCTTTGGTGACACCTGCCTGGCGCAGAATTTTGCCCGCCTGCCCGCCTTTTTCTTCAGCAATCACCACGAGGACATGTTCGGCGCTTACATATTCGTCTTTGAGCTGCGCCGCTTCGGTCATCGCCCGATCGAACAACTGGTTGAGCCTTCCGCTCAGGTAGGCCTGCCCGGCCGCCGCACCCTGAACACTAGGCTGTTTTTTGAGATACTGGTTTAATTCCTGTTCAATCTTCTGCGGCGATGCGTTGAGTTTATTGAGGATGGCGCCCGCGATGCCTTCCTCCTGACGCAACAGACAAACCAGAAGATGCTCAGGTTCAATCGATTGATGGCCCAGTGAAGCAGCCAGCGTTTGCGCGTCTTGAAGCGCTTCTTGAACTTTTAGCGTAAATTTATCGAATCTCATAGGCACCCTCTTCCTTATTCCACAGGTTTTTCAATGGTGACAAACAATTTGCCGTTTTTAAAGACACTGACATTGCCCGACGATTCGGAAATCACCATCGCCACGGCTTTGGTGACGTTGGTAATACCGGCTGCGGCAATATGGCGGCTGCCCAGGCCCGACGGCATATCCTTGCTGTCGAGTGCGGCGCTCAGATGGCGTCCGGCCGTCACAATCGCACCGTTGGATTTAATGACGAACGCGCCGTCGATTGCGGAAAATTCCTTGATGGTTTCTTCCAGTTCCGGATTCAGGATATTGCGCTCTTCTTCTGAATATCCCTGAAACGGATTGATGATCATTTGCCTGGAAAACTGCATTACTTTTTCATCGTCACCCAGTACAAAAATGGTGCCGACTTTACGCGACTCTCGGCCCTGCGCGGCCAGTTCGCAGGCAATATTCAGCGCCGCGTTGAAAACCTCCGGCTGCACGGCCTCAATGACGTCATTGATAAAGTCGGACGTCAGAATTTCAAACTCGCGTCCCACATCGATAAAGAAGATGCTGTCTGCGTAACCGAATTTCGGCACACCGGACAGGCAGATAATCTTGTCGCCTTTTTTAAACATGCCCAGCACAATACCCTTGGCAATAGCTATTTTTATTTTCCCAACCCGTGTCAGATTGACACTGGGAATATCCAGTTTCTTCACATAATCCGCAAGTTTTTCCGGTAATTCTTCATCCTCCCCGACCACCAGAACGAAACGAACGGAATTTTTCACATCTTCTTGCAACTCCAGAAGTTCGGCTTTTACATCCGTGCATAAAAGCACACACCCAGCCTTGACGTCGCGCGCAAGTTTCACGGCCGAATCAAGCATCGTCTTATTGATTGATTTCATTTCAATTCCTTCGATTAATTTAGAGCTACAATAAACATTGAGGCCGTTGCTGTCAAGAACAGGACAAACAAACTACTTGACCGGAAATTCACTCTCCGATACAAAACGCTTATGCATCTTTTGAATTCATTTTGGAGGACCGAGCGTTGAAACTGCCCGTCGTCACCGGTACTCTGGACATATACATAGGTGAGATCAATCGTTTTCCCCTCTTGACCCCGGAGGAGGAATTCAAACTGGCTGTGCGCCTGAAAAAGTACAATGACATGGAAGCGGCCGAAAAGCTGATTGTTTCCAATCTGCGCTTTGTCGTGAAAATTGCCCATGAATATCGCAACTACGGATTCAAACTTGCCGATCTCATCCAGGAGGGCAACATCGGCCTGATTCATGCCGTGAAAAAGTTCGATCCCTACAAAGGCTACCGTCTAATCTCTTACGCGGTCTGGTGGATCCGCGCCTATATTCAGAATTACCTGATCAAATCCTGGAGTATTGTCAAAATCGGCACGACCCAGGCTCAGCGAAAGCTTTTTTTCAAATTAAGCCAGGCCAAAAAGCAGCTGGAAACCCTTTCGAAAAAGAATCCCGAATTCAGTGAAATCGCCGAATCGCTGGGCGTGAAAGGATCGGAAGTCGCCGAGATGGACTTACGCATGGGCACACGCGATCTGTCGCTCAATGAATTTATCAGTGACGACGGCGAAACCTCCCATCTCGATTTTCTCACCCATGACGGCGACAATCAGGAAGTGTCATTAATCAAGCATGAAGAAAGAAGCCTGGTCAAACGCGATATCGCCGGTGCCCTGGCCAACCTCAACGAACGGGAAAGCTATATCATCCAGCATCGTGTCATGGCGGACGATCCGCTGACCCTTCAGGAAATCGGAGATAAATACAACATCACGCGCGAACGCGCCCGCCAGATAGAAAAACAGGCGCTGAAAAAAGTGCAGCTGGCCCTGCCGTATCTGAAACCGGATAACGAATAAGCCGTCGATCACCCTTGCTGCATCAATACGTCTTTCCTTTTTCATCAACGATGGGCACAAAACATACGGGAATAACCATCGTGCCACCTCTATGTGACCGCAGGATATCTGACGATCACACGACAGGGAGAACCGCTGACACCTGTCAGGCGTAACGGCAGAGCGAATATCTCGCCGTAAGCAGGCACAAAACGGGCGGCCTGCTGATCCAGATCTTCCGCCACAAATTTTCCCGCCTGCGCCGCAAGGCGATGAAACGTGTAAGGCCCATGGCTCTCTATGCCGATATCACCAGATAAGATCAACAGCACCGGGGGAAGGGAAAGAATTGTCTGCAAATCATTTCGGGAAAGTTGCGAGGTCAGATTTGCAGGGGTTCTTAAAAACAGAATATTCTCCTGTCGATATGCTTCAAGCCTCTTTTTGATAGGTGTGGATTCAGGATGCGGGGAAAGATCCAGCAAAAAGTAGCTGCCGATCAACTGATCCGGCAAAAGGGACTCCAGCGTCGCGCCGCCTTCCAGAAAATGCGCCGGCGCATCCAGATGCGTCCCGCTTTGCGTTCCCATTGAAAGCCGCGAAACGCGAAAACCTTCCTGGGCAATTGCGCTCCAGTCCGCCATCTCCAGCGGCGGATCGCTGTATTTTCCCGATGAAAAAGGACGAAAAGACGGGTCGAGGGGTTTGGTCAAATCAAGAATGGTATTTCGCTGGATATCTTTCAATCGATCCCCCTTCTAAAAAAGAGAGTCCAATACGGGTGCATACATCACCGGCAGTGGAGGGCCAATCGCTACGCTTTATTATACTCTTCAAAAAGCATGGAGAAGACAGCGCGACCCTGGGTGGCGGAACGCAAATCGGTGGAATAACCAAACATGGCTTTGAGCGGCACCTTGGCTTTGATTTCGGAAACCGGCCCTTTGGGATTGACCGCATGAATTTCGCCGCGTCTTGCGTTGATGTCGCCGATGACGTCGCCTGTAAATTCGCTGGGTGTAATGATATCGACCATCATGATCGGTTCGAGCATGACGGGATCAGCCGCCTGACATCCGTCCCGAAACGCCGTGGCTGCGGCAATTTTAAACGCCTGCGGGGATGATTCGCTTTCCCGGTAGGAACCCGCAAGAAGTTTGATTTCAACGTCGATCACCGGATAACTGGCCAAAACGCCGCTCATCATCGCCTCTTTGAGGCCCTCTTCAATCGCCGCGTGATAATCAACGGGAATCATGTCTTCTGAAAGTTGATTAATAATCTCGCTGCCCGTGCCCCGTTTTCGCGGCGTAAGCGCGATACGCACCCGGCCATAATGTTTCTTGTCACCCAGTTCTTTTTCGAAGATACCTTCAATCTCCACTGATTTCTGAATGGTCTCCCGATGAACGACACGCGGCCGGCCCACGTTGACCTGCGCGTTGAATTCACGTTTCAGACGGTCCACAATAATTTCCAGATGCAGCTCGCCCATGCCGGAAATCACCGTCTGAGCGGTTTCATCTTCGTACTTGATTCTCAAGGTGGGATCTTCATCGGCCAGTTTGATAAGCGCCTGGGCCAGTTTTTCCTGATCCGCAGGCGTTTTGGCTTCAATGGCCTGGCTGATCACCGGCTCGTAGAATTCCATCTGTTCGAGCACAATCGGATGTGCTTCATCACAAAGGGTGTCGCCGGTGGTCGTGTCCTTCAGACCCAAAACGGCAATCAGTTCGCCCGCGGACGCCCTGTCGATTCTCTCGCGCTTGTTGGCGTGCATGCGCAAGAGCCTGGCGACTTTTTCCTTTTTCTTTTTCGCCACGTTGTAAACGTCGCCGTTGGCTGAAATCGAACCGGAATATATGCGCAGATAGGTAAGTTTGCGCCCTTCATCGATCTGGATTTTAAACGCCAGCGCCGCCAACGGTTCTTTATCCGAGCTTTGGCGGATTTCTTCTTCCTTTGTTTTCGGATTGATGCCTTTCACCGGCGGGATGTCCTCCGGTGAGGGAAGATATTGAATCACCGCGTCCAACACGGATTGAATGCCCTTGTTGCGCAGCGCCGAACCGCAGAACACCGGCACGATTTTCAGGCCAATCGTCGCTTTGCGCAGCGCAGCGTGAATCTGCGCGACTGAAATGTCCTGCCCGGCCAGATACGCCTCAGCCAGTTCATCGTCACAGTCCGCCAAGGTCTCTATCATCTTTTCGCGCTCGCCTTGGGCCTGCGCGGCAAGTTCCTCCGGGATATCCTGAATCGAATATTCCGCACCCTGAGAACTGTCATCCCAGGTCAGAAGCTTCTGCTCAATCAAATCAATCGCCCCGCGAAACGCGGCCTCGCTCCCCACGGGAATCTGCACAGGAACCGGTGTTGAATGAAACCGCTCGCGCATCATCTCGACCACATGAAAAAAATCGGCGCCGATACGATCCATTTTATTGATAAACGCGATTTTAGGCACACCGTATTTATCCGCCTGACGCCAAACGGTTTCAGACTGAGGCTCAACGCCGCCGACCGCGCAGAATACCACCACCGCGCCGTCAAGCACACGCAGGGATCTTTCCACTTCGATTGTGAAATCAACATGCCCGGGCGTGTCAATGATATGGATTTCGGCATTCTTCCATTCACAGGTTGTCACGGCAGAGGTAATGGTGATGCCGCGTTCCTGCTCCTGCGGCATCCAGTCCATCACCGCTTCGCCGTCATGAACCTCGCCCATTTTATAGGATTTGCCGGTGTAAAAAAGAATTCTTTCACTGACTGTCGTCTTGCCCGCGTCGATATGGGCGACAATGCCAATATTGCGTATCCGGGATAGTTTGGATTTGGGAGCCATAGGAATATCTAGTTATTTCTTTCTTTTGCCGCAACCAGTAACCCGGGATCCGGCCGGAATGCCTTGTTTGTCGAGATGTGGCCCTTCATGGACTGGATGTCCCGACCCTCAACCAGAATGCGGACGGCTTTGATGTCGGGGACATTGTGGGCAAGTGTATTGGTCAACGAGTAAATGGTGGCCATTTCCGCCGTGGAACCACCTGGATGCGCGCTTAAAAGACTTTCCGAAAAATTCACGTGCGCGACACCGTCTTTATCCACCCGGACATCATGCAGGGTGACGCCGGTCGGAAAGGTATTGACGTTACCGGCCTTGGAACCTTCGAGCAGCGCGTTGACAATTTCTCCGGCCTGCTTTGCGGGATCGTTCTCTTTAAAAATATAGCGTTTCTCCGCCACCAGGAAAAGTTCCTGGGCATCGGAAAAATAGATTTCCATGGGCTGCCTTTCCTTCTTTGAGGCCTGCGTTCCCACCGGCGGGAACAGCGCGTTGAACAAAATCACAAAGAAGATCACCAGCAGTAAAACAACCCCTGCGATGATGGCGACCAGATAGGCTATCCGGGTGGATTTCTTTTTTTTCCGGTCTTTAAAATTCACAGACCGACGCTGCTTTTTTGTGGACATACGTTACGAACTCCTCTGGGCAAAAACTGCGCCAATCTAGGGCATTTTTCTCTGACTGTCAAGCACAACGAGTGCTGCGGCAAGAAACGGCGGGTTTTTCAAACGCGGTTCTGGAAAGCCGGTGAAAAGCACTAAACAAAAAACAGCCCGCCTCGAATCGGGCGGGCTGTTCAAGTGCGCAGTGGGGACATCCACCCGGTTTAAAAATTTTCAGCCAGCACTTCGTAGTACGACTGCGGATGGCGGCAGGCCGGACATTCTTTAGGCGCTTCCGGTCCCTCGTGGACAAACCCGCAGTTGATGCAGTGCCATCGGGTTGTCTCCTTCTTTTTAAAGACTTCGCCTTTAGCAATATTGGCAGCCAATTTGCGATAGCGGTTTTCATGAAACATTTCGACTTTCGCGATCTGCTCAAAAGAGCGGGCCACTTCCGGGAAACCTTCCTCCCTGGCCACTTTGGCGAAATCCGAATACAATGTGGTCCATTCCATATTTTCACCGGCAGCCGCCGCTTCGAGATTGCTTTTCGTGTCACCGATCACGCCCGCAGGATAGGCGGCGGTAATTTCCACTTCCCCGCCTTCGAGATATTTAAAAAAGATTTTGGCATGTTCTTTTTCATTTTCCGCCGTCTCCATGAAAATGTGTGAAATCTGCTCGAATCCCTCCTTCTTCGCGGCGCTGGCGAAGTACGTATACCGGGTCCTTGCCTGCGATTCGCCGGCAAAAGCCGCCAGTAGATTTTTCTCTGTTTTTGTTCCCTTGATTGATTTTGACATGTTTTTTCTCCTTTCCGATTTATTTTTTAAACGCTCCAGCAATGGTTCTGTAAGTGCTATTCTGTCTGTTTAATCGCTTTACCGAGAGAAAATGCTTTGCCCAGGTATGAGCCGATCCCGTAATAATCCTTGCGTTCCGGCGCATAAACCGGTGGATTGATTTTTGTGATATCCGGCAGTCCGTCCGGCCCCAGGGCAGGTTCGTCCACCTTAACATCAAGGATTTCAGCCGCAATATGCATATGGATACCGACTTCCATAATGCCGGAAACCCGGCATTCCAGATTCATTGGAAATTCTTCAATATAAGGCGCGTCCACCGTATCACTTTTTACAGCGGTGATTTTTGCCGCTGCAAATTTATCCGCATTTCTTCCCGATACGATGCCGCAATAATCCGCAATATCCGCCTGACTTCCCGAAGGTACGTTGACGGTGAAGCATTGTCGTTCCATGATATTGTTATAGGTGTATCTTGATTTCCTCAATGAAATGGCAACGGAGGGCGGTTCCGAACTGCAAAGGCCGCCCCAGGCCACCGTGGCTGCATTGGGCCTGCCGTCTTTGTCATACGTGCCGACAACCCAAACGGGCGTCGGAAATACAAGGGCCAGGGATCCGAAAGATTTTTTCATAGGGTTCCTCATTTGTGCTGCATGTTTTTTCGCTTACACGATTTCGGTCATATTAACGACAAATACATTATTGTCAAATGAATTGAAAATTTTGTTAATTTTTGCGGCGGAATGTAGTATGAATGCCATCAGGTTCTGATGCGTTTATGCGCTTGTCAGGCCTCACCGCACAAGTTGATATCAAAACAGGAGGTTTAACGACTATGGCCACAGCGATGCCCGAAGGTGAAAACATTCAGAAAGCAATAAAATGGATCTCCGGCAGCCTGGATGACAACAGCACCCAGCCGATTCACATGGTGATTGAAAAAGCCGTCTTCAAATTTGATCTTTCACCCAAGGATACGGAATTTCTGATGGGATTTTTCCGTAACCACAAGAAATAACAATAGCTCGGACATCTATCGATCCTGCAGCTTCCTCATGCGCGACGACGCGCATGAGTCTTAAGGGACAAAGCCGGACAAACTGACCTGATTGATGCGGTCCGGCTTCCAAACGGGCCTGTCGTCACGGTCAATGAGTCTGGCCCGGATGCCTTCAATATAATCCGGGTGTCTTGTAATAAACCGGGCTGCATTGAGTTCCGTGGCGAAAACGTCCGTGATTGCCCGTCCTTCATTATAACGCATCAGCCTCAGCGCCAGAACCAGGGCGGTGGGAGAGCGTTCATTAATGCTTGAAAAAACCTCGGCGCAATGCGTCTGCTGCTCGGTGCATTGCGACAGAGAATTCAGAAGCCGTAAAAGATCGGATTTCCCTGCAAAGTATTTGGCCACCCAGCGGTCCATGTCCTGATCTGCAGGAATCACCTGATTAAAATAGCCTGATACTTTTCCGATAATTTTCTCCGTGGTTTCCTCTTTGGAAAAACGCCCGTCCGGTTCATATTGTTCGAGTGCGTCGATCAAGAGGGGAATATTCCCGGATGGCATGTAATAATTGGCCAGGCCCAGTCGAACGCATTCACGCCCCTGCATCTCATAGCCTGTAAGGCCCAGATATTCCGGATATCCTTCCGGACAGCGCGAAAACATCCATCCGGTGGCGCCGACATCCGGAAAAAAACCGATCCTGGTTTCCGGCATGGCCATGCGCGTGCGATCCGTCGCGATCCGGACATCTGCGCCGGCGGTAATGCCCAGACCGCCGCCCATCGTGATCCCGTCGGCCACAACCACCACCGGCTTACAAAACAAATGCAGCCTCAGATCCAGCGCGTATTCCTTCCGGAAGAACGAATCCAGCTTTTCGTAATGCCCGCGCGCACCCAGCCTGGCCAATACCTTGACGTCTCCGCCCGCGCAGAACCCTTTCTCACTGGTGCTGTAAAAAAGCACGAACCGGCACTGATCATCCGCAATGGCCTGATCAAGCAACGCGTCGATGCGGTCAATCATGTCTTCGCTGAGGCTGTTAATCACACGCGGACGATTCAGCACAATGGACATCATTGATTTGAAACGCCTGCACAATACATGGTTTTCCTGAGAATCCTGCGTCATGGCCTGTCTCTTGTTTTTATTATTTGCCTTTGCGCGACTGACTATTATATAATGCGGCGCATTACAACCATTTAATGATGATCCGTCTTATTTTTCATGAAGGCCCCGGCCCAGGCCGGCTTAAAAACTTTTTTTAAACAGGGAGGACAGCATGAAAAAACGTGTTTTTATTTCCATGATCGTCGCGTTTTTAGCGATGGGTGTCGCCTTTTCAGCCTGCGCACAGGATAAAACAACCGGCTTTACGATCCAACGACTGGTCGTGGCCACAGGTATCGAGGACAGAGAACCTGTCGGTGCTGCGGACACATTCCCCGCGGACACGCCGAAGGTTTATTGTTTTCTCGAAGTCGTCCATGTTGAACAGGACACGAACGTGACGTTCGCCTGGATTCATGAAGGAAAAGAAATTCACCGGACTGCTTTGGTATTGAAAGCCGGTTCACGCTGGCGGACCCGAGCCGAAAAGACTCTGCATCAGGCGACAGGCCATTGGAAGGTTGAAATCCGCGACGCGGAGGGTCAGGTCCTGAAGGAAGTTTCGTTTACCGTGGAATAAATGATGAAGCCGTCTGCATCCAACGATCGCCCACCGAATGCAGACGGCTTATTCGCCGGCCTTTGCTTCTTACTTTTTGAGCAGATCCCTGATTTCCATCAGCAACTCCTGATCCTTCGTCGGCGGGGGCGGCACGACTTCTTCTTCCTTCTTGTTTTTAATGATCATCCCTAAAAATTTCACAATAAAAATATACAAAGCCAAAGCGACAATCAGAAAATTAATAACTTCTCCGATGAACAAACCGTAGGGAAGTTCCTTTCCATTCACCACCAGCTTCCAGGCCAGATAGCTCTGCTCGCCGGGCATGATCAGGCTGATAGCGGGCATGATGACGTGCTTGACCAGCGAATCAATGATCTTGCCGAAAGCGCCACCGATAATCACGGCAATCGCCAGGTCCACCACGTTGCCCTTCAGGGCGAAGTTCTTGAACTCTGTCAGTATGGATGACATTTTAGCTCTGGTGTACATACTGTCTCCCTTTCAAAATTAAAATAAAACGCCTATTTGATTTTGGCCATTTCTTCGTATATTCTTAACTCAATCACACTGAAAAATGTAGCGTACTGCTCCGCGCCCAGCAGCCTTCGCAGCTCCCAACCGGTTTTCGTTTTCTTTTCGGTTGTCACAATCAGCGTCAGTTCGCATTCGCGCCAGTTGCGCTTCACAACACGAGCGGCAGTTTTTGTCCGCCAATCACCGGATTCCACGTATTCGGAATCGACGCGGTTTTGCTTCTCGTCCACGACGACATTTCTACCGATTTTCTTTTCTTTCAACACCCCCGCGACGGCGCGCAGAACATGAATCTCTTTCGCTTCGTACACATGTGAAAATTCATCCGGTTTTGCAATGACTTGCCCCCCGGGCATCCTCAGGGGATTGGCGCAGCCAGCCAGTGCAACGGCCAGAACCCAGAGCAGTGTCAACGCGTACATTTTATTTTTCATGCAGATATCTCCCGGGCTGTAATGAATGTTCAGCCGTTGTTTCCGTTGATCCACCAGTCGCTTTTGTCCTTAAACCACCAGCGGGATGAATCCGTTTGAAGAATCCGGTCGGCGAGTTTTTTACCCGCATCCGTCGTCAGCCTTTTAATTGCGTATGTGATCCATTCGTCGGCATACTTGTTGCCCAGATCGCCATATTCCTTCAATTGCAGGATCAGTGCGATCTGATCCGCGTCCCGGACGGTTTTGGCCTCTCGCGTTTCTTTGGTGTTGAATTCGTCAATGGACTGACGAATGTCGCCGCCGAAGGACAGACCTTCCGTGAGTTCTCTGACCGCTTTGGCCTCGTCCACGTCCACATATTTTTTATTGACATAGTTCATATCGCCGGTGCGCGCTTCCGGCAAATCGTGCAGGACACACATTTTCAGCACACGCGGCTCGTCGAGGCTCTCATCGAGCTTACAGAGCACATAGCCGACAAACACCGTGCGCAGTATATGCTCCGCCACCGATTCCCGACCGCTGCCCAGAAACTGATACCCGCTACGGGGTGTTTTGGACAACATCCCCGTTTCAAAGAGAAAATCCGCAATACTGTCCATGTCAGCCCTTCTTGAGCACTTTGATCCGGGTCGACATCATGTCCGACATTTTTTTCAGCTGCCCCTGTAACGACGCGATGCTGTCCGGTCTCATACTCTCTATTTTATCGAGCTGGCCTTTCCAGTGCTCCAGAATCGATATTTCCTGATCCTTGAGTTTCTTTTCAAACCGTTCCTGATACTCCTTGATGAAAGCGGCGGATGAATCCAGTGACGCCATATTGTGTCCTCCTTAGATTGCGCGGCATTATAACATTCGCAGTCAAACATGCAACCCACATTTTCTCTCCTGCATTTTTTCTCAGCGGGAACCGGATGAGTCTCAGATGGACGTTGTCACCGCCGCGATAAAAAAAGTCATCTGAATACGCACGCACGCGCTAAACGCTTGGACAAAGCTGCGCTTGCAGCCCCGATTGTATTTGACTTTTCCAATCATTTAAAGTAATTAACCCCCATTGATCATGATACTCTGACCGGAGGAACGCAAATAAATGAATAAATTTTTTGTGACGGTTTTGATTGCGATGCTTTGCTCCCTCGCGGGTGCGATCCATTCGGCATCGGCCGCTGAAGATACCGCGCAGCTCACATTCAGCAAAACCGCCATTGCCAGAAAAGATCTTCAAATCTACACAGTGCAGAAAGGCGATATGATTTCGGCCATCATCCGGAAACTGCCGGATGTCCGCGAAAGAGACATTCCTAATTTGTACCGAACCATCAAAGAGCTCAACCCCGATATCAGCGATCTCAACATGCTGCGCACGGGACAAGACCTTGTGCTTCCGGGAAAAGTTCTAGCCGACATTCCCGACCCGACCCGAAAGATTCTGCCGGCGCAAACGGTTGCACCGGAAAGGACCGCCGGACAAGCCTATCGCGTAAAAAGCGGCGACAGCCTGATTAAAATCGTTCACCGCGAACTGGCCATTCGCGCCAACACACAAAGCACGCTTCAGGCGATCAAATCACTCAATCCGTCGATCACCGATGTCAATAGAATATATGCAGGCCAGATGATCCGTCTTCCCGATGTTTCGGGTCGGACCGCAGCCCCCGTAGAAAAGATCGAACCCGTCACGGTTTTCATGCCGACGGACGAAGCACCTGCCATCCGTAACGAAATAGCAACGCGCCAGGAACCATTCATCATGTCGCCTGAAGCACGCATGGCCGTCATCAAACATATCATCACGCAGCTCAATGGCACCATGCTCACCAACGGCAACTATTACCTGCCAGTCTCAGCCACAGAACAGTGGACAATTGATTGCGCCATGATTCCGGTCATCGAACTGCCGACCGGGGTCACCATTTTACTGGATCTGGAAAATCGCGCTCACCGCCAGTTAAAGAAGTTTCTCAGGGAAAAATGGAAAAGTCATCATCTGATCACGCTGGACAACAAAGACGATCTCGTCATGATCCTGAAGAAAATTTTTCAAACGGATCGTTCATTTGAATTTGCCAGAGCCGACAAGCCCGTTTCGGCAGGCACCTCGCCGCCAGCGGAAATCGTCGTGGACTGGCTGATCACACGGAAAAACCCCTCCGTCGCCCATCCCCTCTCACAGGCGCTGCGATTCGTTTATGAAGACGCCCCCCTGCTTCCCCGGGCCTTCATCAACTTCGCACGTCAAAATAATCTGATGATTACGGAAATCTCGCCGCAAAAAGGGCTGGTGGGCAGGCCCCAGGAAATCTATTCAATCGATCCTCTGCCTGTTTTGTCCGCAACGACAGCGTCCGATTTTGCCTACGCCCTTCTGAGTTATCTGGATTACGATGCCGCCCGTGACATCGACGTTCAGGTCTTCGACATCGCCAAAGACGGTTTTAATCTTTCGATCAAGGCGGACCTTGTCGTCACCCACAGAGACAGGCCGCATCTTATCTTCTCGCGGAATCTGCCGCCGCAATTCATCGGCATTCTCCAAAAAGCAGGCAACGAAATCATCTTCATATCCGATAAGGATGACCCTGTTAAAAACATGGAAACACTTCTGCGGGCCTTTTCATTCGTTTTTACGACAGGCTACTTTTCCTTCTCCGGCCTGGATGTCAACCAGCCGCCGTACCACATCGGCTTTGGCGGCACCAAAATTAAAATGGACAAAGACCTCTACGTCGTCCACTTTGATTTTGACGATCAACTTCGTGGCCTGTTGCAGGAAAACTGGTCGGCCCATATCATCCGGTATTGAGGCGGTCACTCTACAAACCATTCATGTAAAGCGCTGCGGTCAGTCTGCCGCGGCGCTTTTATTTAAGAAGGAAACAGCAACATGACCCAAGCCATTGTTTTATTTTCGGGCGGACTCGACAGCATGCTGGCCGCCCTGCTCGTCCATCAGCAGAATATCGACGTTTTGTGCCTGTCTTTTGCCACCCCTTTTTTCGGCCCGGCCCGGGCCAAAGAATCGGCCCGTCAGATTGGACTGCCCCTGGCAGTTGAGGACATCACCGGCCCGCACCTGGACATGCTTAAATCCCCGCGCTACGGCTTCGGTAAAAACATGAACCCCTGCATTGATTGCCACACCCTCATGCTGAAGATCGCGGGTGACAGAATGATCGCCACCGGCGTCGACTTTCTGGTCACCGGCGAAGTGCTTGGACAAAGACCTATGTCGCAGACCAAACAATCGCTCTTTGTCGTGGCCAAAAACTCGGGTTACGCCAATCGTATTTTACGACCGCTGTCGGCACAGCTGCTTTCCCCCATTGAAGCGGAAACAGACGGCCGAATCGACAGATCCAAACTTCTGGCCATTTCCGGACGCGGTCGCAAAGACCAGATGCGCCTGGCGGAAGCGTTCGGTATCCGCAGCTATCCGCCCCCTGCCGGCGGCTGCCTTTTGACCGACCCGATCTTTTCCGTAAGACTGCGCGATCTGATGGCACGGGGAGAAGACCGTCAAATCCGCGACTATGAACTGTTGAAATACGGGCGGCATTTCCGTACCGAAGACGGCACTAAAATTATCGTCGGTCGTAACAAGGCAGATAATGACCGGATGCGCAAACTAATGGAAGAAAATGACCTGGTGTGCTTTATGGCGGATTATGCGGGCCCCAGCGTCCTGGTGCCCTACGGCAATGAATCGGCAAAGGCAGTGGCTGCCGCGCTGTGTGTGCGTTATTCCGACGCGCCTGATGATGCACAAGCCAGCGTTATCTGCCGCAAGGGCGGAAAAGCGACCACGCTGCTGTCCCGGGCACTGGAAAAAGAAGAATGTCAGCGGCTCATGCTTTGATCTTTTTCTTTTTTCCCGATGACTGATGCTGAGGGCGCAGCAGATCATCCACTGTTTTAACCGGATTAAATACGTTGATCGGCAATTCGACAAAGATCGTGTTCCACCGGGCCATGCCGCCGTTCCAAAGGCCGGGCAGCTCCTGCGCCAGAAGCGTTCGCCCTTTTTCCGTTTTGGCGCTGATGAGATACGCATCTGGATCTACATATTTTTGTAAATCAAACAGACGATCCCGGAAATCCCTGATGCAGCAGACCATGTCCACCGGATTGAAGTAGGACGCGCTCGACCAGACGGCCGCCTGGCGGGGATTTGAGGAATCCACATGCGCCGATTCGACAATCTGCACCGTTTGCGTTTTATCCTTCCCTGCCACCCAGAAAGGCCCGCCGCCCGGTTCGCCTTCATTGCGCACCATCCCGCAGATTCTGAGCGGGCGGTGCAAAAGTAAAAAAAGCGTTTTTTTCTTTTCCGCAAGCGTGGCCTTATCAAAATCTGAGCCGAAATCCATAAAAAACGTCTGGCGGCAGAAATCCGTCAAACGAGCAATGTCCGCGGGTGACACACGCCCTGTGTCCAGATCGTCCAGCGCCGAAAACACAGCCTCACGGATCTCAAGCGCCAGCCCCCCCAGCATTTTTTTATAGGGTAAAATCTTCGGCAGACGGGTTTCCGGCACGACATTGTCGATGTTTTTAACGAAGATCAGATCCGCTTCAAGCGTGTTTAAGTTGGCAAGCAGCGCACCATGCCCGCCGGGTCTGAAGACCAGGCTTCCTCCTGGATCCCGGAACGGCTGCTTACGTTCATCCACCGCCAGACGGTTGGAGGACGGGGACTGAACCGATAAATCAATTTTAAACCGGACACCGTGTTTGTTTTCATAGCGGGGCACGGATTGCTTGAGCCTTTTTTTGATAGCCCCGACATGCTCCGCGGACACGGTAAAATGCAGACGGCACTGTCCCCGTTTGTTTTTCACGAGCCATGCCGCTTCCGTCAGATGCTCTTCGATCGCCCTGGCGGGAGTTGCATCCCCGCAGGCGTGAAACGGAATCAGCGCCTTGGGCAGCCAACCGTATTGAAGGCCGTCTTCCAGCAAAATATAGTGAAGCATCCCTTCAATATCTTTCTTTGCAAGAAAGGCTCGCGCCTCTTCGCTTTGAACGATTTCGGAAAAGAAGGGCATTTTTTTCAGACCCCGCCAGAATTCACGATCCAGCATCGGCTTGCCGAAACAGCCCTGCCCGGCTGCCGCATACCAGCGCGCGAACATGCGGCTGGCCGCGCCGGATGCGGGAACAAACTTCAAAATCCGAAACTTTCCCGCTTCATCCTCATACCGTTCGATCAGTTTTTTCTTCCGTGTCGCGCCGATGGACAAAATCCCGTCGCCCACCGTGCACGGCCTTTGCAAGTCGAGAAATCGCGGCCCCTGCGTATAGAGCGCCAGCTGATGTGCAACGTCACGCTTCGTCAACCCCAGCGCCTGAAATGTCTGCCTGTCTTTTGCTGTAAATGCAGCATCTTTTGTCATGCGTCACCGTTTTTAATTTCTTTTTTTTCGCTTTATTTAACGAAGGAATCGTAAATCCCTACAGCCATGATGATGATAATGAGCGCGGGGACAACGTAGCGAATCAGCAGCGCCCAGCCCTTTCCGAGGGTAAAGTTTTTCCTGCCGGTATTGGCCTCGTGCAGCGCGTTTTTAATGCCCCAGACGTAGCCTGAAAATATGGCAGCGAGCAGTCCGCCCAGCGGCAGGAAGATACTGTTGGCAAACCAGTCATATGTGTCCAGCAGGTCCGTGCCCAGGCCGGGAAAGGTGAAATCTTTGAAAACACTGTACCCCAGGGTCGCCGGAAGCCCGACGATAAAAATGATCACGCCCATCCAGATGGCGGCTTTACGACGATGCCAGCCTTTTTCATCGATCAACCAGGCGGTCACCACTTCCAGAAGCGATATGGCTGAGGTCAGGGCGGCAATACCAAGCAAAAAGAAAAAGAGCACCCCGAAGATAGCGCCCAAAGGCATTTTCGCAAACACGGCGGGCAGGGTGATAAACACAAGCCCCGGTCCCGCGCCGGGTTCGAATCCCAGCGCGAAGATGGCGGGAAATAAAGCCAGCCCGGCCAGAAGCGCCACCGCGCTGTCCAGGCCAACCACATAAGCGGCGTTGCCCGGGATTTCATCTTGATGATTGAGATAGCTTCCGTAAGTGATGAGGGCGCCCATGCCCAGGCTTAAGGAAAAAAAGGCCTGAGAGATGGCGCCAAGCAGTGTTCGGCCTGTCACCGCGCTGAAATCCGGCTTCAGGTAATAGGAAAGGCCCTCGCCTGCGCCGGGCAGTGTAACCGACCGGATGATTAAAGCGATCAGAAGCACAAACAAGATGGGCATGAGAATGGTCACCCATCTCTGAATGCCTTTGACCACGCCGGCAGCGATAATGCTCACGGTTAAAATCATAAACAGGGCCTGCCACACGATCGGTTCCCACACACTGGTGATATGACGGGTAAACACATCGGCGTGGTTTATTTCCGGCGCGCTCGTGGCGACCACCACCTTGTAAACATAAGCAAGGGACCAGCCGGCAACCACGGCGTAATAGGAAAGAATGATAAAGCCGGTGAACACACTGAGCGCGCCCACAAGCCACCAGGGGGTGTCGGGCGCGAGAGCCTTGAAAGCACCCACGGGATCGCGCTGAGTCGCCCGGCCCAGAATCATTTCGTTGACAATCAATGGGTAGCCAAGCAACACAATCGCAATCAGATACAAAACAATAAAGGCCGCTCCACCGTATTCACCTGTCATGTAGGGAAACCGCCAGATATTTCCCAGCCCGATGGCTGAACCGGCGGCGGCTAAAATAAAACCGGCGCGGGTTGCCCAATGTTCACGTCCCTGTTTTAAATCATTCATCATCATCCCCTCTGTTTGCCATTGATGAAAAAATGGAAACATCTTCTTTTCGCGGCGAACTATAAAAATTTCACTCGCGGGTGTCAAGGCAAAACACAGGTTATTCCGGTCTGCACAAGGCTGCCGGACATTCCATCGGCAACCCAAGAAAAAGTCGCTGCTCCCATCCGAAGGCGATCATACTGATATGGAAATCTTTTCTCTACGGCCTATTGTCTTATCCGGAAATTACTGATACGCAGTAGTTGGTATTTTGGCAGAAATTGAAAAAGGTTCACAAAAATAAGGGAAACATTATGCCCAGAAAAGCACAGGAAGCATTTAATTTCTATTCGCATTTGGCCGGTGTCGTCGCGGCGGTGGTCGGCACGTTTTTTTTAGCGCTGGTCGCAAGTTATTCGGTCTCGGCGCTGGTTACCGCTTTAATCTACGGCCTCTCAGTGGTTTTTCTTTTTTTAGCGAGCTCACTGTACCACGCCTTCAAAAAAGAAGATAACGAACTGTCCTTCTGGCGTAAAATGGATCGCCTTGCCATATTCTGCATGATCGCCGGCACGTTTACCCCGATCTGCTATATGTACCTGGAAGGTCCGTGGCGCTGGTCCATGCTGGCCATCCAATGGGGACTTGTGGGATTCGGGCTGGTCTCCCAGCTTTTTTTCCCGCGGGCGCCCAGGATTCTTTATTCGATTTTTTATCTCATCATGGGATGGATCGCGATCATTCCACTTCGCAGGATGCTTTCCTTTATGACGCCCGCGCAGGAGGTCCTGCTGGTTGCGGGCGGCCTGTTTTTCACGCTGGGCGGTTTGATCTACGCGACCAAAAAGCCTCGCCTTATTCCCGGCGTCTTCAGTTTTCATGAACTTTTTCACATCATGGTCCTGATCGGCGGCGCACTGCACTATGCGATGATTTACATCGTCTATGTTGAAAACGTCACCTGACGGGTCGGGGTTTTTTAAAGCGATGACCCTCCCGGCCGAATGCATGAAACTTGCTGCGCAGGAATCCCTCCTTTTCGAACGGGAATATGAAGAACATTACCTGACGGGGGAAACAAAACCCCGTTCTGTCGGCGAGCCCTTTCTGCTCCACAATCCGGATTCAAATCGCGGCGTGCTTTTGATCCACGGCCTCATGGCGGCGCCGGAGGAGGTCCGCCCGTGGGCGGATTTTCTTTATGCGCATGGCTACACGGTCTATGGCCCCAGACTGGCAGGACACGGAACGTCGGCTGCGGACCTGGCAACGCGCAATCACCGAGACTGGACGGATTCCGTCAACCGCGGACACACCCTTTTGAAAACCTGCTGCGAGCAGATCATTGTGGCCGGCTTTTCAACCGGCGGAGGACTGGCGCTGTATCAGGCTATCACCAAACCAAAGGCCTATAAGGCTGTTATCTCCGTCAACGCCCCTTTGAAGTTTAAAAGCCTTTCGGCCGTTTTTGCCGAACCGTTTGACCGGTGGAATGTATTTCTCCGTAAGAAGGGCATCGAATGCCTGCGCAGGGATTTTGTCGTCAACCATCCGGACAACCCGCAGATCAACTATCACCGCTGCCCTGTCCATAGCATTGTCGAGGTCAAGGCGTTGATGCAAAAAGTATACGAAATGCTCCCTTCCCTCTCGATGCCCGCGCTGATTATGCAGGCGGATCATGACCCCAAAGTCGAAGGGCGAAGCGGTAAAAAGATATTTGACCGGATCGCTTCTGCTGACAAAACTTATCATGACATCCACTTTCATCTGCACGGCATTGTCAGAGGAGATATTGCCTCTCATGTGTTTGCGCGGGTGGAGGCTTTTCTTAGTCGCCTGGTGTGGTGATAACGCAGCCAAGACGACTGTCACGCCGGACATTCCAGCGTTTGACAATTGCTTTCATTTTGCCTATACTCCGTCAAAATCAAAGCAAAGCGAATGAGAAAACATTTTTGGGAGGGGATACCCTATGAAACAGGTATTGATTTGTTTTTTTTCTGCCGGGATTCTGATGTTTTCCGGTCTGTTCGTCTGTATGGCTGAGGACACGAAATCCTCGCCGGACAAAAGCACCGCGCAATCCATCGCGGACACAACCAAAGGGGTTAAAGAAGGCACTGTCAATATTTACAAGGAAAGCAGGGACGCGGTTGTCCGCGATGTTAGGGAAATGAAGGAAGAAATTCCCAAAGGACTCAAAGAGGCGCGTGACGAAGCCGTGAAAACCTCTAAAGAAGCAAAAGAAGGTGCCACGGAAGAACTCAAGGAGATCCGTGACGGACTGACCAAACCCTTTCAATCCGATACGCAGTCGAAATAAAGAGGAGTAACGTTGAAGCATCTTTTAAGAAATGCTGTCTGGGCGCTTTTGCCTGTTGTTTTATTTCTTGCGGGGGCTACCGCATACGCGGGAACCATCACACTTCATCACCCCGCGACCGTTATCATTGAACGGCTCATCATTCGTGAACCACTGACGTTCTGCGGAGAAGCGGTTCCGCTCGACAATACCGATGTCAAAGAGAGATTCGAACGCGAGATGCTGATCTCGCTGGACAACACGGATGACATTTTGCTTTGGCTAAAGCGCGCCAA
>JAWOJC010000136.1:0-9399 GCA_046484315.1 Smithellaceae bacterium | reverse complement strand
CCGGAATCAAACGTTTTTTTGGACACCACCACAATGAGCGTGGCCGCATTTTTCGCCCAGATCCGGTTGCCTTCGTTTAGCAGACTGAAAAAATTCCCCCATGCGGGAGACGTCCGATGCGCGTAAATAAATCGCCAGGGCTGGTTGTTGTTGGATGAAGGCGCAAAGCGGGCGGCTTCAAAAAGAGCCATCAATTCGTCCTGCCCGATCGCTTCGCCGGACATGGCCCGAGGCGACCAACGGTTCAAAAACAGCTCATCGATGTCATACGCCGGCTGACGATAATCCCGAATCTTCATCATAGTCCTCCCGTTTTATCTGATCATTTCACGCGAAAAGCGCCTGTTTTATCCCCGCAAAACAAACTTTAAAAAAAAATGGACGCAATGCTTGACATTCCGGTTTGAAAAATATATAAGGCGCAACTTATGTAAACGGTAGGCTTTCGACGTCCCCATCGTCTAGAGGCCTAGGACACGGGCCTTTCACGCCTGTAACCGGGGTTCGACTCCCCGTGGGGACGCCAAAATATAAAAAGGGCAAACTGAATAAAAACAGTTTGCCCTTTTTTTCTTTCAGGATGCCTAGGCCTTCGGTTCTTCCTTCTTCTTGCGGGGCTTTTTTGCCGCCTCCGGTTCTGCGGCCGCTTTCTTTTTGCTCTTCTTCTCCGGCGGCGCATCGGCTGACGCTTGCGCCTTTTCTGCCTCTTTTTCGGCCAGTTTCCGCGCCTTGGCTTCGGCCATGTCATTGTTGAGCTTCACGCTTTTATCAATCGTGGCAATGCGCACATTGGTTTCTCTGATCTGGGATTTCAAATTTTTAACCGTCGGGTCTTTCTGCGCTTTGGCGCCGTCAATCCCGCCTTCGGCCAGTTTCTGCAGGCGCAAAGCCAACTGCTTCTCCAGTTTCTCGCGCTGCTGAATTCTTACTTCCTTGTTTTTCGATGCCATCTTTTCATCTCCTTGAATGCTTGTAATATAGGTTTTGCCGTACGCGGGGGAAAATAGCAATATTTCCCGCTGAAAGCTATTAAAATTTCAAATTCGTTTCATTTACGGACTGTCCAGAATTTCCCTGACCTTAAAAGCCAGATCTTCGAGCCGGAAAGGCTTCTGCATAAATGCCCGGCACCCCTGCTGCATGACGGCCCCGATCTGCTTGTTCATCACGTAACCGCTTGCCAGAATGACCTTGATGGCCGGATTCATTTTTTTAAGCGCGTGAAATGTTTCCGCGCCGTTCATCCCGGGCATCACCATGTCCTGGATGACCAGATCAATCTCTTTCCCTTTCTCACGGTAGATGTCGACGGCTTCGTAACCGCTGTTCGCGGTGAATACGCGATAGCCTAAAAACTCGAGAATATCCCGGTTGACTTCGAGAATAACCGCTTCATCATCCACGAAAAGGATCGTTTCCGTACCCACAGGCAGATCCTGTTCGGCACCGGCCGTCTCGTCTGCGCCGTTGGCCGCCGGATAATCCGGTAGCGACGGGGCTTTAACCCACGCGTCTTCCGGAAACAGCTCAGAATTTGTTTTCTTGAAACTTTTCATATGGCCATTTACATCCAACCCGCCGCAAAACATCACCCCCGGCGCCCGCAACCATCAGGGATTCAGGATATTTCCGCGCTGATTTTCTCAATTGCTCCGCTAATCGACGCTGATTTCAGGATGGGTCTCCCCAGTACAATATAATCCGCCTCGGACCGGACAGCATCTTTCAGCGTAGCGATTCTCACTTGATCATACCGTTCGGCATGCCACAGGGGCCGGATGCCGGTGGATATTTTTTTCAGGGGATTGTCTTTAATGAAGCCCAAATCCTTCACGGAACCGACAATGTATGAATACCCGTTCATCAGAGCGATATCGGAAAAAGCGCGGACGATCTCTTCCGTGCTCCGGTCGTAAATCCATTTCACTTCGAGATCGGTGAAGGAGGTTAAGGCCGTCACACCCGCTATGTATTTCAGAAGATTTTTATTTTGAGGGCGAAAATTTGCCGAGCAGTGAACCGTGACGATATCCGCACCCGCGTCCACCAGCCTGGACATGCTGCTTTCCATATGCACCGGAATGTCATGCAGCTTGACATCCGCCATCACGCCCAGATTGAAATCATTTTTTAATGATGCAATCATCTGCATCGGATCGCCGCCGAAAAGCATATCGTTGATTTTAACGCCCCAGATCAAATCCTTTTTCTGCGCGTCGCTCAAGGCTGCCCAAACGCCTTTGTCCTTTGCTTCCTGAAAGGTCATCCCGTCAACCGCCACAATCAAACGAATCATTCCATTCTCCTGCGTGATCAAATCAATTGCTGTGGTGCTTGAAAACTAATTTTTTGGGGAACCGTCTTGCCACCGGCAAGGACTTCGTTAAAAAAGCCATGCAACTCAAGCGGCATCGTAAGTTGGAACAAAGTGCAATGAGGGTATCCGTTTTCAGAAGAAGATTTCCAGCGCTTTGTGCATGTACCCGAAGGCATTTGTCATTCATTGGCACTTTCATCTTGAAGCTTAGGATGCTCTGCCTATATCCATCGGCCTGATATGTCAATACTTTTATTGCCGTCAGCCCTTGTTTTGCCTCTTTGTGACGTCATCAGGCTCCCCCTTTTTGCTTTGCGTCCTTTCTGCACCATGCAAAGGTCACATGCGTCTTCTTTCCAGATATCCAATTAACTCAATATGTTGTGTTTGAGGAAACATATCCAGCGGCACAAGGCTTTCCAGATCATAACCGGCGTCATTAAGAAACCGGACATCCCGCGCCTGTGTGGCCGGATTGCATGAAATGTAAATAATGCCGGATGCCCGGACATCACGGATTGCAAAAAGCACTTCGGGACTCAGCCCGGCGCGCGGCGGATCGAGAAGGATCAGGTCCACCGCTTCCTTTTTCTGAGCCATCCGGCAAAAGATATCTTCAACGTCACCGCAAAGGAACTCAATATTTCCCATACCCTGTCTTTCGGCATTCAGCCTTGCATACTTGACAGATTTTTCATGAATTTCAATGCCGATCACACGCCTTGCATAAGGCGCGAGAAAAACGGAAAAAAGACCGGAACCGCAGCAGGCGTCCACCAGCGTGTCGATCTTTTTTCCCGAAACCAGCCGGACAACCTCCGCCACCATCCGGTCTGTCAGAAACAAATTGGCCTGAAAAAAACCATCGCGGGGAATCAGAAACTCTCTGCCCGAAACGGCCCGAACCACAGGACCGTCTTTCGCGTCCCCCTCGCCGGACCAGAAGGTAATGTCGGCATCGGCAGGCCAATCGGAGAGCCCCTGCCGAAACGCCCGGATCTGATCGTTGATGGTTTCATCCATAATCTCACAACGCCGGATGTTTGCAAGCCGCCCGCCGGAAATATCCATAAATCCCAGTGAAGACGCGTTCTTTTTCCCCGTGTGTAAAACCGCCTTCCCGCGATAGGCGTAAGGCAAAGGCGACGGAATCACGTCACCGGCCGGTGGATCGGGCATCCGGCCTATTTTCACAAAAGCGTCCCTGATCTGATTTTTTTTGATGATGAGCTGCTGATCGTAGTCGATATGCTGATAACAGCAGCCGCCGCAAAGGCCGTAGGCGCTGCATTGCGGTGTTACCCTGAGCGCTGAAGGCTCCTGAAGTGAAATCAGCCGCGCCCGGCCGAATCTTTTTTTGAGCGACACGATTTCGACGTGCGCCACATCACCCGGCGCGGTGAAGGGAACAAAAAGCACAAATGAATCGGCACGTGCCACACCTTCACCCCCGAAGGCTATCGATTCAATGCGAACGGTCATCCGGTCTTTGATCTGCATACATCCACCTTTCAGGGGCAATATCGTCTATTCCGGCGGCGGAGTCAACACACGGCCGTATTTTTCTTTACAACTTCAGCTATTGTTGTTAATAAAACACCTAAAATTATCAGGATGCCCAATGAGCGCTTCGAGAAATTCCATTTTATGCCCCAACTGCCGAAAACTGATCAGCCTCGATGAACCGGCCTGCCCTTACTGCGGACTGATCCGTCCCGGCATTCATGACAAAGCCGGCAGACTCCAGAACCTGTTTTTCGCCTTCGGTCCGGTTAAAACCATTATCGCCATCAACATCGTCTTTTTTGCGTTATCGCTGATTCTGTTTCCGCGGGGTATTTTTGTGAGCGGCAGCCCGTTTAATTTTCTCTCCCCGTCGAATCAAAGCCTTCTTCTTCTGGGCGCCACCGGAACGCTGCCGATTTTTGAGTACGGCCGTGTCTGGACGCTCGTTTCCGCCTCGTTTCTGCACGGCGGCATTCTGCACATCGCCTTCAACATGATGGCGTTCTATCAGCTGGGGCCTTTTGTGCTGCGCGAATTCGGCATCCACCGTTTTGTGAACATCTACATCCTCACAGGCGTCATCGGGTTTGCCCTCTCTGTGCTGGCCGGCGTTCACTTTACCATCGGCGCGTCCGCCAGTGTCTGCGGACTCATCGGCGCGATCATCTATTACGGAAAAACTCGCGGCGGGTCCTATGGCGAAGCCATCTTCAAGCAGGCGCTGGGCTGGGTGGTCGGCCTGATTATTTTCGGTTTCATCTTCAGCGGCATCAACAACTGGGCGCATGGTGGCGGACTGGCGGCCGGCATTTTTCTGGCCTGGCTGATGAATTACAACGACCAGAAGCAGGAAACGGCCTGGCATAAGCTGCTGGCCTACGCCTGTATTATCATCAGCGCGGGCATCCTGCTGTGGGCGGTGGTCTCCACGCTGCTCATCCGGTTTACATCCTGAGTGGAAACGTCCGGCCGATACAGGCTTGACCGATCACAGATTTTCAAAAGAGAGGGGATTGGTATCATGAAGATAAAAATATCGCTTTTCATCGTGGCGGCGCTACTGTGCGCGGGATGCGGCGCGACCATGACGGTGGGCGGCAAAGTCATGGGCATCAGCGGGGGCAAATTCATCTATCAGGACGGCTCTACGACCACCCACTACAAGGCGGATGTCGAGCCGGTGTGGCAGGCCTGTGAAAAGGCCGTCACAGATTTGAAAGGGTGGGATATTCAAAAAGACAGAAAGATTTCCGGCGGATCAATCAAAACCATTATCGCCGATGAAAAAGTCACTATCCGGGTGGAATATATCGAAAAAAATCTGACCTCGGTGGCTGTTTCAGCCGGTGTGGCAGGCAACCGGTTTGCGGCCGGCATCATTCATGACCGCATCGCCGCCAACCTTGCCCCGCCCGCAAATTAATACGATCAAACAGATCTCCGGGCGTGCGAAATAAGCGCCCGGAGATCATGCTTTCCGCAGCAGCAGTCCTTTGAGATACCGGCCTTCCGGGTGCCCGAGCGCCAGCGGATGATCCGGCCCCGCCTCCAGTCTGGATAAAAGCTGAAACGCACAACGTGCGTCCTGCGCGGCCCCCTGCACAATTTTATAAAACAGGTCCTCTTCAATAAAGTTGGAACAGGAAAAAGTCGCCAACAGTCCGCCCGCGGGCAGCCGCTTCATGGCCTGCATGTTGATGTCCTTGTATCCACGCGTTGCCCTGGGCACATCCCGTCTGTTTTTGGCAAACGCCGGCGGATCGAGAATGATCACATCGAAGGATTCCCGCATGTCGCGCAGATATTGAAACACGTCTGTTTCGACTGTCGGATGGTCTTCGACCGAAAAACCGTTGAGGCGCATGTGTCCGTCTGCCGCCGCACAGGCGGATCGGGAGATATCCAGAGAAACCACTTTTTTCGCGCCGCCCGCCGCTGCGTATACGGAAAAAGCGCCGGTGTAACAAAAGCAGTTCAGCACGGACGCGCCTTGCACAAGCGAACCGATCTTCTCGCGGTTGACCCGCTGATCCAGAAAAAATCCCGTCTTTTGACCGCCGACAACATCCACGTCAAACAGAAAACCGTTTTCCTTCACCCGCACGGCGCCCTGGGCATCGTCACCGGAAATAAATCCTTTTCGCTCTTCCAGGCCTTCCAAGCCGCGTGAACGCCCGGCGCTCTGTTCATAAATGCGCGCAGGCGCCATCTGGCTGATCAGCGCATCGATCACGGACTTGCGGTGTTTTTCCATTCCGGCCGTCGTGATGGAAACGACCAGGGTATCGGCATAGACATCGACAATCAGACCGGGAAATCCGTCGCCTTCGGCATTGATGAGCCGATACGCATCGGTTTTCTCGCAAACCAGCGCGCGCCTGAGCCTTCCGGCATTCGCGACGCGCTCATGCCAAAACGCTTCGTCCACAGACGCTTCGCAGTTGCGGGTTAAAAACCTAAAGGCGATATCCGTCTTGCGATTGAAAAAGCCCAGAGCCAACGCCTGACCTTTGGAGTCCTTCGCCACAACGATATCACCGTCGGACGGTTGGCCTTTTACCGCGGCCACCGCGCCCGAAAACACCCAGGGATGTCCGCGCAAAAGTGCCGCATCCCTGCCGCTTTTCAAAATTATTTCAGCAACCATTTGAACCTCGCTACAATCATCAGCCGCAGTTTCGTTCCATTAGCTTTTCGGGCTTGAAATAGCAAGCCGGATTGTATTATGTAGAGGCCATATTTTTCAGGGACCAACCCGTGATTTGCCCCTGCATCAAAAAAGGAGAAAACCCATGCACGCAGTTATCATGGCCGGAGGCCGGGGCACGCGATTCTGGCCCAGAAGCCGCGAAAAAAAACCGAAGCACCTGCTGGATATCGTCAGCGACCGAACCATCATTCAGGAAACCGTCGACCGCATCAAACCGCTGATCAAACCCGATAACATCCTCATCGTGACGGGTAAAAAGCATGCGCGGGAACTGTCCCGACAACTGCCGGACATTCCGGCCGAAAATATTATCATCGAACCTGTCGGCCGGAACACAGCCGCCTGCATCGGTCTGGCCGCAATCCACATTCAAAAGAAAGCCAAAGACGATATCATGGTCGTCCTGCCGTCCGATCACGCCATCGGCAATCCCAAAAAGTACAGAACGGTGATCAGGGCGGCAAGCAAGGCAGCGAGAGAGAAAAACGCACTGGTAACCATCGGCATTGAACCGGCGGGCCCGCACACAGGATTCGGATACCTGGAGGGAGGCGCCTCCGGAGAACGCATCGGCGGCGAAATCGTGATGCGCGTGAAATCGATCCGGGAAAAACCGGATGCGGCCCTGGCCCGCAAATTCGTTAAAAGCGGCCGTTTTTACTGGAACAGCGGCATGTTCGTCTGGAAGGCCTCTGCCATATTGCGCGAGATCGAACAACATTTACCCGAACTGCACGCAGGCCTGATGACGATCAAAGAGGTCCTGGGCAAAACGTCAGAAGCCAAAACCGTATCCGCCGTTTATCGCCGGCTTCCCGCGATTTCCATCGACTACGGCGTGATGGAAAAAGCCAAAAACGTTTTCGTAATTCCTGCCGAATTCGGCTGGAGCGATGTGGGCAGCTGGGACGCGCTTTGGGACATATCCATCAGGGATCATAACGGCAACGCCCGGGCCGGAAAAGGCCGTGTTATTTTTGAAGACACACAGGATTCGCTGGTTTACAGCCCGAAAAAAATGGTGGCGCTGGTCGGCATAAAAGACGTGATCGTGGTCGAAACAAAAGACGCGCTGTTAATCTGCAAACGGGGAAAGTCCCAGGACGTCAAGAAAATCGTCGACACCCTGGAGGCGGAAAAAATCTATCACCTGCTCTGATCTTCAGGTTCGGGATATATTTTAAGGTAAACCGGTTGGCCCTGGACGTTGTAGCCGCCTTTTTTCAGCGCTTCCGCGATCGCGTTGAAGGTTGCCCGATCGTCGTCAAAAACGACAATCAGGATATTCGGCCTGCGCGTCTGGTGTTTGTGAACGCCTTCAACTTTTTTGAGGATACGACCTATCCTGCGATCCGCGCCTCAGGCAAAGCAGCCAGGCACAGTCAACTGAACAATCCGCTGGGCAGCCAGGGAAGCATTCGCCCAAACCGCCAGTATCAGAAACGTCAACAATAGTAATCCTGCTGTTTTTTTCACCAATGCCCCACCCCTGAACTTTCCATTTGCTTTTTGAATTACGCCAAGTCGCCGAAAGATGCAACGGTAATTTGCAATTGACAGGCAAGGCTTTATTTGGAATAAACCATCGCAATACTTAATAAATGCAGAAAGAAGACCTCATGACATTTTCGCTCACCGCTCCCCTGATTCTGGCCTCCGTCTCGCCGCGCCGCAAGGAACTCCTACGTTCCGTGGGCCTGACATTTAAAATAAAACCGGCGCATGTGGATGAAACCTGTTTAAACGCAGAAACGCCGCTGGCACATGTCCGCAGACTTTCCGGCAACAAAGCCATGGCTATCGCAGACCAATATCCCGGGGCGTGGGTGCTGGGGGCGGACACCATCGTGGTTATCGACGGACTCATATTAGGCAAACCGAAAAACAAGCGTCAGGCCCGCGAAATGCTGGGTCGGCTGAGCGATCGCACGCATACCGTTTTCACCGGTTTTACCCTGATCCGCAAAGACGCAGGCGTTTTAAAAACCCGGGTGGTCCGCTCCGCGGTGCGATTTAAAAAAATCAGCCCGGAAGAAATGGACTGGTACGTCAACTGCGATGAACCTTACGACAAAGCCGGCGGTTACGCGGTTCAGGGAAAAGGCGCGTATTTTATTAAATCCATCCGCGGCTCCTACACCAATGTCATCGGGCTGCCGCTTTGTGAAACGCTCGACACGCTGAAAAACATCGGCGCCATCAATTTTCGGTGAACCCTTATGGAAACGAACATCGTCGCTAATATCCGGATCATCACACAAAGACTGAACGCAGCCGCCGCCCGTGCCGGACGCGATCCGCGCGATATTCAATTGATGGCCGTCAGCAAAACGGTCTCCGCAAAACGCGTGCTTGAAGCCATCGACGCAGGCATCAGCGTGTTTGGTGAAAATTATGTTCAGGAAGCCCGGGAAAAAATCCCCGCCGTCGGTCATGATGTTGAATGGCACATGATCGGGCATCTGCAAACCAACAAGGCCAAGTACGTCGTTCATCTTTTTGACTGGATCCATTCCGTTGATCGCCTGGAGCTGGCCCTGGAACTGGATAAAAGAGCCGGTCAACATGGCCGGCGGCTGAATGTATTAATGGAAGTCAACGTCAGCGGCGAAACATCCAAAAGCGGCGCCGCACCGGCGCAAATCCCGGAACTGGTCCGCCGGGTTTCCGTCCTGCCGAATTTAAGCATCCGCGGCATGATGACCATGCCGCCCTACGCCGACGATCCCGAACAATCGCGGCCTTACTTTATCGCGTTGCGTAATCTGCGCAATGACATCGAACAAATCGGCATTGCAGGCGTTTCTATGAACGAACTGTCCATGGGCATGACCGACGATTTCGAAGTTGCCATCGAAGAAGGCGC
>JAWOJC010000075.1:0-3414 GCA_046484315.1 Smithellaceae bacterium | reverse complement strand
GAAAAAATGGGCTATGTCAGCAAGGTCTTTCCGGAAGGAAAGTTGCTCGAATCGGTAGGCGAAATTGCGCGGGAGATGGCCGCCTACGACCACGCCTGCCTCAAGGAAACGAAGGCCATCGGCAACAAGGTCCTCAATGAAGACCTCGACGGCGCGATGCGGATTCAGGAGTGGCTTTTCCGGTCCTATATCGGCTCTGAAGACAATCATCTGCGCATTGACGCGTTGCAGGCGAAACTTGCGGCCGGCAGAAAAAAGTAAAGACAGGGCAAGGACGCGGGTGGCAGGTAAAAGCCTGCGCCTGGGCTAAAATTTCTTCATCTCATCCCCGTTTCATTATACAGGCAGGGACCGCCCGGTTGATTCAGTCGACCGGTCCCTGCCAAAAAAACAAGGCTATCGCCGGCCATGGGTGTTCTGCGAGGCAGGCTTTAAAGGACCTTGCGCGGTGGCGCCTTGTCGCTTGATTGTTTTATGTTTGAGTAAAAACAATCAGATAGCTAATGCATTTATTGCCTACTACGAATATCTACTAAAAATAATAGTCTCACTACAGAATAAAATAATAC
Organism: Smithellaceae bacterium; assembly: GCA_046484315.1. Classification (GTDB taxonomy): domain Bacteria; phylum Desulfobacterota; class Syntrophia; order Syntrophales; family Smithellaceae; genus UBA8904. Next base: position 2,845 of record JAWOJC010000075.1, on the reverse strand, counting down.
TTGACAGTGGCACTATGGTGCTATAGGTTAAAGTCAACCGAGGAAAGGGTATCGTTATGGCAGATCATGTTCGAGCAAAAACCAGGAAAGACCGCATTATGGACGCGGCTTTACGTATTTTTGCCGAAAAGAGTTTTCAAGACGCCACCATTTCCGAGATCAGCAAGGAAGCAGGCGTATCCGAGGCCACTATTTACGAATACTTCGGCACCAAGGAAGATCTGCTCTTTGCTATTCCTGAAAAAATTTCCAATGACACGTTCTACGAATCCGAATCGGTTTTGCCATACATTAAGGATGTGGAAGGGCAGATGCGCGCCATCATGCTGAGCTATATTCGTCTATACCAGAACAATCCCCATTATTCCGCGCTGATTTTACTCCAACTGATGTCCAACAAGCGTTTTCGTCAAACGGAAGCGCATGCCGCCATCCGTCGTTCCGCGCACCGGCTTCTGGACTGTATCCGTGATGGAATTGCCGACGGCACGTTCCGGCCGGACGCCGACGCGTACCTGATCCGGTCCATGCTGATGGGGACGGTCGAACATCTCTTTATTCACTGGCACATGCAGGGTATGCCCAAACGTGAAAAAAGCATGATGGATATGCTCGATCATTTTTTAGAAATCGTTTTGTGTGGTATTCGGGCAAAAAAGGAAGAGCAGGGGCTTACGCTGCATCTCAAACTGGAGGACGTCCGGGAACTGGGACGGCTTCTGCAAACTGAAAAAACGTTAAAATCCGCGAAGCGCAACACGGCGTCTTCCCGGAAAATTAAAACTAAAAAAGAGTCATAAAAAGAAAGGAGCTACACCCCCAATGAAAACAAAGCAGGATTTTATTAATCGTTTGGCAAAGATGAAGCGCAACGTTTATTTCAACGGAGAGCGTATTGACCGGACGGACGAAGTTCAGATGGACTGCATCAACGTTATCGGGACGACGTATGACGAAGCGGCGAAGCCGGAAAACGAGGGCCTTTGCACCGCCATCTCCCATCTGACGGGCAACAAGATCAACCGCTTCACCAACATTCACATGAGTAAGGAAGACCTGCACAAAAAGCAGGACATGACCCGCATGCTCTGTCAGAAAGTCGGCGGCTGTATTCAGCGCTGCATGGGCATTGACGCCACCAACGCTATTTTCAATGTGTCGTTTGAAGCCGATAAAGTGAAAAAAGGCGAAACAAACTACCATGAAAACTTCAAGAAGTGGGTGACCCGTTTCCAGAATGAAGACCTGGTCTCCGCCGGCGCTCAGACTGACACCAAGGGCGACCGCATGCTGCGCCCGGCCGAGCAGCCCGATCCCAGTTCTTATGTGCGCATCAAAGAAAGAACCAAAGACGGCATCATCGTGGAAGGCTGCAAGCTGCACATCTCGGAGGCTTCCATCTCCGACGAGATTTTGGTTTTCCCCACCCGCGCGCTGCGTCCTGAAGACAGCGACTACGCCGTGGCCTTCGGCATTCCGGCCGACTGGGATGGCTTGAAACAGGTCGTCACCATTCACAACGTTAAAAAAAGAGAAATCTATAAGCGCGGCGTGCATCATTCCGGAACTGACTCCTACCTGCTTTTCGACAACTGCTTCATTCCTTGGGAGAAAGTCTTTCTGGCCGGCGAATATCAGCACGGCGGCGTTTTGGCACTTCTTTTCGCGCTTTTCCATCGCCACAGTTACTCCGGCTGCAAGCCTGCCATCGGTGACACCATCCTGGGCATCGCGGCGCTGGCCGCCGAGTGTAACAATGTTCACAAAGCCGAACATGTGCGTGAGAAGCTCGCTGAAATCATCATGACCACGGAACTGGGTTATGCCGCAGGTTATACGGCCTCCGACCTGGGCAAACCCGAAGTGTACATGCCGGGCATGGGCTTTGTGCCTTACGGACCCGGCTCCTACATTCCGCATTCCATTTATTGCAACGTCGGCCGCTGCCTGTCGGGCGAAGCGGTCTGGAGAGAAGCGGAAATTCTGTGCGACATCGCCGGCGGCGTTGTGGCGACCTTCCCCTTCGAAAAAGATTTTGCCAATCCGGAAACCGGCGAGCTCTTGATGAGATACACCAAACGCAACCCGAAGATGCCAGCAGAAGACCAGGCTCAGCTCTGGCGCTACCTGGGCGAGTACCTGTGCTCGGGCATGGGCGGCGTCACCAACGTCGGCAACTATCACGGCGGCGGGTCTCCGATTATGGAACAGATTGCCATTACCACGCAGTATGATATTGAATCCCGTAAAAAGGTCATCCGTCACATTGCCGGCATGAGCGGCGGCGACGGCGACGCGCTGGCGAAGAAAAGTCGTAAATAACCGTTGAGGAAAGAGGCCTGAAATATTTCAGGCCTCTTTTGTTTGAGTGAGCCCCCATAAAAAGAAAGGAAGATGAAGCCATGAGAACAAAGCAGGATTACATCAAAGGCCTTTCCAAGATGAAAAGGAACATTTATTTTGACGGGCAATTGATCGACCGGGCGGATGAATTGCAGATGGATTGTCTCAATACCATCGGAACCACCTATGACGAGGCGGCCAAGCCGGAAAATGAGTATCTGTTGACGGCGACTTCTCATTTAACGGGGGAGAAGATCAATCGCTTCACACACATCCATCAGAACAAGGAAGACCTGCACAAAAAGCAGGATATGACCCGCATGCTGTGCCAGAAAGTCGGCGGCTGTATTCAGCGCTGCATGGGCATCGACGGCACGAACGCGATTTACAATGTGTCTTACGAAGCGGACAAACTCAACAACGGCGCCACGCAGTATCACGAGAACTTCAAGAAGTGGCTGACCCGCTTTCAGACAGAAGATCTGATTGGCTGCTGCGCGCA
>JAWOJC010000030.1:0-3280 GCA_046484315.1 Smithellaceae bacterium | reverse complement strand
ATTTTGACATTTCCGGATATGCGTCTACATTAGATGCACAGCTTGCAAATCACCTTGTCACAGATCGGACTTTTGAACGTTTCCAGATTCAAAAAGAAAGAGGTGACACATGAGATCAGAAATAAATCTAAAAGAAACCCTGCTGAAAAACCGATGGGGCCGGGACCAGAAGATAAAGCCGGGAAGCAAGGTCAGGCTTGCGCCCTTTGAGAGTAAAAAGTCGGAAAATGAAACAGATGAACCGGAAGAATTTCTCCGCCTCATGACCGAAGGCTTAAAAGACGGTGAAACTTATGCTGTCAGGCGCATAGGTCAGTTGCCGGATGACGGGACGATTATTTTATACCTGGCGGTTGAAAACGGGAGGGTGGATGGTTATTACGCCGAGTATCTTCAGGCCGTTGACGAGCGGAAAATAAAAGCTGTTGAATTTCCATTTAGTGATGCCGACGAGGTTGTAGCGCACCTCAAAACGATCACAAATAAAGAATGCTATGTCGTGAATTGCGAATTTAAGCCCGAAGACGTTCCGGTTGAAGAAAAGCACCTGTCGAATGAATGGATCATTCTGCCTGCGACGGTCGGCCGATGCAAGGTGACGATGGACGGAGAACCCAGAGAGCTCAACCTTAACCCGGAAAAAATCATTGTGATTCCGGTTCCTGCCGGGAAAAGGCATTCTTTGCTGCCGATATCCGGTTTTTCATCCTACAGGGTTCTTTGTGAGGGACACGAAAAAAGTCCTGCGCCGCAGGCCTCAAAAAGACAGGGCAGCGAGCTTTTTCTCTTGGATACAGGCACTTGAATTCTCTTTCCACAGTATTGTGGAAAGGTGTGTGGATAAGCGTGTGGATAAAACCATTAAGGACACGATGGCTGTGATTTTAGACCGGTTTGGCTAAAGTGTGAGCAAGAATAAATTGCAATGATATCAAATATTTATTAATATGGCCTTTAATCATCACCACTTATGGCCGAAGGCAATTTCAGATATAAACGTTATTAAAAAAATGTGCCATTTTCTGATGAAAAAAATATAAATTTTTAAAAAAAAACGGTCCTGGCAATTCTTAATAAAACCGGCTTGTTGATGCCGGTTATGGCGCAATGTCGGATTTTGTATGACTTTACGCGGAATACTATTTGCAAACGAACTGTCCGGTGCTTTGCTGTGTTCATGAGCCTGGCGCTTCACTTAAGATGTCGGTTTTTTATTCCGATTTAGCTTTTAACTGACAAAATTTTGAACCTCAACGCCTCGCATCCGCCTATGGAAGGAACCCACCGGATATGAAAACTCTGATTCTCACGCAAAAAGACATTGAGGCCAAGCTCACCCCCGGGCTGGCTAACGCTACGGTAGAAAGAGCCTTTCGGGCCTACGGTCTGGGGCTTGTGCAAATGCCGCCCAAAAGCTACCTGTATTTTCCCGCAGGCGATCTGCGGTCTATGCCTGCCTATATTCACGGCGAAGGTTTTGACATTGCCGGCGTCAAATGTGTCAACGTGCATCCTTTAAACGCCGCCGCGAAAATGCCTTCCGTCATGGCCGTCATTATTTTGAATGATCCGCACACCGGCTTTCCGCTGGCCTTGTTGGACGGCACCCTCATTACCTGCCTCCGGACAGGCGCGGCGGGTGCGCTGGCCGCGAAATATCTGAGCCGTGAAGAGTCGGAGGTTGCCGCCTTTGTTGGTTGCGGCGCCCAGGCGCGCACGCAGCTTGCGTGCCTGCTTGCGGTTCGCGGAATCCGGAAGATCAAAATATGGGAATATGCGGCGGACAAAGCCTGCGTGCAGGCTTTTGCGAAGTGGGCGGAAAAGACCTACGCGCTCGAAACGCTGGTGTCGGCCAGTATGGACAGGGTGACCCTGAAATCCGACATTGTGATTACCACGACACCGTCGCGCGTTCCGCTGGTTTCGCGCGTTTCCCCCGGCACCCACATCAACGCCATCGGTGCGGACGCGCCGGGAAAGCAGGAGATTCACCCGACGCTTCTGGCGCGCGCCAAAGTGGTCATTGATGACTGGGCGCAGGCCTCCCATTCGGGCGAGATCAATGTGCCCTTCAAAGAAAAACGGATGACCCGGAAAGATATCCACGCGCAACTGGGCGCTGTGGTGGTCGGCAGGAAGAAGGGCCGCACGTCCGACGCGGAAATAACGCTGTTTGATGCCACGGGCCTGGCCATTCAGGATATCGCGTGCGCCGATGTCGTCTATCAGGCGCTCAAAAACAGGCGCGGCGTAAAAAGCATTGCCCTGGGCTGTGAGGTGGGCGCATGAGAAAAAACACACGGGCTCCGGAAGAACTTGAGATTAAAAAGCGGATCAGCGAACTGATTGCCTGCAAGGGCGGCGGCTACAACGAAGCCCTGGTGGCCGACATTATCGAAAGCTCGCTTAAGCTGCTTGCCGATGTGGAATCGCGCGGCGATGTCCGCGTCATTCAAACGGCCGTCCGGGAGCTTCGCTACGCCTTTAAACTGTTTGCCCCGTATGCCGGCATCCGCAAGGTGACGATGTTCGGGTCCGCGCGAACAGAGCCTTGCAAGCCGGAGTACCTGCAGGCGGTCGAGTTTGCCTTGCGCATCGCCTCTGAAGGTTGGATGGTTATTACCGGTGCGGGCCCCGGCATCATGCAGGCCGGACATGAAGGTGCGGGCTGCGAAAAAAGTTTCGGCGCGAATATCCGTCTTCCGTGGGAGCAGGAGTCCAACCCGGTTATCCAGAAAGACGAAAAGCTCATCACCTTTAAATACTTTTTCACGCGCAAGCTGACATTTTTGCGTCACGCCGACGCGATTGTCCTGTTTCCGGGTGGTTTCGGCACGCTCGACGAAGGCTATGAAGCCATCACGCTGATGCAGACGGGAAAAAGCCGCCTCATGCCGCTTGTGCTGATGGACGTGCCCGGAGGAACCTACTGGAAAACCTGGTTAAAGCACACCCATGAGCATCTTTTGAGAAACAGGTTTATTTCCAGAGACGATTTCCATCTGTTTGAGATTGTCGACAACGTGGAGGCGGCCGTCAGAACCATTACCCGCTTTTACCGTAACTTCCACTCCATGCGTTTTGTCAGGGGCCTTCTGGTGATCCGGATGCAGCACGCGCCTTCCGATCACGCCATCGACGGGCTCACCATCGATTTTCAGGACATCATCAGCCAGGGCAGGGTGGCGCGAATCGACCCGACGCCCGAAGAGAACGAAGAAGGCGCCGACCTGCAGTACCCGCGTATTGCCTTTCAGTTCAACAGGCACGATTACGGCAG
>JAWOJC010000170.1:0-6397 GCA_046484315.1 Smithellaceae bacterium | reverse complement strand
ACACGGGGTACGGTATTTCCGGTCACGATTTGCCCCGCATCTTTGAACCCTTTTATTCCAAAAAAGTGCTCAAACGCGGCCAGACGGGTCTGGAGCTGGTGGTTGTACGGGAAACCGTCACAGAATGCGGCGGGTTTATTGATGTTTATAGTGAGCCGGATGCAGGCACCACCTTTACAATCTATTTTCCTTTCGTTCGGGATCAACAGGATGCTGTTATGCCATGGCCCGAATATGTTTCGTGAAACGAATCAAACCGGCGGCTCTCATCCATCCTTCGACGCACGGGTTTGAGATGAATTCGCAGTGCTTCAGGAAAAAAATTAATAAGGGGGGGCCGCAGGGAGTATTAAGATAGTTTCTTCCTTCCTTCTATCCGGCGGAGTCCACTTCGCTGACGACTCCCTGCGTCCTCTTATTCATCGTTTTTTAGATCCCACCGTGTTTGCTTTTCTTTCAAGTAAACAATCCTTCCTTCCGATATCAGGTCTGATATGGTCTCGGCCATGCATCCGTTTTTCATGTATAAAAAATTTCCGGTTGTGGTATGTTGCAGACCAGATTCGTCTCAAGGGGGAAGTCATACGGAATGATGAAGACGACCACCATCTGATTGCGAGGGGTTGAATCTGACCGTCTTTGAAGCAGGGAGTCTATGTCCGATTTTTTTATGGCTGGAATAAGTCAAAACATTCTTCTTTGCGGGGTGAGTCTTGTCGCCCTTCTTTGTATTGTATTTCTGCTGTGGTATTTTTTTCGGGGGGGGCGCTTTCGACGTGAATATCCCCGTTTTCGCGATTCTATAGGCGATCAGGCTCTTCTGCTCAAACATGTCGGAGCGCAGGTCTGGTACCTGAAAGATGCCTGCACTTATGGCGCTGTCAGTGACAGCCGCGCCGCTTTTCTCGGTTATCCCCTCAGTCAGGTTGAAGGTCAAGCTTTTACGGCGGTTCATACGCCTGATGACGCGGAACGTCTTATTGCTTTGAGCCGCAGGATATTCGATTCGGGCATACCTGTTCATGCCGAAGAATGGTATCAGAAAATGTCAGGGGAGAAACGTCTGCTGTCGATTGATATCACCCCTGTCATCAGCAAGACGAACCGAGTGGTTTCGGCGATTTGCTTTGCGCAAGACATCACCGACCGCCAGCGGATGGAACGGGCCTTGCGCTCAAGCGAGGAAAAATACCGGGACATTATTGAAAACATTGTTGACGGCTATTATGAAATTGATCTGCGGGGGACGTTCACGTTTGTCAACGATGTCATATGCAGTCATTTGGGTTACACCCGCGAAGAGCTGCTGCACATTTCCAACCGGCATCTGCAGACCCCTGAAAATGCGCGAAAAACACTGGCGGCTTACCGGGATGTTTATAAAACGGGCCGGCAGATCAAAGCGCTTGAATTCGAGGTGAATCGCAAAGACGGCACAACAGGTATCTTTGAAGTATCAACCAATATTATACACGATGCCGAAGGCCATTCGATCGGCTTCAGGGGCATTTCCCGGGATATCACCTCGCGTAAACAGGCGGAAGAAGCCTTGCGCCTGAGCCAATGGGCTTTGAAAAAAGTCAATGAGCAACTTGAAGTGGCCATTCGCCGTGCCGATAAAATGGCGGTTCAGGCAGAGCAGGCCAATCAGGCCAAAAGTCAGTTCTTGGCTAACATGAGCCATGAAATCCGGACGCCGATGAACGGGGTCATCGGAATGATCGGGTTGCTCCTCGATACACAGCTTTCCGAAGAGCAGCGGAAATATGCCGAAATTGTCCGTTCCAGCGGCGAGAATCTACTCGGCCTGATCAACAACATTCTGGACTTTTCCAAAATTGAGGCGCGGAAGCTGCAGATCGAAATCCTGGATTTCGATCTGCTCAATACCCTGGAGAGCGCCATCGAGATGTTCAGTCTCAAGGCCGAAGGCGACGGTCTGGAGTTGATTCATCTGGTGGAACCCAATGTGCCCATTTTTCTTCGGGGGGACTCAGGCCGCCTGCGGCAGATCATCATGAACCTGGTCGGCAATGCCTTGAAATACACGCATGACGGAGGTGTTCTGATTCGGGTGTCCCTTTTGTCTGTGGACGATCACAATGCCAAACTTCACTTCAGTGTGACGGATACGGGGATCGGTATTCCCGCTGATAAGATTTCATCGCTGTTTTCTCCTTTCATTCAAGTGGATGGATCCGCCACTCGCCAATATGGCGGCACAGGTCTGGGGCTGGCGATCTGTAAACAGCTCGTAGAGCTCATGGGCGGGGAAATCGGTTGCGAGAGTGAAGCGTCGAAAGGATCCACCTTCTGGTTTACGGCCAATTTTGCCATACAGGCAACGCAGCAGGCAGAAGGTCAGCCGGGCACCATCCTTAGCGGGTGCAGGGTGCTGGTGGTGGATGATAATTACATGAGCCGGCAGATGTATTTTTCGCTGCTGAAGCGCTGGGACTGTGTGTATCATGAAGCCCCGGATATGAAGGCCGCCGATGAGCTGATGCGTCACGCGGCGAGGGCCGGCGATCCTTTTCATGCAGCCGTGATCGATATGCGTGTGTTAAACGGGGAAGCAGAAAAATGGAGCGGCCTGTTGTCGACGGACGCGGATTTTATCAAAACGAGGAGTGTTCTCATCTCAACGCTCAGGGAGAGTCACAGGGCCGCCGAGCTCTCCAGTCGGGGTTTTACGGCGCATCTGGCCAAACCGCTGAGGCATTCAGATTTACAAGATGCACTGACCTTTGTCATGACAGCTCCCGCAAAGTCGGATCTGCCCTACGAAGCGCCCAGCAGCAAACACCTGACCGAGAAAACAGGTCATGGCGCAGCCAGAATTCTGGTCGTGGAGGACAATCCGACAAATCAGGCAGTTGCCGTCAGTATCCTTCATAAGCTGGGTTACAGGGCGGATACAGCAGCCAACGGACGTGAGGCTGTCTTCGCGCTGGACGGTCTTGATTATGATCTGGTGCTGATGGATTGTCAGATGCCCGAGATGGACGGATATGAGGCGACTGAGATAATCCGGCGACGGACGGATCAGCGCCTGGCCGTGCCGATCATTGCGATGACGGCCGACGCGCAGGAATCGACGAGACAACGCTGTCTGGCATCCGGGATGAACGACTATATCACAAAGCCCGTGGAACACAGAGCACTGATGGCCATGTTGCTCAAATGGCTGGGTGGCGCCACCCAGCCATTGACGCATCAAAACCCTATACCCGACGTGGAGGACGTTCCCGATTTTGACGAACAGGAAATGATGGACCGGTTGATGGCGGATCAGGATACGGCCGCTCGCGTGATTGGCATCTTTCTGAATCAGTTGGCCCGTGATCTGGCTCGGCTCAGAGCTTTTTGCGGCGAACGGGACGCGGCGGGTATCGCTTCGCTGGCGCATCGTCTCAAAGGCGCGGCCGCCAATGTCTCCGCTTCGGCGATCCGGAAAAACATGCAGCAGATCGAGGCGGCGGCGTCAAAACGGCAGTGGAATGAGGTTGCAGGCCACCTGGATGAACTGGATCGACAGATGCGGAAATTTAAAAATACTATTGATAATATCGGATGGATAAAAGATAATCACTTGCAGGAGGTGCTAAATGAAGACATTAATCGTTGAGGATGATCATACCAGCCGTTTTCTTCTGGAGCAGATTCTTCTGCCCTACGGTCCCTGTGATTTTGCCGTCAACGGCAAGGAGGCGGTAGAGGCTTACCTGAAAGCCATGCTGGCCGGCGCGCAGTATGATCTGATTTGCCTGGATATCATGATGCCGGAAATGGACGGCCAGGCGGTGGTTAAGACCATCCGCGAGATGGAGGAAACCCAGGGGATATCGTCAACCAACGGTGTGAAGATCATCATGACCACCGCGCTCGAGGATCCCAAAAATGTCGTTCAGGCATTCAAATCGCTTTGCGACTACTACCTGATCAAGCCCATCAACAAGGGAAAGCTTCTGGGCTGTGTCAGAAACCTGGGGTTGATTACCTGAAGCAGTCGGTTTGTTTTGGTCTGCAGGTGATTTATGGATGCTACTTTTCGGCCGCAAAGAAGACACGCGCGTCGACCAGAGAGACGCCTTCGCCATCCGGATGAACGATCACCGGATTTAAATCAATCTCGCGGATGTCCGGACAGGCGGCCAGAAGCGCGGATACCCGGCAGATGACATCGATCAGCGCGTCGCAATCCGCGGTTTCCCCTCCCCTTGCGCCCGTAAGCAGCGGATAGGCCTTAAGGGACTCAACCATGGTCGCCGCTTCTTTTTTTGTGACCGGCGCCAGTCGGATGGACGTGTCTTTAAAGATTTCGATAAATATGCCGCCCAGCCCCGCCACAATGACCGGCCCGAAAGCGGGATCGTGATGTCCTCCGACGAAGCATTCCAGTCCTTCCGGTGCCATTTCCTGAACAAGAAACCCGTCGATCACGGGTGCTTGTGTCATTTGATTCAACCGGTCCTTCATGCCGGCAATCGACGCGACAAGTTGCTTTTGGCTGCGAATATTCACCGCGACGCCGCCGATGTCGGATTTATGTGAAGCGTCTCTCGAGAGAAGCTTCAAGGCCAGCGGATACCGCAGGGGTATTTTTAAAAGTGGCTGACCGTCTTGAATCACCACGCTTTTGACCGGTCTTAAACCCGCTGCGGCTGCAATCGCGAGGGCTTCATCCGTCAGTGGGATGCGCCCTTCACATGCGCAGAGCGTCCGGATGGTTTTTACCGTCTGGAGATCCAGTGCGTAATCAACCAGGCGGCCGCGGTGATCGCGGGTCGTCTTTCGTTCGTAATAGCTCCGTGACACATAAAGTGCCGAGGCGGCCTCAAGCGGGGTGGTGAAAATCGGGTAGGGCTGACTTTTCTGAAGGTTTAATATTTCTTCCCGGTCGGATATCATCGTCAGGCAGACTGGCTTGGCATATTTCTCCACCAGCTTTTCCACGCCGCTCAGGAAAGTTCGCGACATGTCGCCTTCGAAGTCTGAAGAATAAAGATGGTTAAACAAAACACCGTCGTAGGTATCGAGTTTGAGCGCCTCTTCCAGAATCGTCGTGAAGATCGTGTAATCGAAGATTTCGCCCAGGTCCAGCGGATTTTGATGCGCGATGACGCGGGTTTTATAAATGGTTTTGAGCTGGTTGATAAAGGAAGGCGGGAAGGGGACCATCTCAAAGCCGTAATTGGTGCAGGCGTCGGCGGAAAGCACCGCGTGACCGCCGGAGCGGGAAAGCACCGCCACGCGGTTGCCCTTCATGAGTGGCAGCCGGACTACCTTAATGGCGTTAATAAATTCCAGTTCATCATCCACACGGATGGCCGCGGCCTGGGTAATCGCACCGTCTACGACCCCGTCGTCGCTCGCGAGCGCTGTTGTATGCGACTGCGCGATTTTCGCGCTGGCCGCGAAGCGATTTGATTTTTGTATGATGATCGGTTTTGGGCAGCTTTGTGCCAGATCAAAAAAAACCCGTCCTCGTTTGAAGCCTTCCAGATACAGGGCGATGACATCCGTTTTCGGATCCCCTATAAAATATTCCAGAAAATCCGCTTCATCCAGCTGCAACTTGTTGCCGGTGGCCGCGAATTTTCCCGGTTTTACCCCGTGTCCGGCCACCGTGCGAAGATAGGAACCGCCCACCCCGCCGCTTTGAGAAATAAGCCCCAGCCTGCCGCCAATCGGAATATCCTTGAAAAAGGCGAATGGCATCATCATTTTCAGATCAAAATTGACGGTGCCCACGCAGTTGGGGCCGATGACCTTCATATGATACTTTTCAGCAACCGCCAGAACATCCTGCTCCAGCGTGTGATCACCTTGCGAGTATTCGCTGAATCCTCCGGATTCGATCACGATATGCGTGATGCCCTTTTGCCCGCACGCTTCCATCAGCGCGGGAACGGTTTTGGCGGGTGTAAGGAAAATGGCGACATCCGGCACTTCCGGAACGTCGGCCACGCTCTGATAAACGGGGATGCCATGTACCTCCCCTTTCTGCGATCCGACGCCGTAGAGATTTCCCTCAAAACCGATTTGTTTGTTATTGAGTAAAACGATTTGTCCCAGGTTCATTTTGGTGGCGGAAGCGCCGAAGACAACGATGCTGCGGGGAGAAAAGAATTTTTCCATGATCCGATTGCTCCTTCTTGCTGTATGTATAAAGGAACAGGACGGACGCTGTCAAGGGCAAAGGCGGACAGGGCCTTCTGAATGCCGCCGCAACCGCGGCGGATGGCCGCCCGGTATTTGCTTCTTCATTTACCTTGAAATATCCGGCGCTTTGCCTGCGCGGAAAGAAATGTTTGACTTATCGGTCAAAGCCAATATAATCTTTTGCCACAGAGATTATTCTGACCGTATCTTTACCGCGACCGGACCGGATTTT
>JAWOJC010000305.1:0-7426 GCA_046484315.1 Smithellaceae bacterium | reverse complement strand
AATAAAATCAATCTTGTCGGGGATGTCTTTCAGGTTTTTATAGATGGCCATGCCTTTGATTTCACCGCCGGTGGGATTCATCGGATAGATTTTTCCCGTAAAGCCGAACTGTGTCAGACCTTCCAGATATTTCAGGCCGAAGTTGAATTTGTTGGCCTTGTCTGACACGCCGACAATGGCAATCGTTCGGGGATGAAATAAGAAATCGAGATTTTCCTTTTTTTTCATGGCAGATATCCTCTCTTAAAAAAACATTCCATGGCAGCTTGATGATGGCGATGATTTCGTAAACCTCAGCAGCGTGCTCTTTTGAAGGATCAAATGTCAAGGGCAAAATTAATTCGCCCCCGCGGATGTGTAACATCCAATACCTGTGTCCATGCTCTATTCCATTGACGATGCAAGCGATCTTGTATATAAGCGAAAAAAAGACATGAATCGTCATTTCGGCATAAACGGATGATAAAAAAGGAGTTTTCAATGGCTAAAATACAATATCGCGCGGAAGACAGAGTTTCCATCATCACCTTCGATGACGGAAAAGTGAATGCCATGAACTGGGATTTCTTTCATGAACTCAACGAATCCCTCAATCAGGCTGAAAAAGATCAGGCGGGCGCACTCATCTTCACCTGCCGTCCCGGTATTTTTTCCGCCGGACTCGACTTGAAACTGATGGCCGGGCATTCGCTGATGGAACAGTTGAAATTCCTGAAGTATTTCGCCGCGACGATGCTGCGCGTGTATCAGTTTCCCATCCCCACGATTGCCGCCTATCGCGGCCATTCGGTCGCAGGCGGCGTCATTCTCTCGTATGCGTGCGATCGTTTCGTGGTTTCCGACGGCCCTTATAAGATCCAGCTCAATGAAGTGGCCAATAAAATGTTGCTGCCAAGCTGGATTCTGCTGATCTGCCGTTCTTCCATTCCCCCGCAATACTGGACGGAAGCCCTGCTCCACGCACGGGCCTATACCCCCGCCGAAGCGTTAAAACACGGCCTGGTGGATGACGTGGTCTCAGAAAACGGCGATATCGACAAGGCGGCAATGGACTACGCCCGCGGGATTCTCCACCTGCACGGACCTGCGTATGCCGCGGCAAAGAAGTTGATGCGTGAGGAAGAGGCAACCCGCGCCATGAATATGTTCGAAAAGGAAGTTCTCGAATGGTACATCACCCAGGGCACACCCGCAGGAAAGTAGAGAGCGCCACCCCTTTAAGATGACGCCTTTTCGGAAACACCCGGCGGCGTGTTTCCTTTCATCATAGCAACGGTACGTTTTTGCCGCCATTCTCAAGATCAGGCAACAGGCAGGAAACAACCGGTAAGGAGCTATTCACAGATTCAATCCGGAAGCCTGCCTGTGCAGGCATTTCAGGGCTACTGCGCTCAACGCCCGGGGTCATTCCATTTGATTAAGATTTTTTTCTCTTGACGGGAGTCCTTTCGGGTGTTCATGTACCGCCCGTTATATTTTTTACCACACTTTGAATACGGAGTTCATGCCATGAAGGATGACAAGACAATGACCCGGGAGCAGCTTTTAGAGCAGGTCACAGACCTCGAAGGCAGGCTTGAAGCCTGCGAGAAAAGGTTCAGATCGCTTGAGGATGAAAATGCCCGGTACCAGGGCTTTCTGGACGATTCGGGACTCATCGGCTGCTTTGAAATCGATCTGAAAGGAAAGATGACCTACGCCAACCGGCGGAACTACGAGGCGCATGGCTACGATCGATCATTCTTTATGGAGCACGGAGCAGTTTTCGCGTCCGACGAGGATCGGGCGCTGCTGATATCGGCTATTAAAAGCGCGAAAAAAACAGGCCAATCGGCCATCGTGGATTACCGGCTGCGGCATAAAAACGGCGAAATCCGCATTGTGGAAACGGAAGTCTCCCTGATTAAAAATAAGGCGGGCGAACCGATCGGCTACCGCGGTGTCAGCCGGGATGCGACGGAGCGAAGGATGCTGACGTCGGACTTACAGAGGTATAAGGATTTTGTCGAGAACGTCGCGGACGGGTGTTATGAAATCGATTTGAAGGGGTACGGCATCTTCTGCAACCGCGCGACCGAACACATCATGGGATATACCCGCGAAGAGCTGTCCCGAATTAATCATTCCAATTTCACAAAACCGGAGCATCAAGAAGAGATCCGGGCAATATTCACCAGAATCTATCAAACCGGCCAACCGGCCAAGCCCTACCAGCGCGAAGTGATCCGCAAAGATGGCGAGATCCGGACTGTGATGACCTCGACTGCGCCCATGCTCGATGCGAAGGGTAAGGTCAGTGGTTTTCGGGGCATTATTCAAGATGTCACCGAACGAAAAAATATGGAGGAAAAAGAACGGACGCTGAAGGAACGGCTCTACCAGGCGCAGAAGATGGAGGCGATCGGCACCCTGGCCGGCGGCGTTGCCCACGATTTCAACAATCTGCTGATGGGAATTCTGGGCTACACGTCGCTCATGCTCCTGGACATCCCGCCCGGCCACACGCATCATGATAAACTCAAGGCCATCGAGAACATTGTCCGAAGCGGCGCCGATTTGAGCAAACAGCTTCTGGGGTACGCCCGGGGCGGACGCTACGAAGTCAAATCGCTCAACATCAATGAGGTGATCGAAAAAACAGCGTCCATGTTCGGTCGAGCGAAAAAAGAAATCGAAATCCACCAGACCCTGCTGCCGGAACTCTGGAGCGTCGAGGCGGATCAGGTACAGATCGAACAGGTGTTGATGAATCTGTTTGTGAATGCCTGGCAGGCAATGCCGGGAGGAGGATCGCTTTACCTGTCATCCACTAACGTCATTTTAGACGAGCAGTACGTTACGCCGTTCGATACGAAGCCCGGACCGTTTGTCAAGATTTCCGTCACCGATACGGGGATGGGCATGGACGAGCAGGTGAAAGCGCGAATTTTTGAACCGTTTTTCACCACAAAGGGGATGGGACGCGGAACAGGCATCGGCCTTGCCTCTGTGTACGGAATCATCCGGGGGCACAAGGGCATCATTGCCGTTTACAGTGAAAAAGGCTGGGGCGCCAATTTCAATATTTATTTGCCGGCCTCGGAAAAAACAGCCGTGCCACTGGATGTCCGACCCGAAGCGCAAAGCGTTCAGGGTCATGAAACCATTCTTCTGGCCGAGGATGAAGAAACGATCGCTCACGTTACCACCGAGATGTTGAAAAGCCTGGGATACGAGGTGCTGAATGCGTCGACCGGCGAGGAAGCGGCGGAGGTCTATCGGGAGAATAGCGAACGCATTGATCTGGTGATTATGGATATGATTATGCCGGGCGGCGGCGGCGGGCCGGCCGTCGACAAAATCAGTGAAATCAATCCGGAGGTCCGGGTCCTTCTCTCCAGCGGCTACAGCCTCAATGGCATGATCAAAGAGGTGATGGATCGGGGCGGCATCCGGAGCTTTATTCAAAAGCCGTTTTTAATCAACGAGCTGTCCGAGAAAATCCGCGAAATCCTGGCGAAAAGCAAGTAAAACAGGTTCCGATTCGCCTGTCGCCCATTTCTCCGCGTTGACCGTGATTTGACATGAGGATACCGCAGCGTCAGGCGTGAAGCCATCGCCTATTGCCATCACCTGCACGCCGCCGCCGGCCGGTCTCGAATTTCGAAATCCCCTATTGCAATTTATCGAAAGTTTAATTACTATTGCAACCGAAGTATTTCATGCTCTATTTCTTAAATCATCTGAACTTTTTTTGAGACAGGTCTTCACGCAAGCATTACGAAAGGGCATCGTGCGGAAATACCGGCCGTAAGATGTCCGTTTGCCTTTGATCGGGGTTGAACCCGTCAAAGGTTGTATGCAACCCAATTATAGAGGAGGGCTTACTGATGAAAAGCTTATACAGAGGGGTTACACTTTCGGCTTTGCTTCTTTTAACTATCAGCTGCGGTCCTCACGGGCCGATGCGGGGATGGGGCCGGATGGATGACTATGGCGGGGGGTATGGTTTTGGAATCGGAGGTATGTTTATGTGGCTCATCATTTTAATCATTCTTGTTGCAGCGATTTATTTTATTGTCATGGCGATAAAGTCCCGGCAGGTTACCGGATCGTCGCTGGAGACGCCCCTTGATATTCTCAAGAAGCGTTATGCCAAAGGGGAGATCACCAAAGAAGATTTTGAGCGCATGAAAAAGGATCTGTAGTCCATAGGATAATCCGGCCGATTCCCATCGGCAACAGGAGAAAGATAAATGATGATCAGCATGCAGAAAGGAGAAAAAAATGAAGACCCTGCAGAAAACAGCCTGTCGGTTGAGTATCCTTTTAATCGGTTGCTTTTTTGTTGCGGCTCTTTTTTTGCCCGCCGCCTCCGCACAGACGATTATTGAGGAGTGGAACAGCGTGAAGATTCCACCCGCACCTCCATTAAAATCCGTGACGATCGATCCGAAAACGACGGCGCTTTTAATGCTTGATTTCAACAAGCAGACCTGCAACGCACAGCGGCGCCCCCGCTGCATTGCCTCCATCCCCAAAGTGCAGAAGCTTTTAACGCAGGCACGCGCAAATGGCGTTTTTGTGGCATACAGCCTTTCCGCGGGCGCGGCGATTGCCGATATTGCCCAGGAGCTTGCGCCGCTGGCAAAAGAGCCTGCGGTGACGTCGGGGCCGGATAAGTTTCTCGGGACGGATCTGGAGAAGATCCTGATGGAAAGAGGCATCAAAACGGTGATTGTCGTGGGAACGGCGGCGCACGGGGCGGTGCTGTACACGGCCAGCGCGGCTGCATTCCGGGGCATGCAGGTTATCGTGCCGGTAGACGGCATGTCGGCCGAAAGCACTTACGCGGAACAGTATGTGGCCTGGAATCTGGTCAATGCCCCGCGGGTTGCCAATCAGACGGTCCTGACCCGGATCGACCTGATTCAATATCCGTAAACGTTCATCTTTGCACAGGAGTCCACCATGCCCTTTGTCTGGTCCACATCCATCGAGCATCTCGACTACGACGAGCTTGCCGCGCTTTACCGGGCGGCGCCGCTCGGAATCAAGCATCCCGATAAATTGAAGACTGCCTTCACCAACAGCATGTTTACCTGCCTCGTTTACGAAGACGAAGCCCTGGTGGGCGCAGGCAGGGCGCTGGCCGACGGCGCCGACTGTTCTTATATCTGCGACGTAGCGGTTTTGCCAAGCCACCAGGGCCGCGGACTTGGCAAAAAGATCATTGCAAACCTTGTGGGCGTATCCAAAGGGCATCGGAAGATCATTCTCTACGCCGTGCCCGGCAAAGAACCTTTCTATAAGAAGCTGGGGTTCAGGCGCATGTCCACCGCCATGGCCATTTTTGAAAACCCGAAGCAGGCGCTGGATCAGGGCTTTATTGTTGAAACCTGACCCTTGCGCCGGAGAAGAACCTCTGTGGGCCGGTGCACCGGCACGATCCAATCCCGGCTTTAATAAATGCCGTTTTCTAAAAATCAAAAAGGAGCGTTATATGGCAGGAGATTTGCGGATCAAAGACGAGGTCAGTTTACGCATGGGGCAAGACGACGTCCGTCTTTCACGTTTTATAAAATTTTCAGGTAAAAACCGTATCGTTGTGGAACAAACCCGGCCCGCCATGGACCCCTCCGAGATCAGGTCGTTGATTTTTTTCACCTACTGCACGGATAAGCACAAAAAAGAACGGATGGGATTTCAAGCCAGAATAGAAAGCATGACCCCGGATAACCGCATTGTGATCAAGCAGCTCAGCCGGTCTTTTGTCTGCGACCTGCGTTTGTGGCCGAGAGTTCATTTTAACCTGCTGCCCCACGTTCGCGCCTATCGCCAGGATCAGGAAATTCAGGTCATCGATGTCTCCGGGGGCGGAACGCATCTGGTGCTGATGGATGATGGTGGCGAAATGCCCGAAACCGGATTTCTCGTTCAGATCAAATTCATTTTTGATCAGGGAGAAACAACCGCCGACGGAAAAATTATGCGCGCATGGACGGATTCGGAAGCATTGCGGCATGTCGAGGTTGAATTTATCGGAGATCCTGAAATCAGCGATTTCATTTATAAGGCATCCGGCGCCGCTGCAAAATGACGATCCGGGAAAAGCCGCCCGCTCATTTCGCGGCGCGATAAAAGCGGTCCTTTTGCCCCGGCTGTCTTCTCCAAGGTTACCTATAAGAATTTCTTCTCGATAAAATCGGCAATGGCCCCGGTATCGTTCAAATGAAAGCAGGGCACGTCAATATCCAACGCGGCATCGGCAACCACGGCGATCAGGCCGTCTTCCTTTTTACTGATGAGTTCACGCTTGAGTTCGGCACGGTAGACTTCGATTTTAGGGTAGTCATTCACCTTGAAGCCTTCGGTTAAAATAATATCGACGCCGGAGATAAACTTTTCGCGAATCTCATCAAAAGAATGATCATGATCCGCATCCGAAACCAGCGCCAGCTGGTTCGGCGACGAAACCACCGTGATCCGCGCGCCCGCTTTTTTATGCCGGTAGCTGTCCTTGCCTTCGTGATCAATATTAAAGCCGTGCTTGTTGTGCTTGATCGTGGCCACGCGCCACCCCCTGGCGGCAAGCGCCGAGATGAGCTTTTCTAAAAGCGTTGTCTTGCCGGAATTGGATTTACCAATAATGGAAACAATGGGTATGCACATAATATCCTTCGCGGGATGCCGTAATCTGGTTTTTCCATAACACACAATGAAGCGTGTGCCAATTTCTCAATGACGTTTCCACAGATCCCTTGACATCCCGGCCGGATATGATATAGAACGGACGTTCTAACCCGGCAGGCTCAAACTATTTTGTCCGCCGTGGCGCAAGTCAAGCTGAAATTGTTTGACAGCCCGCACAAAACACGATAGGCTTCCATGACCTAAGTCATTGAAAACACTAAAAGGATTACAGTGATACCCAAGCAAAAAGACAAGTTGCTCCAAATACTGGCCACAGGGTTCGGCGCAGGCCTGTCGCCGGTCGCGCCCGGCACAGCAGGCACCCTGGTCGGCGTTTTGGTTTGCCTGATCTCTTATCCCCTGCCCTTGCTTTTGCGCCTGGTCTTTGTGCTTGCAATATCGGCTGGCGCCGTTTACGTTTCGCATCAGGCGGAACCGCTTTTCGGAAAAAAAGACGATCAGCGCATTGTCATCGATGAAATCGCGGGGTTGCAGGTGGCCATGCTGCCGGTGGCGATTACCGGCCTGCACCTCGTTATGGCGTTTGTCCTGTTTCGCATTTTCGATATCTGGAAGCCCTTCCCGATCAATCGTCTTCAAAATCTGAAAGGCGGCTGGGGGGTGGTGGCCGACGATCTCGGGGCGGGCATTTACGCCGGGATTTGTTTATTTTTAATCACAAAATCGGGGATTCTATGAAAATCGGTATATTAACCATTGGAAACGAACTCATGAACGGCCGCACCGCCGATAC
>JAWOJC010000204.1:0-8164 GCA_046484315.1 Smithellaceae bacterium | reverse complement strand
CACGATCAGGCCCGCCGCGCCGTGCGTCAGGCCTGATCGTGTCTTACGGCACGCAGGAAATGAAGGATATGTACCTGCCCAATATGCTTGCAGGTGTTTGGCAGGGAACGATAGCGATGACCGAACCGCAGGCGGGCTCATCGCTGACCGACCTTTCCACCACAGGCACTCCGACGGATCAGGGCTACTATAAAATGAAAGGCCAGAAGCTCTTCATCTCCGCGGGCGATCATGACGGATGCGACAACGTCATTCATCTGGCGCTGGGCCGCATTAAAGACGCGCCTCCCGGCGTCAAAGGCATATCACTTTTCGTTATTCCGAAGCTGCGCATTAAAGAGGACGGCTCGCTCGAAGCCAACGATGTCAACTGCGCGGGCATTTACCACAAACTCGGTTACCGGGGCACCCCCATCACCCAACTGGCGTTCGGTGAAAACGACGACTGCCGCGGCTGGCTGGTCGGCGAAGCCAACAAAGGGCTGGCCTACATGTTCCAGATGATGAACGGCGCCCGCATTGACGTGGGGCTGGCGGCCACCGTGATTTCTTCCGCCGCTTACTATGCATCGCTCGAGTACGCCAGGGAAAGACCTCAGGGCCGCAAGCTTTCTTCGAAAGATCCTCTTTCTCCGCAGGTGCCGATCATTGAGCACCCGGATGTCAAACGCATGCTCTTGTTCCAGAAAGCGATTGTGGAAGGCTCGCTGGGGCTCCTGTTCCAGTGCGGCATTTATGAGGATCTGGATCATGTCACCGAAGGCGAAGAACATGAAAACTACAACCTGCTTTTAGAGCTCCTGACGCCGGTTGCCAAAACGTACGGATCGGAGATGGGTATTTTGTCCTGTTCGCAGGGCCTGCAGGTTCTCGGCGGTTACGGGTTCTGCGAGGAATTTCCCCTCGAACAGCTTTACCGCGACGTGCGCATTCACCCGATTCACGAAGGCACCACCGGCATCCAGGGCATGGACCTTTTGGGCCGCAAGGTCAGCATGAAAAAGGGCAAAGCCGTTCAATTGTATCTGGCGGAAGTGCGCAAAGCCATCAAAGAGGCGGAAGCGATCGCCGACATGAAGCCTTTTGCCGACAAACTGTCGGCAGCCGTGGCGCTTCTGGAAAAAGTGACCGCCAAACAGTTTGAAACGGCCGCCACCCAGGGACCGGAAATGTTTCTGTCCGACGCCACCGTGTATCTGGAATTTTTCGGCATTATCGCGATCGGCTGGCAGTGGCTGCGTCAGGGCACAGCAGCGACAAAAGCGCTGGCCGGAAATCCGGCCGAAAACGACACGAATTTCTACCAGGGCAAACTCGCCGCGTTCCGTTATTTCTTCGGCTATGAAATGCCGAAACTCAGCGGTCTTGCCGAGCGCCTGCTCAACAACGACGGTCTGACCGTCACCATGAAAAACGAGTATTTCGCAGACTAACCGCATGTGATGATTTGCCGGGCCGGGCCGAATACGGGTCCGGCCCGGCAACAGGAAAGATGAAAATGGATATACTGACACGGCAGGAAAACGGCGTTCTGACGATTGAATTCAATCGTCCGGACAAGAAAAATTCCATCACCTCCGAAATGTACCAGATGATTGCCGACGCGCTGGCCCGCGGGCAGAACGATCCTTCCACCCGGGTTGTGGTGATGATGGGAAAACCGGACATTTTTTCGGCGGGAAATGATCTGATCGATTTTATGAACCACGCGGCGGACGGGGATCTCAGCGAGCGGCCGGTCGCGAAATTTATGGCGAACATGGTGGCCATGACCAAGCCTGTCATTGCCTGTGTCACAGGCGCGGCCATCGGGATCGGCACCACCATGCTTTTGCATTGTGACCTGATTTACGCCTCTGAAAAAGCAACCTTTTCCATGCCGTTTGCCAAGCTGGGCCTCTGCCCCGAGTTCGGCTCCAGCATGCTTTTGACGCAGACGATCGGGTATCAGAAGACGGCCGAAAAGCTTTTCTTCGGCGAGCCTTTTTCCGCGCGCGAAGCCTGCGAGATGGGATTGGTTAATCAAGTGCTGCCGGCAGATGAGCTTACGGCTTTTGTTTACGCGCAGGCGGCAAAGCTGGCCCGGCTGCCCGCGTCATCTTTACGCACGACCAAGGGGCTGATGAAATCGGCGCAGGCCGAAGCGGTGAAAGCCAGAATCATTGAGGAAAATAAGTTTTTCAGCGCCATGCTTTCGTCACCGGAAGCCAAAGAGGCTTTTGACGCGTTTTTTAAAAAACGCCAACCGGATTTCTCGAAATTTTCGTAGCAGACATTATTTGCCTTCGATGTTTTCCCGGGTGACGCGGGCGGGCATGCCCATAACCTGGACATGATCGGGAATGTTTTTTGTGACGAGCGCCCCCGATCCCACAACAGACCCTTGTCCGACGGAAAGGCCATCGAGGATGATCGACCCCATGCCGACGTAAACGCTCTCTTCAATGTGCGTTCTTCCGGCGATGTTGGCGCCCGGCGAAACGGTGACGTAATCCCCGATATGGGCATGATGCCCGATCAGGCAGCCGCGGTTGATCAGGGTGTGATTCCCGATCCGGGTGTGGCTGGCGACAATCGCACCGGGGCTGATGACGGTTCCACAGCCCAAAGACGCACTGGGCGCGATATGCGCCGTGGGATGCACAACCGTCGCGAATTTCAGGCCCAGAGACGCGGCCAGCGCGGTAAATGGCTTGCGCAGGGCGGGAGAGCCGACACTGCAGACAAAACGGCACGCGTCGCCCAATCCGGCCGCTTCATCAATCCATAAAACCGGCGCGCCCATGAGCGTTTGGCCGCATCGCTTGCGATCCGCGCTTTCCACAAAGCCCACCAGTTCGAATGATTCAATATCGGAGATGATATCGGCGATTTCCTCGCCGAAGCCTCCGGCGCCAAGAATCGCGATTTTCTGACGGATGATTTCTTTCATACAGGGCCTCCGGGTCCGGTTTCCTTTGGGGTGCCTTCAAATGATTTTCCGGGAAGTTCGGTTCCCTTCTTCTTGAAAACCGCGGCAAAGGTTCGTGCAATAATTTTGATATCCATCCACAAGGAAACGTTGTCCACGTACCACAGGTCCATCGCGAATTTTTCATCCCACGTGACGGCGTTTCGTCCGTTGATCTGCGCCCAGCCGGTTACGCCCGGTCGAACATCGTGGCGGCGCATCTGGTCGTCGTTGTAGAGTTCCAGGTACCGCATGAGCAGGGGGCGCGGGCCGACCAGACTCATCTCCCCCCGGATCACATTGAGCAGTTCCGGCAGTTCGTCGAGGCTGCTGCGGCGAAGAAAAAGTCCGAAACGCGTCAGCCTGTCCTGGTCGGGAAGCAATTTGCCGCTCTCATCTCGCGTGTCGGTCATGGTGCGGAATTTGAACAGGGTGAAGGGCCGTCCTTTCCAGCCGGGCCGGCGCTGACGGAAGATCACTGGCGACCCGAGCCGGACGCGGACCAGAAGTGCGATCAAGCCGATCAGGGGCAAGGCGATGATCATTCCCGAGACAGTCAAAAACAGATCAAACAAACGTTTTCCGGATTTTGCATAGGGTCGGCTGCCGCCTTGTTTTTTGTTCGGCATAGGATCGTTTAATCGCCTGTCTTGTCAAGTCGTTGCGGAGTATAGGAGAAACCCATGCGTCTGTCAATTAAAAGAAAAAAGCGGCCGGATGTCCGGGCTGCCCTGCGGACGCATCTATTTTTGCGCTTGACAGCCGGAAACAATTGGGTTAATGAGCACGTTCGAAATTAACTGAAGTGCAGGAGGAGATACTTTTGGCCAATCATAAATCAGCAGAAAAACGCGATCGTCAGGGCAAGGTGCGCCGCGAGCGTAATATTGCGGCAAAGTCCGCGATCAAAAGCAAAGTAAAAACGGTTCTTGCGGCCGTCGAAACCAAAAGCAAGGAGAATGCGTCAAGCACGTTGAAAGCGGCGGTTCCCGCGCTCGCGAAAGCGGCATCCAAAGGTCTGATCCACAAGAAAAACGCTTCCCGGAAAATCTCCCGCCTGACGAAGAAGGTAAACGCCCTTCAGGGATAAATACTTACAGGCGCGGTTTGTCACAAAGACAGATCGCGCCTGATACTTTCCGCCGTTACCGGCAAATCCAAACACCCTTCCAGACAAATGCGCCACGAGCGGCAGCTTCCGGATACCTGCACCCGGGATATGCATCTGTTTGGCCTGTTTGCTGTAATTCTGATTGCTCTGAGGCGAAAAATCAATTAATCAAAGCCTGTGACTCTTTGCGAGGGGGAAACGGAATGATGGACGCCGACGATTTTTACGGCACATGGGTGGCCCGGATCGGTCTGCTTTTTCTGGATGCGCCCTATCGGGCAGGCATGCTGGAAAAATCAGGCAGGGAAAAACTGACCGTGGATCTAGCGGTCTTTGATTGCATGACTTTCGTGGAAACGGTGCTGGCGCTGGCAGCCTGCGCGTATTCAGAGAGGCTCACCTACCCGCAGCTGCAAAAAAATGTCCGCCGCATCCGTTATCGCGACGGCAAAATGGACGGCTACAGCACCCGCCTGCACTACTTTACCGACTGGCTTCGCAACAACGAAAAGAAAAAGGTGCTCAAGGACAAGACCCGCGGGTTGGGGGGGGACAAGATTCGTAAAAAAATCGATTTCATGACCGCGCATCGCGATCACTACGCCGCCTTGAAAAGCGAAAAAGAGTTTAAAAAGATGCGGCAGATTGAGCTGCGTCTTTCCCGAAAAACTTTTTTTGTCATTCAAAAGGATTTTGTCGGTGCTTTAAAAACAAAAGTTCAAAACGGGGACCTGGTTGCTTTTACGACGGATGAGGAAGGGTTGGATGTTGCTCATGTCGGTTTCGCCGTCCGGCAGGGAAAGAGCCTGCGGCTGCTTCACGCATCGATCAGGGAAAAAGCCGTGGTGGTCTCGACACAGACCCTGCCTGCCTATCTGAAATCCCGCAGGAAATTTACCGGTGTGATCATTGCCCGCCCGTTGATCGTTGCAGCGTGATGCCGCAAGCTTGACAGGACCGTTTCATCGGTTGTGCTCTTTCCGCCGCCCGTGCCTCAGGTTTTTTCAAAATGATGATAGTCCTTCGGTTGTTCGAAGTGTCCGCCCCAGTGCCAGCCGAGTCTGAGAAATTCCTGAACCACCGGGTGTTTCGCATTGAAGGTTCCGGGGTTGGACGGCTGATATTTTGCGCCGGCCGGTGCGATGAGGCCTGTGGGATAGATGACCGGATTCTGTACGGGATTGATGTCGATTGCGCGTCCGAATGCGTGCAGCGATATTTTATCGGATCCTTCGATGAGGCGGAAGTTGAAGCACGATGCATTGTTGTCGGCCATCGAATCGCCGTCCGTCCAGTGGTAGGCGGCAATGGGGATGACCTTGCCTATCGGAAACTTAAGCCTGTCGATCAGCTCAAAGATGGCGCAGACGTCGTCTTCGAGCCTGGCGTCCACGATGATCTGACCTGCATGCCGCAGGCCGTCAAAAGAATAGTAGGTCACATCGACCATGGCCAAAGCGTCAATGATCTCGAGCGGCGCCATGGTGCCCTCAACCGCCCGGGCAAAATTCATATCGCTGTCCACAATGATTTCTTCGGGGGTCATTTTATTTCACCTGCTGTTTGCGAAAGATGCCTCATAGGGCCTTTACGATCCGGTCGAGCGTTTTTTCGTCGAGGGACACTTCCCGGTAAATGCGTCTTATTGTTTCACGATCCAAACGTTCAAAGTCCTTCTTTCGGGGTGTGACAACCACGCCGGCCATGTCGATGGCGCCGGGCGAGATCAGTATTCTGTTTTCGCCCCGGGCAAAATAGGCGTCAGGACGGTGTTTGCGGCGAAGGAACACCACCAGGCGCCACGTTTGCCTTACGCTCACACAAATCACGTTTACCATCGGCTCGTTTTGCGCTTTCAGTGTGCTTTGTGCAGATTGCATCAATCGCAGAAATTGCTTCATCAGCGCCTCTTCGTTTCTGGATTCCAGAACAATGATGGATCGGTCGAAACCCTGGCTGTATCGAACGGATGACGCGTGTTTTGAAGGTGTAAGCGAGGCCAGAAAATTTAAAAAGGGCAGGGCGTCTGCGGGAATCATTTGAAAGTGCAGATGATCCGGCGCGGAAGCACCCGCGGCCGGGCCGTTGTAAAAGACGGCGAAATCAGGCGAGGCATCGGCGCTCAGGCGCAAAAGCGCGGGCAGGGCCCGAATGATTTCCTGCGGCTGATGCCTGAGGGTGGCTATCGTGAAATGCTTTTTAAAGATCGGCGCGGGATTGCACAAGATCAGATAGTCTTTTCGATAGACGATGCCCATCTGCTTGTCCGGCAGGTGATCCGCGCATAAAAAACAAGGCCGCGCCTGAATGGATGCCGCGTCCACGGCCGCGCCGGTGCTGACCGCGCGCGCCGGGTTGAACTGCAAGATAGCCTGATAGGCGCCGCAGTCGATGTTTCTTTCCTCCATCAAAGCCAGGCCAGGGCTCGCGTCTCGCAATTTCGGCCAGACGCGCTTTTGCGAATCGTACAGGTTGAGGCAGAGTTGCGGCAGGGTTGTGCTGTTGTGGCCGGTAAAATCGGCAAACACGCGGGAGGGCGATAAACTGTCGGGAAGGGGACGGCGCGTGCTTTGACGGTTCTCCTGCTGCCTGGCCCGGATTTCCATGGTCCGCAGCGTGTCTTTGTAATGGTTGTGGCGGTTTTGTTTTTCCAGACTGAGGCCCGCGTCGGTGTTGTCGGTCCAGCGGCGGCACCAGTAAAGGCTTTCATAAATTCGCCCGATGGCATAGGCGCGCGTGATGTTGAGCGCCACCGCGTAGTCCTCGCCGTAGCTGACGTTGGGGAAGTCCGTGCGGCGCAGCAGCGCCGTATCAAACGCGCGCGGCGCGCCCAGACCGTTGACGCGCAGCAGATTGTTGTGGCCGTTTTTTTGCGTCCACTCCCGGTGGTCGATTCGTCCCGGAAAAATGGTTTTCAGTTTCTCGTTGACAATCGTGTAAGCGCCCACGACCATCGCGTAAGAGCCCTTTTGCAGGGTGTCGACAATTTTTTGAAGCGCCGCGGGCGTACTGTACAGATCGTCGGAATCCAGTTGCACCGCATAGCGTCCACAACAAGACGCATGCACAGCCTCGTTCCAGCAACCCCCGATGCCCAGGTCGCGGCGTTTCGGGCGAAGGGACACCAGATTCGGATGCATCGCGGCAAGTTTTCGGATGATGCCGGCGGTGCCGTCCGTCGAGTGGTTATCCACGACGATTACGTTGAAGGGAAAATCCGTCTTTTGCGAAAGCGCGCTTTGCAATGCGTCGGCCAGGGTTTTTTCGCGGTTGAGCACCGGGATAATGACGCTTGCCACCACGGGGAAAGACGCTTTTGCGGGCCCGGTTTTTCCGGTGCGCGGCGGCAGATACGCGCCAATGCGCCGCAAGTGCTGTGTTGCGATTTTTTCGAACCGCTTTTCACGCGCCGCGTTTTCCCGCGCAAGATAGTCAAAGTGTTTTTCTGGTTGGCCTGCAGGGACTTGACCCCGCCGGTTTGGCGTGACGGTATAGAGGGATTCGGGAACATGCAAAATACGATGATCGACGGATATTTTCAAACGCAGATCATAGAGCGCCGATTCGGGATCGACAGGAGGCGGGCCGAACTTTTGTATGGCATTTAGGCAGGCAGCCGCGGAAAGCAGGAAGAAAGGCCCGAACGAAAAATCGTTGCGCAGGGCGCCCTCCTGCCAGTCGATCAGCGGGTGGGGAACTGCGGCATTCCCGCGGCGATCGATATAATCGGCATAAATCAGGCCAGCCCCTGTTTCACGCGCCAGTGTCAGGAGACGCCGCAAAGAAAGCGGATCGCAGGCAATCCGGACGGAGGTGTCCCTGACCTGCAGAAAAGCGGAAGGGAAATGTTTAAAAAACGCCGCGGGCCGCCGGACGGCGCCGATGTTTTCGTGAGGCGCGGCGGGATCCTGCGCGTCGCCTGTCAGTAAGAATCGTCCCCATTGAAATGCAGAAGGTTTCATGAATGTCCGTCAGGATGCCGTTAAAAATTCGACATCATCATGTTGAAGGCACGTTCCGCCGTGTCCTGGGCCAGTTTGTCGTAGGCGATTCTGCGCGTGTTGGGAAGCGCGTTGATGTCGTCTTCCAACTCATAGTCGATG
>JAWOJC010000103.1:0-9490 GCA_046484315.1 Smithellaceae bacterium | reverse complement strand
CAGCTGTTTTCACTTGCGAGAGATGGAAGGAAGATGGCCGGGGCCGAAGGAGCAGAATGTTACCAGAAAAGCCTTCGGCTTACTTGCGGGCAGCCCCATGCTCAACGGTCGGCTTGTCATTTCGCAGCTGATGTAAAAAGCATTCATATCAACCAGAAACACAACTTTTCCCATGCGTGCCCCTTCCATTTCCCGCTATGAGCCATGAGCTATTCTTCCTATTGCCCGCTTGACATTCTTGTCTGGCAGCCCTACATTATAATCGAGAGCGCTGCAATGCCCGGATGATGTGAGAAAAAAGTTACACCATTTTAACTGGAGGTAATTAAATAAGCATCTTTGGGTGTTACGCGAAAATAAAACTGCTAAACGAGCAGTAATGAAATGAGCTGATTACGGCTTATAGGCAACAAATGCATTGCAGCCCTCTCACAATTTAGACGGACAATCGGGGTACTGCTGTGTTCGTGAGGAGTCCATTCTACTGGAAGTTAACATGTAAAGAAGGCACAGGGTCTTCGTGGTGATTATCACCCTTCAAAGGCCGACTGCAAACGAAAGACTCCAGTAAAAGACAATGCGGCACAAGCGGTTCTCGTTAACCCCTCGTATAAGTAACTGCATTACGAGGGGTTTTTTATTGCCTATATCAGGCCGAAATCACGCAGCTTCTTTGGATTTTCAACCCCCGGAGCAAGCCGTTTTTTCTGCCTCAGACGCTGTTTCGGCCCGCTCGGATTCGTTTATAGAGCTATCTGAAAAGAAGGGCTGATATTCCCGCCCCGGAGGAAGTTTGGCCAACCGTAAATCCTTAATATCCGTCATATAATCATAGCCGATGGCTTGGTACTTGCGTTCCGGGTCCAACCGCAGGTACTTGGCACGGCGCGCCTGTCGATCCTCCGGACTCAGCATGGACAGATGATAGAAAATGAGATCGGCAAGAGGATAGCCGCCGTGTGACTGACTATTGAGGGGCGCCCAGTGGCCGTGCAAAGGACGATCGTCAAAAGCATGATCCCGGCGCGCCTTAAACAGCCGCACCGGGGCTTTGCGGCCCCAGACCCCGTCTTCACGGTAGGTGTCCGGCTGGTCCCACAATTCGCGGCACTTCACCTGGAATGCCATTAATCCCTGCGCCTGACCGCGTTCGATTTCGGCTTCGGCCCGTATGCGAAAATCCCGTTCCAGACGTTCATCGGCATCCACCACCATCAACCAGTCGACTTGATGCCGCAACGCGGCTCCGACCAGAAGCCTGCGATTGCGGGGTTCATCCCAGACATGCGGATCGAGCGGCGGCAGGGTAATGAGTTCCAGCACAGAAGGCTGACGCGCAACAAACGCGCCGGAACCATCGGTAGAACCATCATCCAGCGCAATAATGCCGTCCACCTGGGGAGGCACGTTCCTGAAATAGTCCGGCAGATAGCGCATCTCATTGTGGAAGGTCAAAAGCGCGAAAATACGCGGGGGCCGGCGATTTGCGTCAAGGCTCTTTTGACGAAGGCCTGCTGTGAGCGCCCCCATGGCGTAAGCCGCAGCGACCGGCGGCATCAAAAGCGCAGCCTGGAGAACCTGCCTGCTTTCCCTGCCCTCACTGGCCGTTAATGCAGTCCTTACACAAGACACGATTCGCGTCAGCGCGTTTCTAGCGACGATGACCTGATGCCGGCGCCCGGTGATTTGCCTGAGGGTGCGCGCCATGCGATCTCCACGCCGGAACTGGTCACGAAAAAGTCCCGCCAGCGTGGTGGGATGACAATGAGCGCAGCGAACGTCCGGCGCCCAGGTAATCGGCATGAAGGGCGTGAACCGGTCGTTGAACTCCGAATCCTCGCCGGTTCTCAAATCTTCTCTGAACAGCCCGTACCGATCAAAAAGCCTGCGGTCGTAACTGACGCCGAAATGCAGTACATTGTCGAGGGGCACACGCGGCATACGACGCGAAAAAAGAAGAATATGAGAAATGCGCGACCAGAGATTGTCCGGAAAAACATTGGTAACGGCCGAGGATACGGCCGTGGCACGGCCCCGGATATGCTGTTGGAGCCTTGCTTCCACCCAGCCTGCTTCGGCCCGGCAATCGGCGGCCAGGAAGGACACAAAGGGCGCGCTGGTGGCCAGAATACCTTCGTTGCGCGCCGCGCCCGGAAGCAGGCGACCCTGGTGATTGATCACGTGGACCCGAATTCCCGCTGCTTCCAGCGTCTGGGACGGATCGCCACCTCCCGAATTGACAACCACGATCTCCGCCGGAACCTTCTGTTCCAAAAGTGATTTGACCGCCTGCACCAGGGTGGGCTGGTTGCCCAGGCTCATAACCACGCAGGCCAGTTGTGCCGTTTCTAACGCCTCCACCTGCCTGCCCTCTGAAGGTAAAGGCGTGCAGGGGCAAGTTTGCAGGCCCCGTGTCACGTCATGAAAGGCCAGAAGCGCTTTGTCTCTTGCCTTGATGAGCCACATCCTCAAACGCGGCGGCAGTTTCCCCGGCGGGCCGGTCAGGCCTTTTCCATCGGTCAGATGGCGGTGCGGATGGCGATAGGTTTCGGAAAGAAATTTCACATAATCCATACAGGCACTGTGTTCGGCCGACATCTCAACAGAAGGCAATGCCCGCCACTCATCGAGCGCCAGCCCGTAGACCGCCAGGATCTGATCAACGGCGTCTTCAAGCCCCGCGGTACGGCGGATGCGTTCGGAAAGCCCCGCCGCGTCGGCGGGATCGTACTTGGCGATCTCGCGGCAAAGGTTTTGCCGGGTCAGGGGCTGTGTCAATACCTGAATCCCGAAATTGGCTTCGCGAAGAGGCACGAAATTATCCAATCGAACCATCGGCCCCAACCCTTCCACGTCGCAGCAGATCACCGCCGCGCCAACCGCAAGACCTTCGAGCGCGCTGCGTCCCCTGGCAAACACCAGGTCGTAGCGGGGCAACAACAGCTCCGGCTGGCGTGAGGGATTACCCTGAGCCAGACCCGCCATACGAAGACGGATGCCAAAGCGGGCACAGGCCGAGCTGATGATCCAAGCCACATTGGCCGCAGATATCTGATTGCTCAAAATCAGCGCCCGGCGCGGCGCCTGCGGAAGGGGCGGCCGGGGCTGGAAACGAAGAAGATCGACAAAGTTCAACACGCGGTGTACGCGGGATTCCGGCACCCTGTGCAAGCGGGTGAGGCGTTCGTGAAGCGTCGCGCTGACGCAAAGGTAATGAAGAATTCGGGGATGACGCGGGGGCAGTTCCTCCCAGGGCACCCATCCATGGCAGCAATAGACGGCGGGCACGCCTGGAAAATGACCCAGCGCCGCCATGGTTTCGAGGTGGTGCTGCCCGTGGATCAAATCGGGCGCCTGCCGGATGAGACGCAGATCGTCCACCACGGAAATGCCCTCCAGGCGCAGGGTTTCAGCCAAAGGACCGATCTGGGGACTGTAAATGACCGGATCGTGACCCCGCCGCTTGAGTTCGCAGGCCAGATCGCGCACATAGAGTTCAGACCCCGTATGACGGGCAAAAGACGTATTGGTGATCAGCACTCGCATGTTGCACTCCAGCTTCAACGCACCGGCGACGAACAGGTCTATCCGTTATCCCGGCGGGACAGCGTCACCTGAGCTCTTCCATACCCTCTGTTGTTTTCTGCATTAGATCCTCTTTACCGGAAAAGAAGTTTGGAACATCGAGGTAAGGAATATCGTAGATGCCCAGCGCTTCCACAAGAAACAGAGCAATCAGAATCACGATTGCGTAAACCAGATACTTTGCATACATTGTAGAACCTCCGGATTTGGTCTCGGTGCAAGCGGCAATCAGCAAACCTGACGTCCACCAATACCACAGATTAAAGAAAACAATGGACACCCAGGCTCTCAGCAATACCCGATGTTTGCCCGAGCGTCTATAAAAAAGGCGTCCCGAAGGACGCCTTTTGGGAGATTGGAACAATCACTGGTTTATTTCTTCTTCTTTTTCTCGATCAGCGGCATACCGGCGATTTTTCGAACCACGTTTTTACACGCGTCGATGTCGTACTGACCGTAAATGGCGATCTGCTCCATGATGGGCGATCCGCCGCCGTGCATCGCGCCGTAAGCAATGGCGCCGGAGCTGGCCGAATTGGTGTAATCAGCGAAGAGCAGCCAGAATTTGATCTGATCTTCGATGGGAATTTCCTGGTTCCGTTTGACGTATTTTTCCAGGAGGCCCTTGATTTCCGGGTTGAGGAGATCGGCTTCGTGCGGGAAGGTAGCGGGCATACCGCCTGCGATCTCGCAGAGGATTTGCTGTTCATGGAAGACCGCTTCGCCCGTCAGGCAGCGTCCGACGTTGGCGTAAATGGAATGCGGAATGCAGGCGCCGGGGCCATAAGGCACGAAACCTACGCCGGGCATATAGACTTCCGCTTTTCCTTTGGCCGAGGCGGTGAAGCCTGCGGCATAGCCCAGTTCCGTGATCGTGATGAGTTCGGCGATTTTTTCACGCACATGCGGGGCTTTGTCGACGCCGTTCATTTCCGCGGCCATTGAGGCAAAGCCGATCAGCATGTCGCCTACGGCCGGTTTGCAACCGGAATAGCTGTGGCGATGGAAGAGCGCGAATAAGAGCGCGCAGATGCCGCCCTGCTGATATTCGCCGTTTAAGAAGATGCGATCGTTGGGTACAAAGACATCGTCAAAGATCACATAGGAATCAATGAAGCCCCAGTCAAATCCGCGTTTGTAATGCTTGCGATTTTTCATGTTGTGCGGAGAAAGGACCTGCTTGACGCCTTCAGCGTCCGCCGGGATGGCAAAAGAGATGGCATAGGCGCCCTCATCTTTGGTGAGCGCACGAGTGGGAACCACCAGAATTTCATCCGCGATGGAGGCAAACGTGATGTGCACCTTGGCACCGCGAACGACGACGCCGTCGGGGCGTGTTTCAACCACATGCAGGTACTGATCGGGGTCCGGCTGCTCAGCGGGGCGCAGCATGCGCAATCCCTTGACGTCCGTCTGGGCGCAGCAGCCGACCAGATCGTTTTTCTGGAAATATTCCAGCCACTTCATGAAATTGTTGTAATATTGGGTTTTGCCGCCGTTTTGCTTGTCGGCTTCAAACGATACGGAATTGATGGCATTGATCGCATCGACACCCATGCAGCGGCCGATACACTGGCTGACTCTCTGCACCAGCAGTCGGGTCATATCCTGCTTTTTATGCAAATCCTCAACCGTCTGGTGAATGTGGGTAAAGCGGTTGATCGTTTCGCCTGTGATATGACTTGTGGCGGTGCACAGGTCTTTGGTTTCAGGATCGGCAGCCAGATCAAACGTCACACCGATGACGCCTTTGGGCTGATCCAGGACCGGGTGATCGCGGTTAATTTTTTCGCCGTCGAGATACAGGTTGCTTTTTAGTTTCTTTAAGCCTTCGT
Organism: Smithellaceae bacterium; assembly: GCA_046484315.1. Taxonomy (GTDB): domain Bacteria; phylum Desulfobacterota; class Syntrophia; order Syntrophales; family Smithellaceae; genus UBA8904. Next base: position 4,070 of record JAWOJC010000103.1, on the reverse strand, counting down.
AATATTGTTCTTTTGTTCGCATAAACTATCCCCTTTAGATTTCTTTGATGAGCAGGACTCATCATGTCGCGGAGTATAAGAAACGCTACCTGCCCTGTCAAGACAATGTTAGTTTTCAAAATAAAAACATACCCAAACTTATTATTTGCGCGGCAAGGCGCCTGCGGACGCGCAGGCAAAAAATTCTTACAACCCCCGCATGAACTCCGGCCGCAGCAGGCGGGCATCTTTCCTCGACAGCAAGGCGTTTAACTGACCCAGCAGCTTGTCGCGGTCTTCGGGCATTTTCCCCCGAATCGCAAAATAATTGGATGCGTGCATGGAACTGAAAAAGCAGTTGGTAAAAGTGGCATTCTCGACCAGACTTTTCAACTCTTTGAGGGAATCAAAAGGCGTGATCAGCTCAAAATCGCCTAGCTCCCATTCCTTGTAAAGCTGCGTTCCGGGCACCAGCGTCAGAGTCAGCGCGCCTGCATAGTCCGGGTCCATTTCCGTCAGAATTCTGGCCGTCTCCGACACATGTCTCTGGCTTCCTTTAACGCCGCCAAGCCCCAGGATCACCGTGACGGAAAGCAGTATGCCTGCTTCCTTGACTTTTTGAGCGGCCTCCACGATCTGATCGTGACTGACGTTTTTTTGAATCCTGCCCAACACCTCGTCATCACCGCTTTCCACGCCCATGTACAAGATGCCCAGTTTCTGTTCGTTCAGCGCCTTTAATTCCGCAACCGAGCGCCGCAGAATATCCTGCGGCGTGGCATAGCTTGAGACGCGTTGGATGTTCGGGAACTTCTGATTCAGATACTGCAACGCTTCAAGCAGTTTTGGATAGGGATAAACCAGGGCGTCCCCATCTTGAAGAAACACTTTCCGCCCGTCCCATTCCTGCAATATGGCGTAGACAATCCGGGGCTGCCCCGGCACCCACATACCGGATTTCACGTAAGCAGACATGGCGTCGATTTCGCCCTTGATGTCTGCAAGATCGCGAACCCCGAGATTCGTAAAGGAAAAGTTGCAGAAGGTGCATGAATTGTTTGAACATCCCGACGTCAGGGGCAGATAGTAACTGTCATGCTCGCTGGGGGGTCTGATAATTTCCGGTCTGATAAATGACATAGCGTGATCCTGTAAACGATTAATTTTTCATCAAATTAAGATTCAGGCCGGCATTTGTCAAGTCTGTGTCACTTAAAATACCCATGCCGCCGCAGTTCATAACCTGTAAACATTCTCCAACCGCTACAGCAGCGCCGGAAGCTCTCTGATGCTGTCCAAAACCTGAGAAGCCCCTTCGAAACGGCTGCCGCGCGTGAATTTGCCCGGAACGACAATGCAACGGATTCCGGCATTCCTGGCGGCGGCAAGGCCGCGCGGCGAATCCTCAATGACCAGGCATTCCTCCGGCGCAAGACCACTTACGGCCAGCGCTTTGAGGTACGGTTCGGGATGCGGTTTTACGTGCATACAATCTTTCAGGGTCAGGACAAATTGAAAGTAAGACAGAAGCCCGGTGTTTGAGTGTATGATGTCGAAGTGTTCCTGGCCGGAGCTTGTGACAATGCCCATCAGATAGTTTCCCGCAATTTCATTCAGCACGTCCATCACCCCGTCAATCACCAGCGACTCACCGCTCAGCAGCGCGGCATAGAGCGCATCACGATCAGTGCGCAGTGTGTTATATGCATCCGTCCCCGGATTTTCCGCCAACTTCAATACGCTTTCGCCCCTGGTCAGAGAGATATCTTCAAATTGCTTGCGTCTGAGCGAAATGCCCCTGCGCGCCAGTACCTCCCGGTTGGCCCTGAAAAATATTTCTTCCGTATCGACCAAAACACCGTCATTGTCCCAGAATATTGCCTTAATCATACCCTGCCGGCTTTCCATTTTTTTATTCGGCACTCTACAGGTCTTATGCTTTGCGGTCAACCTGCCGCTGTCGCCCGTGTCCGTTTTCTCCTTGTTGATTTCCCGCTGTAAAATAGGAGGAGAATGTGGCAGATTGTCCGAAACCGAATATTGGATATCAGGAAAATTCATGCATCTGATCATTGAGCCCATGCATTTAGAAGAGGTTGCCCTGGCGGTTGAATGGGCCGCACGCGAGGGGTGGAACCCCGGCATTCATGACGCAGCCTGTTTTTATGCAGCGGACCCCAAAGGATTTTTTCTGGCACGACTCAACGGCGAACCGGTGGGATGCCTGTCGGCAGTCGCCTACGACGAGCGCTTTGCGTTTGCCGGTTTCTATATCGTCAAATCCGAATACCGGACATCGGGCATCGGGCGCGCGCTGGTTGAAAAAGCGCTGGCTTACGTCGGAAACCGCATCATCGGCAATGACGCAGTTGTCGCCCAGCAGGAAACGTATAAAAAGCTGGGTTTTGTTCCGGCGTATCGCAACATCCGCTTTCAAGGCACCGCCACAAGGCGTGTTGGCCGTCCGTCCGGCATTGTTGAGCTGCCGGCCATCCCTTTCGATGATCTTCTGACCTATGACCGAAAGCTGTTTTGGGCCGGGCGCGCTGCGTTTCTGAAATGCTGGATCGCGCAGCCCGAAGGCGCGGCTCTGGGATATGTAAAAAACGGGAAGCTGACCGGATACGGCGTGATTCGAAAATGTCGTCAGGGCTATAAAATCGGCCCTCTGTTTGCCGATCATGAAGAAACAGCCGAAACCTTATTTAAAGCGTTGACCGGAACCATATCCGGCGAAGAATTCTTCCTCGACATTCCCGAGCCCAATCCCCGCGCCCGAAGGCTGGTGCAGCGCCACGCCATGGAAAAAGTTTTTGAAACCGCACGCATGTATCGCGGCGCGGCTCCGACACTTCCGCTTACAGATATATACGGCGTCACCAGCTTTGAATTGGGTTAATTCCGCATAGCGACGAGTCCGGCATGTTTATAAAGCCCCGCGAACAGAGACGCCTCAGTAAAGCAACAGGCTGTCATCGCCGCCGCCTGCCACACTGCCCATTGTGGACAGACGGGCAATCGCATCGGCATCACCGCGCACATACGCGTCGAGAAACGTCAGCGTCCAGGTGAAGATGTCGTTCGTCGAGACATCGTCAAATCCGTGATCCACGCCGGAAAGCGCAACCAGCCTGCGGGGACCGGCCAGCCTGAGCATGCCCCTTCGTGCTTCGATCAGCGGCGCGGTGGTGTCCAGCGTGCCGCTGATGCCCAAATACGGCAGTGTGATGCCGGCCAGGCCGTCGTAATCGCGACCGAATGCGGGCAGAATCACATGCCCGAAATAGGGAATGTAGCCTGCTGCCGCCTTGATCCGGGTATCGGCCGTGACCCGCCGCCATGATGCCCCCACATCGAAATAGGAGGTGGTCAGACCCGCGCCCGCTAAAAGCAGCATGGTCTCGCCGCCCATACTGGCCCCGAAGCCGCCGATTTTATCCGCGTCCAGGTGGGCGCTCCACTGTGGATGCGCCAGGACAAGGTCAAGCGCTGCGGATATCGCAAGCGGCCTGAGCGCCTGCATGGCCGTGAAGTTGTTCAAATTCAGCAAGGCTAAAATCGCGGTGATGTCGAGGTTATCGAGGTTAAGGTTGGAAAAACGCAAATCACCGTGAAACGGGGCGACGACCACGTAACCGTAGCTTGCAAAAACGGTCAGGGCCCGCATGTAATCGTCGGATGATATCGGGCTGCCCATATAGCCATGTGAATACGCCAGGACCGGATACAGAACCGCATCATCGGCAAACAAAGGCGCCTCCGAACCGATATGCATATGCGGCACGAAGCGGTCGGTTGGTGAAAGCGGATAATCGGGCCGGGGATTGTCTGCGGTGGTGGGGTAACACACGATCACGACGAATGGCAGCGACTGACCGGCAAATGAACCGAAAAGCGTCGAGTCCTGCGGGGCCGTCACGGTGGCAATGAGTGTGTTGTCCGGGTCCGCGAGCAAGTCGGTGGCATACCGCGTCCGTGCGCCATCCGGCAGGCCTTCCCAGTAGTCGGTTACCTCTTCGCCAATACCCAGTCGCGTGAAATCCTGCACCACGTTGCTACAGGCCACCGCGTAGGGTCCCGGCAGCGACAGA
>JAWOJC010000094.1:0-29521 GCA_046484315.1 Smithellaceae bacterium | reverse complement strand
AAAGAGAGCAAGGTGGGTTGAAGGCAAACTTAATAATTAACAACTAACCTAAAAAGGACATAAAACTATGGCAAACGAAGCAACTAGTTCAACACTAAGTGAACTGTACACAGAGGTCATTCAAGAAGCGATATTCACGTTTCAAGAAACTTCTGTAATGAGACCTATTGTAACTACTTACTCAATCACAGGACAAGGAAAGCAGATAGCAGTACCAGTATATCCAGCGATTTCTGCAACAGCAGTTAATGAAGGAACTGACTTATCAAATACTGCAATTGACCCAACTGAAGAAACTATTACTGCTTCAGAAGTTGGTGTTATGACAACTCTAACTGACTTAGCAAGAGACTCTGCATCTAGAAATGTAGCTTCTGACATTGGTAAGTTATTTGGGGAAGCAATAGCTAAAAAAGTTGATACTGATTTAGTAGCAAAATTTAGTTCATTCTCTAGCGATCTAGGGTCTAACACAACTGAACTAACTGCTGAATTACTATTCAAAGCACAAGCAACTTTAAGATCATTGAATGTACCAGCACCTTACTATGGTGTATTCAATCCTAAAGCTGTATTCAACTTGAAGAAAACTTTGACAAATGCTGGTTTCAGTACTGCGTCAAATGCAATTTCTGAAATTGGAAATGAAGCTTTAAGAAATGGCTTTGTCGGCAGAGTAGCTGGTATTGACATATTTGAAAATGCTAACATTTCTATTGACGCATATGATGATTCTATCGGTGGTGTATTCCACCCGATCGCATTGGGTCTAGCTATGAAAGCTGATTTCAAAATTGAAACTCAAAGAGATGCTTCTTTAAGAGGAACTGAAATTGTAGCAACTGTTACTTATGGAATGAGAAAAGGAGATATGGTTAAGGTGCTGGCCGGTAAGGATAAAGGAAAAACCGGTAAAATCATCAAGGCCATACCCGAGAAGAACAAAGTAGTCGTCGAAAAGGTCAACGTGATCAAAAAACACAAAAGACCTGATCAGAAGAGCAAGGGCGGAGTCCTGGAAAAAGAAGCGGCGATGGACATTTCCAAAGTCAGCGTTATCTGCGGCAAGTGCAAAGAAGCGACCCGGATAAAGAATCGTATTCTCGAGGACGGCAAGAAAATTAGAATCTGCAGTAAGTGCAATGATGTTATCGATGTAGGTTGATAAAAAATGGCAAGATTAAAGGACTATTATTTAAAGACAGTGGTGCCGGCATTGGTTGAGGAATTTGATTATAAAAACCCGATGCAGGTTCCCAAGATGGACAAGATTGTGGTCAACATGGGGCTGGGTGAAGCCATTTCCAACGTCAAAATCATTGACGGCGCTGTTGCGGAGATGGCTCTGATTACCGGACAGAAACCCGTGATCACAAAAGCGAAAAAATCGATCGCCACTTTCAAATTGCGACAGGGGATGCCGATCGGCTGCTCCGTCATTTTGCGAAAAGATGTGATGTATGAATTTTTTGACCGACTGGTCAACGTCGCTCTGCCCAAAGTGAGGGATTTCCGGGGAATATCGACCACCGCGTTTGACGGCAGGGGGAATTATTCATTGGGACTGCAGGAACAGATCATTTTCCCGGAAATCGAATATGATAAAGTTGAAAAGATCAAGGGCATGAACATTACCATTGTCACATCAGCCAAGACGGATGACGAAGCCAGATTTCTGCTGAAATTGATGGGTGTGCCTTTTAAGAATTAAATGAGGAAGGTCCGGAGGAACTGCGCGTGGCAAAGAAGTCGTTAATAGCAAAAGCAAAAAGAAAGATGAAATTTTCGGTTCGGGAATACAATCGTTGTCAGATTTGCGGTCGACCCCGGGCTTACTATAGGAAATTTGATATGTGCAGAATATGTTTGCGGAAACTGTCCCTGCAGGGAGAGCTTCCCGGTATGATCAAATCAAGTTGGTAATTATTTAGTCTAAGGAGAAAAGAGCATGGGGATGACGGATCCTATTGCCGATATGCTGACCAGAATTCGCAATGCGAATAAGGCACGTTTCAAAAGCGTGAATGTCCTGATGTCGAGGACAAACACGAACATTGCCCAGGTATTGAAGTCAGCCGGGTATATTCATAACCACGATGTCGTCAAAGATGAGAACGGACATCCGATGTTAAAGATCACTTTGAAGTATCCGGACGCGAAAAGAACAGTCATTACGGACATTCAGAGGGTCAGCAAACCGGGACGGAGAATCTATGTGCCGGCCGACAGCATTCCGAAAGTTCTCAATGGCTACGGAATATCAATCCTTTCGACCTCCAGCGGTGTGATTACCGATCAGGAAGCCAGGGAAAAGAATGTTGGCGGAGAAATACTCTGTAACGTTTGGTAATGTAATCTAATGTTAATGAATGGGAGTTCTTGTTCATGTCGAGAATAGGCAAAAAACCGATCGCCTTGGCGAAAAACGTAAAAATCAGTCAAAGTGACGGTATCGTAAAGGTCGAAGGACCCAAAGGATCGTTAACTTCAAAGTTACCGGATGGCGTTAGTGTGGTCGTCAGTGAAAGTGAAGTGGTGATTGAGCGGAGATCAGACAGCCGGATGGATCGATCCTACCACGGTCTGTCCAGAACGCTGGTTGACAATATGGTCAGAGGCGTCAGCACGGGATTCGAGAAGGGGTTGGAAATATCCGGCGTAGGTTATCGTGCGGAAGTCGCGGGAGATATGTTGAAGCTGGTTCTGGGTTATTCCACTCCAGTGGAGTACACGATTCCCAAAGGCGTGGATGTCCGTGTGGACAAGCAGGTTAACCTGGTCGTGTCGGGGATCGACAAGGAATTGGTTGGTCGTGTGGCCTCGGAAATCAGGTCCCTGAGAAAGCCTGAACCTTATAAAGGGAAAGGCATCAAATACGCGGGAGAACATATCAGGCGTAAAGCCGGCAAATCGGCGGGCGCTTAAATTAAGTTAAAAAACATACTGTGTTAAAGAGGTGGAACCTTGGCTTCCAAGAAGACATTAAAGATTCGGGATAAGAGAGAAAAAAGAGTTAGAGGGAAATTGACGGGAACGTCGGCCAGACCGCGTCTTTCGGTTTTCCGTTCGGATAGACACATTTATGCCCAGGTGATCAATGACGATCAGGGAACCACGATTGCGACCGCTTCCACGTTAAGCAAGGAGCTTGCCGGTAAGCTGACAGGCAAGAAAAAAGTGGATGTGGCCAGAGAAGTCGGACGGTTGATTGCGGATCAGCTCAAAACACTGGGTGTAGAAAAAGTGGTTTTTGATAGGGGAAGATTTCTCTATCACGGTCGTGTGAAGGCTCTGGCTGACGCGGCGCGGGAAAATGGTCTGCAATTTTAATTTGAACTTGCATAGAAAAACGCAGGATAAGGGAAGAGACATTGGATAAGAGAGAAATGAAAGATGCGGAGTTCCTCGACAGAGTCATTGCCATTAACCGTACGGCAAAGGTTGTCAAGGGCGGAAGGCGGTTTCGTTTTAGCGCGATCGTGGTTGTCGGAGACGGCAAAGGCATGGTAGGCGCGGGATTGGGAAAGGCGCATGAAGTTCCCGAAGCGATTCGCAAGGGGATGGAAATGGCCAAGAAAAATATGGTCAAAGTTGCGGTAATCAACAAAACGATCCCTTACGGTGTAATGGGTAAATTCGGCGCGGGCAAAGTGTTGTTGAAGCCCGCATCCGAAGGAACGGGTTTAATTGCCGGTGGCGCTGTGAGAGCCGTGCTTGAAGTTGCCGGTGTTCACAATATTCTGACAAAATGTTTAGGTTCTCACAATCCGCACAATTTGGTGAAAGCCACAGTAGAGGGGCTTTGCCAGTTGAAGGAACCGGCGGAAATTGCCGCCCAGCGAGGCAAGTAAAAAACAACGAGGTGGCTGACAGTGGGCAACAAAATGTTGAAAGTTAAAATGGTAAAAAGCGAAATCGGACGACCGGAAAAACAACGGAAGGTTTTGCGCGGAATGGGATTGAGCCGTTTAAACAGCTCGGTGACCCTGGCGGACACCCCGGAAATTCGTGGCATGATCAATAAAGTGATCCACCTGGTTTCAGTGGAAGAGTCAAAGGAGTAGGTTATGGATTTAAGTTCTCTCAAAGCGCCGGCTGGAGCTACAAAGAAAAGAAAAAGAGTCGGTCGTGGAGACGCTTCCGGTCAGGGTGGTACATCCGGAAAAGGTCATAAAGGACAGAAGGCCCGTTCAGGCGGACATGTGCGCTCCGGTTTTGAAGGCGGTCAGATGCCGATGTCGCGCAGACTGCCCAAAAGGGGCTTTCGCAATCCGTTTAGAAAAAGCTATGTTGCTGTGAATGTCAGTGATTTGTGCCGCCTGTTTGAAAAAGGCGCTGTGATTGACGAAGCGGCTATTCTTTCCAGCGGCCTGGTTAAGAAAAAAGGCGAAGGCATCAAAATTCTGGCCAAAGGGAACATTGATATTCCCGTGACGATCAAAATGGGCAAGGTCAGCGAAGCCGCGAAGGCAAAAATCACCGCCGCCGGCGGATCTGTGGAAGAGGTGATCTAATTTGTTAGAAGGACTCGGTGGCGTTACCAAAGTGCCGGAATTGACCAGAAGGATCCTGATTACTCTGGGGCTTCTGGCTGTTTATCGCATCGGCGTTTTTATTCCGACGCCGGGGATCGATAAGATTGCGTTACTCGATTTCTTTGACAAAGCCAGAGGGTCGATGCTCGGCCTGATGGATCTTTTCGCCGGAGGGGCTTTAAGCTCTTTTTCAATATTCGCCCTGGGCATCATGCCGTACATTACCGCGTCCATCATCATCAATTTGCTGACGGTTGCGATTCCGCATTTGGAAAAGCTTTCCAAGGAAGGCGAAAGCGGCCGGAGAAAGATCACGCAGTATACACGTTACGGAACCATCGGTTTAAGCATCATCCAGGGATTTGGCATCGCCTGGGGGCTTCAGCAGATGGCGTCGCCGACCGGAGCACCCATCGTTTTGCAACCGGGCTGGGGATTTATCCTGATGACGATCATCACGCTCACGTCCGGTACGGCGTTTTTGATGTGGTTGGGTGAAACCATCACGGAAAAAGGGATTGGAAACGGTATCTCACTGATCATATTTGCGGGCATCGTCGTCAATATTCCTGCCGCCATCAGCAACTCATGGCGTTTGTATGCATCCGGCGAACTGCATTTTATCATTCTCCTACTGCTTCTGGTTTTTATGGTTGTCGTCGTAGGAGCCATTGTTTTTGTGGAGGCGGCGCAAAGACGCATCCCCGTGCAGTACGCCAAACGGATTGTCGGGCGTAAAATGTATGGTGGTCAGACCACGCACCTGCCGCTGAAGATCAATTCCGCCGGTGTTATACCGCCGATATTTGCATCGTCCGTGATCATGTTTCCGGCCACAATAGCGAATTTTGCGCCGGAAGGCTGGATGAAAACCATTTCGAGTCATTTGCAGATGGGGCAGATCGGCTATGAAGTATTGTTTGTGGGCTTGATCTTCTTCTTCTGCTTCTTTTATACGGCCGTGACGATAAAACCGGACGATATGGCGGAAAATATGAAAAAATTCGGCGGTTATATTCCAGGAATTCGTCCCGGTAAAAAGACCGCAGACTACATAGAAGAAATATTGGAGCGTCTGACGTTCAGCGGGGCGATTTATGTTTCGATAATCTGCGTGTTGCCCAGTATTCTCATCGCTCAGCTCAATACGCCGTTTTATTTCGGAGGAACATCACTTCTGATTGTCGTCGGTGTCGCGATGGATACAGCCAGTCAGATTGAATCTCACTTGCTGACACGGCAATATGAGGGATTCATGAAAAAAGGCCATATCGCAAGAAGGCGGTAGTGGCGAAGGTTTATCCTGAAGGTGAGTTTTCATGGTCATCCTGAAACGTCCGGAACAGATCGAGAAAGTTAGAGCCAGTAACCGGATTGTAGCAGATGTTTTAAAAACGCTTCGAGAGAAGATAGCGCCCGGGGTAACCACGGCAGAGTTGGATAAAACGGCCGAACAAATGGCGGTTCAAAAAGGCGCCAAGCCGGCTTTTAAGGGGTATCGGGATTATCCTTATTCGCTTTGCACATCGGTCAACGAACAAGTGGTTCATGGAATGCCTTCGGACCGGGCTTTGATGGAAGGCGACATTATCGGGATTGATTTTGGTATCTACTTGGATGGCTATTATGGGGACGCGGCGATAACGGTTCCCGTCGGGAAGGTCAGCCAGCAGGCGCAACGGCTGATGGAGGTTACAAAAGCCAGTTTATATGCCGCCATTGCCGAAATGCACGAAGGCAGACGCCTGGGAGATGTGTCGGCCGCAGTTCAAAAGACCGTTGAGGACGCAGGGTATTCCGTGGTTCGTGATTTTGTCGGACACGGTATCGGAGAAAGTCTCCATGAAGACCCGCAAATTGCCAATTTTGGCAGAAAAGGGCGGGGCATCGAGCTCAAAAAAGGTATGGTATTTGCGATTGAGCCGATGGTCAATGAGGGAAGATACAAAGTAAAAATATTACCGGATGGTTGGACGGTGGTGACGGAAGACGGAAGCCTCTCAGCACATTATGAGCATTCCGTGGCCATCACAGACAACGGACCAGAAATATTAAGTCAATGGGATGATTGATTTTTAAGTCGTCAGATAAGATTGAAAAGGTATGGCAAAAGAGGAAGCAATAGAAGTTGAAGGTCGGGTTCTTGAGCCCCTGCCCAACGCAATGTTTCGGGTCGAACTCGAAAATGGTCATAAAGTGTTGGCGCACATATCGGGGAAAATGCGGATGCATTTTATCAAGATCCTTCCGGGAGACAAAGTGACGGTGGAGCTTTCCCCCTATGATTTAACCCGGGGCCGGATCACTTACAGAACGAAGTAATTTATTACCGGTGATAAGGAGTTGGCAGCGTGAAGGTAAGATCATCAGTGAAGAAAATTTGCGAGAAATGCAAGATTGTCAAACGCAAAGGTATTTTGCGTGTGATTTGCGAAAATCCGAAACATAAACAGCGTCAGGGCTAGTTTTAAACATTTCAGGAGGTTGATAGGTGGCACGAATTTCAGGTGTTGATTTACCGAAAAATAAAAGAATGGAAGTTGCTTTGACGTATATTTACGGCATTGGCGCCACAAAAGCGAAGCAAATCCTGAAGGATTCCGGTGTAAGCCCGGATACGAAAACCGATGAACTGGCCGACTCCGAAATATCCGCAATTCGAAACATCATCGACAAGGAACATAAAGTTGAAGGCGATCTGCGACGGGAAATATCCATGTCGATCAAAAGACTGATGGACATTGGCGCTTATCGGGGTTTGAGGCACCGCAAAGGACTTCCTGTTCACGGGCAGAGAACCCACACCAACGCCCGTACGAGAAAAGGTCCCAGACGGGCGATTGCGGGCAAGAAAAAGTAGTCTAATAGAAGATATTTTCAACCGGAGGCAACATGGCGAAGGCAGTCAGAAAAACGGGCAAAAAGAAAGAAAAGAAAAATATAACGGAGGGGGTGGCCCACATCCAATCCACGTTTAATAATACGATCATCACGATTACAGATCTGACCGGAAATGTCATTTCATGGTCATCGTCGGGATTGCAGGGCTTCAAGGGATCCAGAAAGAGCACCCCTTTTGCGGCGCAGATGGCCGCGGAAGACGCGGTGCGTAAAGCCAAGGAGCACGGCATGCGTCGGGTGCAGGTCTACATTAAAGGCCCGGGATCCGGTAGAGAATCCGCTTTGCGGTCCCTTCAGTTGGCCGGATTGACGATTACGATGATTCGCGATGTTACGCCTGTTCCGCACAACGGCTGCAGACCGCCGAAGCGACGCAGGGTATAATAGAAATTTATCACTAAGGATTTGAGAGTAAAGGGAGGCGTTTTTTGGCAAGGTATACGGATTCCTCATGTCGGTTGTGTCGCCGGGAAGGCTTGAAGCTTTTCCTAAAGGGCGATCGGTGCTATTCGGAAAAATGTTCTTTCGAAAGAAGGGGCTATGCGCCTGGAGATCATGGTCAGTCACACAAGAAGCAGAATTCGGACTATGGTATTCAGTTGCGTGAAAAGCAGAAACTCAAGAGAATGTACGGGTTGCTGGAGAAGCAGTTTCACGGCTATTTTGAAAAAGCCGACAAGCAAAAGGGTATCACCGGTACCAATTTGCTCGTGCTTCTGGAGCGCAGGCTGGACAACATGGTGTTTCGGCTCGGTTTTGCCACGTCTCGTGTAGAGGCGCGACAGTTGATCAGCCATAATCATTTTTTAGTCAATGGCAAATCGGTAAACATTCCTTCGTATCTGCTCAAAGCGGGCGATGAAGTGACAATCAAAGAAGGGTCCCGGAAGATCAGTCGGGTTCTCGAATCGCTGGAGACCGTTGCAAGACGCGGTGTGCCACATTGGCTGGGATTGGATAAAGAAAACTTTAAAGCGACGATCAAAATGCTGCCGGTTCGCGATGATTTAACGATGCCGGTGCAGGAACAGCTTATCGTAGAACTTTATTCGAAGTAGAAAATTAAATCGGTTAATAAACCAGCTAGAGGGTAGGTTTGATTATGCAAAGAAACTGGTCGAGTTTAATTCGTCCCAAGCGTATTGACGTCGATGAAGCGACGCACACGCGCTTCTATGGAGAATTTACAATTCAGCCTTTGGAGAGAGGTTTTGGTATCACACTGGGTAACGCGCTCAGAAGGGTTTTGCTTTCTTCCATACAGGGCGCCGCAATAACCTCCGTTAAAATAGACGGTGTGCAGCATGAATTTTCCACGGTCCCCGGGATCAAGGAAGACGTTACCGACATCATCCTGAACTTGAAGGGCGTCCGTTTGAAGATTGGCGCCGCCGACACGAAAATTGTTCGATTCGATGTGACGCGTCCGGGAGCGATTACCGCAGGCGACATCATCACCGACGGCACCATTGAAGTGTTGAATCCCGATCATCATGTGGCAACTGTATCCGGTAAAGGTAGTTTCAAAGCCGAAATGGTTGTTAAAATGGGCAAGGGTTATACGCCTGCGAAAAAGGAACTGGATCCGGATCAACCGGAAGGAACCATCAACATCGACGCTGTTTTTTCGCCCATCAAAAAGGTGAATTATGTTGTGTCTCACGCACGCGTTGGCCAGATAACGGATTATGATAAGCTTGTGCTGGAAGTTTGGACCGATGGCAGTCTAAATCCGGGGGATGCGATCGCCTACGCGGCAAAGATCATCAAGCAGCAACTCGATGTCTTCATCAATTTTGAAGAAGTGGATGAGGAGATTGTCCCGGAAAAGATAGAGGAAACAGAGAATCTCAACGAAATCATGATGCGCTCCGTTGAAGACCTGGAGCTCTCCGTCCGATCCGCGAATTGTCTGAAGAACGCCGGCATCAATACCATTGGCGAACTGGTTCAGAAATCCGAGGCGGAAATGCTCAAGACCAAGAATTTCGGAAGAAAGTCGCTCAGCGAAATCAAAGAGATCCTCAATGAATACGGCCTTGTTTTCGGTATGAAAATGGATATGGCTTCGCCGGACGGTAAAAACGAATAGAGAGGCTCAAAACCTTAAACGATTAAGCGATATTTTGAGTAAAGGTCAGGTTTGACAGTCAGGAAAGGAAGAATTAGCAATGTATCATGGTAAGGCGGGTAAAAAACTGGGACGGACATCCAGCCATCGGGAAGCCATGTTTCGTAATATGGTGACGTCGATTATTAAGCACGAGAGTATCCGCACGACGGATACCAAGGCCAAAGAATTGCGCAAACTGGCGGAGAAGATGGTAACGCTGGGGAAGCGGGGCGATTTGCACGCCAGAAGACAGGCTCTGTCTGTTGTACGGGATAAACAGATGGTGGACAAACTGTTTGGCGATTTGGCTGATCGTTACAGAAGCCGCGCCGGCGGCTACACAAGGATTATCAAGGTTGGCTACCGTATCGGAGATAACGCGCCGGTTTCCATTTTGGAATTCATCTCGGATGAGCAAAAAAAACAGAAGGCAAAGTCCAAGGCAAAAGATAAGAAAGCGCAGCAGTAAATCAAAACTGTATTAATCGGTCTAAAAAGGCAGGGTTTCCCCCTGCCTTTTTTTATGGTTGTATTTTTGTTTTAAAAACGTTATTGGGCGGACAGTTGTTGATATGAGGTTGTCAGAAAAGCAACCGCTTATTTTTCCCGGGGAAAATGTGAAGGGCCTTTCACTATAAAAGGGTTTATTGATGTATAAAATTCTGGTGGTTGATGATGAGCAGGACATTGCCGAACTTGTGTCCTATAATCTTTCCAGAGAAGGTTTTGCAGCCGTCAAGGCCTATGACGGCGAGGCCGCGTTGCTGAAGGTGAAGCTGGAGAAACCGGATTTGCTTATTCTGGATTTAATGTTGCCCGGCATGAGCGGTTTGGATATCTGCAAAGCCATTCGTGCCAATCCCGAAACCGCCCGCTTGCCGATCATCATGTTGACTGCCAAAAGCGATGAATTCGACAAGATTCTGGGTTTGGAAATCGGGGCGGATGATTATATGACCAAACCATTTAGTGTTAAGGAGCTGACGGCCAGAGTCCGGTCGATTCTGCGCCGGGTTCAGGAAGGCAAAAAAGAAATTCTCAAAGAAACTTTTGAATTTAACGGATTAGAAATTAACTATATCTCCTGTGCGGTCCGGGTGAATGGTCAAGCGGTCACGTTGAGTCCCACCGAATTGAAACTTCTTATCTTTTTCTCCCGCCATCCCGGAAGAGTCTACACGAGAGATCAAATTATTAACAATGTCTGGGGGGACGATACTTTTATTACCGATCGTGCCGTCGATGTGCATATTCGACGATTGCGAAGCCATATTGAGAAGGATATGGAAAATCCTGGATATATTCTAACCGTCCGGGGTTTCGGTTATAAATTTGCCGAAGTCAAATAATTTGTTGTCTGTGATATGGTTTTGCATTTCCGGAAGGGTTGTCAACTTCCGGGGTATCAAAAAATAATGTGATCGCAACGCCATGATCTTTCCACTGAGCCTATTCTAAATAGGTTGAAAAAACGCTTGATCGTCAATAAAAGTTTCAAAACCTGAGACAGTCACCTATCTCTATCTGCGACTATCAGGTCATCTGAAAGTTTTCTGTAAATAATAAAGACTTAATATGTCCTGAAGAAAAATGGGTGCGGCGGGTCCATGTTGTATCCGTTCTTTAACGGCACCGTCATCTTTCTGTAACATTCAGTCTGTAAAGTCCGTCATCAATTGAACATGAAGACAGGTGCACACCTGACTTTATAAATTAAACAACGTTTAGGAGGAAACAATGAAGAGAGTTTGGGTGGTTTTGCTGGCGCTGGGGCTTGTCGGGGTACTCAGCACAACAGGTTTCGCGCTGGATGTGAAATTCAGCGGCGAGTTTTACGTGGCGGGTATGTATCTGGATAAAACATCGCTTCGAAAGGATGAAGGGCCTTCCACCGCTTTTTACTTTCAGCGCTTAAGGGTCCGGACGGACTATATCGTATCGCCCGGTCTGAAACTGATCACGCGTTTTGACGCCATGGAAAGAGCTTGGGGGGCAACCCGAAGCGCATCATCGACCACACTGGCATCCGATTCATCCGGTAGCCGTGCGGAAAACGAGAACATCGCTTTTGACTGGGCTTACCTTGAGTATAAGAGTCCCATTGGTGAATTTCGTGTGGGTGCGATGAACAAAGGTACCACGGGAACAATTTTCGGGAATAATATTCAGCCGGCTTATCGGATCAAGTATGTCTATACGCAAGGTCCCTTTGTGCTCGATGCCACGTACACTAAGTTGAAAGAATCGAGCCGCACGGCGATCAACGCGGTCAATTACGCAGATGCGGACCAGAACGAATACACCATCGAACCCATATATAAATGGAAAGACGGCCGCGCGGGCATCGGGATTTCTTATGTTCGTCAGGCGGACAACCGTCCGGCATCCGATTACTTGAAAAAGTACTTGCAGTTTACGCCGTATGTCATCACAAAGTTCGGACCGCTAGCGCTGGAAGCGGAAGTCAGTTATGTGACCGGCAAGGAAAGAGAATATGAGACCGCGGCGGCGGATGTCGATCTGACGAGCCTTTCCGCCTATTTGAACGCCAGGGCGAATTTCGGCATGTTCTATGCCGGAGGCACTATCGCCTATGTTTCCGGTGACGATCCCGGCACAACCGATAAGAGGGAAGGTGGGGCATTAACCGGTGGACGCGACTGGAATCCGACGCTCATCATGTGGAACAACGACCGCAGCAACTGGGCGGGCGCGCTGACCGGTTATAACGGAGCCAGTCAGGACACGAGAATGGCCAACGGTTTCTTCGTGCAGGCCCGAGGCGGCGTGAAGCCCGTGCAGGAGCTGGACATCATGGCTTCGGTTTCCTACGCCTGGGCTGATAAAAAACCCTGGGCCACGCCCGGAGACCCGACATCCGAGTTCGTCAGTAACGTTTATGGATGGGAAGTGGATGTCACCGCCACATACAAAATCACACAGAACCTGTCGTATCTGTTGGGTGCGGGTTATCTGTTTACTGGTGATTTTTACAAAGGCGCTTCAGACGCCAATCAGTTGACCAACGATTTTCTGGTCATCAATAAGCTGACACTGACCTTCTAGTCCCAAGGATTCGGGCTGAATCAAAAGGAAAAATAGCCGGGCGGAGAAAAGATTTCCGCCCGGCTATTGCTTTGAAATATTCATCATCTCTTCATTTGAATGTCATCATCCTGCAACAATGATTCATTATAATATACCTGAAAAAATGAAATCCATATTTCAGGAGCGTGAATTTGAGCACAATCAGCCGCAGCATTATGGCCTACCCGTTAAAGGCGGAATCTCAGGTACGGAAATCCCCCGCTGAATTAATGAATCTGATCGGTGTCCGGTTCGACCGGCTGGGGATCGATCCCGCGTCACTGCCGTTTGCCTGCGGGGATACCACGGCAGGCAGCGAAACCGAATTGCAGACCGTCGTGATCGGGAAAA
The DNA here is from genome assembly GCA_046484315.1 of Smithellaceae bacterium. Taxonomy (GTDB): domain Bacteria; phylum Desulfobacterota; class Syntrophia; order Syntrophales; family Smithellaceae; genus UBA8904. The sequence goes on along the minus strand of JAWOJC010000094.1, from coordinate 16,534 downwards.
GGGCGGATGTTGATTTGTCCGTGATGATTGAACAGTCCAACTATTTTGCCAATACCAGACGGCGTGCCGGCACGGGTGACCTGTCCCGGCGTAAAATTAACGACCTTGAAAAATATTTGCAGAACAATCCGGATAACGTCTGGGAAAACAGTTGGGTGCGTTTTCCGCTCAAAACACTGGGTGGTTTCGCCGAAAGAATGTTCCGGGCGGATCTGCTGGCCGACAGAGGCAATCCTTCAAATGGTTTGCGAACCGATGCGGATCAGTTTTTAATCAGGCACCGGGGGGAAGCCTTTGTCCGGGTGCCGATCAGTTATCTGCTTAAGCTTGCACTGGCCGAGGGAATAACTTCTCCGGCGCTCAATCATCCCCTGATTCACCAAGCGGGGATGAAGCTGATGGATCATTTTCTCAACGACAACACCTCGCCGGAAACCTCCTCCTTTTATGTGATTGCCGCGCCGGCTGAAGACAGCGTGGGGGCGGGCATTGCCCTGGAAATGTCCCTTCGTTATCTTCTGACGCAACTGCTTGCGCAATATGCCAATTTGAAATTTCAATTGCGGGAGAACGGACAGCAGGCTTTGGTGTTTTTGTCGCCGCATCCGCCGATCCGGCAAAAGATGCTCAGCAACTGCGTTTCAGACGCATTTTACCGCGAGCTCTTTATGAATCCCTGTCTTTCCGGCTGGGCGCGGGGCGAAGAAAAACATGACTACATGCACCTGTGCCATCAGGTGCTGAGCCGGTCGCAGTTTAACGCGGTGCTTAAGCTGCGCGAGGCGGGGATTATCACCAACAATCTTGTTGCTCTGCCCAATCTCTCCAATATCAGTCTGGCCAACAACGGCACGCATGTCAGTCTGGGAAGCCGGAAACTTTCATGTCTGTTGAGCAATGTCGCGTCTGGCTACACGCGCTACGATGAGAAGAATCTGGGGGACCTGGTGGTTAAGATCGTAGAACATTTTCTGCCGCTCTTTGTCGGCACCTATACCGCCTCGCCCTATCGCCTGGACTTCAGCGACTTTCATCCCGAAAAGGCACTGGGGTTCCTGCCGCATGAGTTGGATTTTACGCATTTGCGCATGATGTGGCGGCGCTGGCGCAAAAAAGCCGATATCAGCATCATGGGAAACCCTGTCACACCCTTCGGGCCGCCCGCAATCGACAAGCTGATCAGCAAGCTATTCCGGCTGAAAGGCGACTATGTCGCCGACTTCCGTCTGATTGATTATCTCGTTGCGCTAATGAGTACGGATCAAAGTCCGGCGCTCGACGGATCATTCGGGAACTCTCTTTTGCTCAAGCGGGATCTGGCCGACCTGGGTGTTTTTGACACGCAGATGTCCCTGTATCTTTTTGAAAAGCTGCGGGAATATGACGCCATGGGGTTTTCCGGTTTTGAAGCGCGTCACTACAGCTTGTTTGAAAGCTTTAAAGAAGACATGGCGCGGGCGGTAAACCTTCAGCAGCTTCTTTATCTTCTAGCCTTCAAGTATATCGCGACGGGAGAGATCCGTCATGAAACAATTCCCGATTCGCCCCTGATTGAAAGTGAAAGGCGACAGGTGATCTTCGGCGCCGCCATTGGCATTCCCACTTTTTTTGTGAAGCGCGATACGTCCAACCGATTTCTCGGCAGCATTGTTGCCCGAACCGGGAAGGTCCGTTCATCCGGGCGTTACCGCGGGTATGTCAGAGTGCACAACCAGGAGTATCGTTTGGCCCTGCTGGAAACCCTGCGTGCCGATGCCGCCGACCTCATCGAAATGACAGGGATGAAAGAAACGCTTTGCGATCTGGAAGCCCGTTTGCGCAAACCGGCTGTCTTTGCCGCATCCGGGAAACTGACCCGGGAGATCATGCAACAGGCCGGTAAAAGATCCCCGATGGCTATGGATGCGGAAAGTTTCAACACGCAGGCGGAAGCATATTACCGCACCGGACTGCGTCGTCGTCATATGGAAGAAGCCTTTGATCATCTCCGGGATCTCGTTGTCCGGATGGACAAAGTAGAAATGCAAGGCAAAGAGGATATGCGCGCGCTGCTGCGTGGGCTCTTCGGGGATGAAGATGCATCCTCGTTTTTTAATCGCGCACGCCTCGCGGTTCTGGACGAACAGGCGTCCATCCAGACACTCGAGAAACTGATCGCGCTGGTCATTATTCATGCGCAGGGCAAATCGGATGTGAGCCGAAAATGCCTGCAAAGTCCTCAAAGGGAGGTGGCCTGACATGATTCATCAGTATATTGAACGCGGTACACGCCGAATTCAGACGGAGAAACTCTATGGCAACGAGGCTGTTCGGATTCTATATTCCAATGTTCGTGAAGCATCGCCCTGGCTTTTTCGCAAGCTGACCGGCGCGCGCGCCTCGCGTTTTTTAAGCTATATGAACTATTCCGGCATATTGGCGGATCGTCTGAACGATCATTTAAACGTCCAGACGCTTTTAAACATCAATGCCGGCGAGTGTTTCGAGCCGGCTGAAAAACTCAACACGCTGCGGAAAATTTTTGAACGCAAAATCCGTTATCGCCAGTATCGTCCCATGCCGAATGATCCGGCGGCCATTGTGGCACCTGCAGATTCGCGGATGCTGGTGGGTTCGTTCGCCGAGTCATCGTCTCTTTTTATCAAGGGGAAATTTTTCGACTATAATGAAATGCTGGGAGAGCATAAAAAAACATGGCTTGCGGCGTTTCACGAAGGTGATTTCGCCGTCTTTCGCTTAACGCCAGAAAAGTATCACTACAATCATACGCCGGTGGCCGGAAAAATCGTGGATGCCTACGCCATTGACGGCAGCTATCATGCCTGCAATCCCAACGCTGTGGTTTCTGTGGTTACCCCTTATTCGAAAAACAAACGGGTGGTGACGGTGATTGACACGGATGTGGAAGGCGGCACAGGCGCGGGGCTGGTGGCGATGATTGAAGTCGTTGCGTTGATGATCGGTGACATTGTGCAGTGCTACAGCGAAATGGACTATGAAAACCCCCTGGCGGTCGGCACCGGCATGTTCGTAAAAAAAGGATGTCCGAAAAGTCTTTTCCGACCTGGCAGCAGCACAGTGGTTTTAATGTTTCAGAAGCACAAGATGAGATTTGCCGACGATATTGCGGCAAATCTGTTCTATCCGGATGCGAGAAGTATTTTTTCGCAGGGTTTCGGGAAAGCTCTGGTGGAGACGGAAGTTACGGTGAGGTCGCTGATTGCCACGGCATGCGCGACCGTAAAACGTAGTTTAACCTGAAAAAGGAGGCCCTTGATATGCCAAGACAAAAAAGTATGGAACGACTGCGGGATTTGATGGTTCAAAAAATGGACGCCTTACGACAGTCCGCGGATTCCACGATCTGTCAATTGAAGGTTGTGGATGAAAAATTTGCCGATCCTTTTGATCAAGCAGTCATTGAGTCCAGTAACTCTGTGGAACTCAAGTGCCGGACGAACGACTGGCAGGCGCTTTTAGACGTCAAAGAAACCATCTTGCGTATTGATCGCGGTCTGCACGGCATGTGCGACCTTTGCGGCCGCCAGATTTCACAAAAACGGCTCCGTGCCGCACCCATGAGCAAGTTGTGTTTTGCCTGTCAGGAGGAAAAAGAGGCGGAATCCCGGCAGAGACAAAGACGCAACTATCCGCAAGGAAGGATATCGTACAGCCATGCTTGATGAAATCTTTACGCTTAGTCTCGCCACCGCTATGGCTGTTTTATTCACCTGGGCTTTTAAAAAACTGCCCGGTGAGGATTGGCAGATTCTGGCCTGTGTTCCCGGGAGCAAAGGGGTGGACGGCATGTGGAATGGCATCAATTTAACCTATTACGGGCTATTCAATGCTTTTGCCTATCTTTTTGCCGTCGTGATGTTTTTGATTATGACGGGGGCATTGGGGATGACACTATCCTTTGCGCTGGCCCTGCTTGCGCCTGTATTGATTGTGTGCATGTGGGCCGCGCGTATCATTGCCCGGCTGGTGGAAAAGAAACCGCATACTTTTTCCGTAGGGGCCGCCGCGTTTGCCGGAATTATCCTTGCGCCGGCCATGATGCTTTCGGCCAATATCACGATGGGCCGATGGCTGGCGTTTCAAATTCCGGTGGTAGAGGTTATGTCCGCCATGTTTATCGCGTATGCTTTCGGCGAGGGGATCGGAAGGCTTGCCTGCATCAGTTTTGGTTGCTGTTACGGCAGGCCTCTGGACAGTTGTCCTCCGATCATTAAGAAGCTTTTCCGGCAAAGGCATTTCGTTTTCCGGGGGGAGACCAAAAAAATAGCCTATGCCCATCAGCTTGAAGGCCGGGCGGTTGTTCCCATCCAGGCGCTCACAGCTGTTTTGTATTCAGGGACCGGTCTTTTGGGGTTTTACTTTTTTTTGAAAGGGTATGCCTCTGCCTCCTTGATGATCACCCTGCTGGTGACACAAATCTGGCGGTTTCTCTCCGAATTTCTGCGGGCTGATTATCGGGGGGAGAATCGCGTCAGCGCCTACCAGGTGATGACTTTGCTTGCCGTGGCGTACACCCTCGCGGTTGTGGCCCTGACGGAAAAGACCGCCGGGATGATGCCGGACTTGCTGACGGGCATCACCGCCCTGTGGGAACCCGGCCTGCTGATTTTTTTGGGGATTTTATGGGTTGTTGCCTTTCTGTACACAGGGAAAAGCAGCGTGACCTCCTCGTTTATAGATATTCAAGTTGTTAAGAAGAATATCTAGCCCCCCCCTCTTCGGACGACTCCGGATTTATCCTTGTCTCCCATGTCCCTCCTGGTGTATAAGTTACAGAAATCTCTCAATCATCATTTTGTATTCGTTACTTCATCCCGTTGTCATCATATTGTAATATTTAAGTTGTATATTGCGCCAAATTACAAACGAGGAGGACAAAATGTTCAATATTATTAAGAAGGCGGCTTTTGGGGTACTGGTCATGTGTTTTGCGGCGGGGGCGGCTCTTGCTTCTGAATCCATTGTCATCAAGGGATCGACGACTGTTTTGCCTGTGGCGCAGGGGACGCTGGAAGCGTTTATGAAAGAGAATCCCGGTGTGCAGATGTCACTCTCCGGCGGCGGTTCCGGTGAGGGCGTCAAGGCTTTGATTGACAATACGACCAATATCGCGAACTCGTCACGGGAAATCAAGCCCTCGGAAATCGAACTGGCGAAGTCCAAAGGCGTCAACCCGGTCGAACACGTGGTGGCCTTTGATGCGATTATTCCGGTGGTGCATCCCAGAAATAAAGTCTCCAATCTAACGATTGATCAGCTGGGGCAGATTTATCAGGGGAAAATTACCAACTGGAAAGAGGTTGGCGGCGAAGATTTGAAGATTGTAGTGATTTCACGCGATTCCTCGTCCGGTACGTTTGAATCCTGGGATCATTTCGTCATGAAGAAAGCCAAGGTGACACCCAGAGCGCAGATGCTGGCCTCCAACGGCGCGTTGGTCACGGCGGTTGCGAAAAACCGTTATGCCATTGCTTATCTGGGCATCGGATACCTCAATAAGAGCGTAAAGCCTTTGCAGGTCAATGGCGTGACCGCTTCCATCCAGACGGCCATGTCCAAAGAATACCCCCTGTCCCGTGAGCTCTATATGTATACCAACGGCGAGCCGACCGGCGCTGTGGCGAAATACCTGAATTTCGTCAAGTCCGGGGCAGGTCAGAAAATTGTCGCCAAAGAAGGCTTTGTGCCCTTGATGGCTGTCAAATCATCCGGCAAATAGACCGTCCGCAACACGGAAGAAAAAAATGGTTTCGTTGCGGTTGGAAATATTATATAAACCGCATCGAGCCATTTTTAATCTCCGGGAATACAGATACAACGTTCCATCCATCGTGTGTTTGAAAAAGTGCCAACTTTTACCGTGCAGGGAAGACATTAGGAATGACCCGTCAAACGAAAGAAATATTCATAAAGTATTTATTTTTTCTTTTTGCCCTGGTTTCCGTCATTGTGCTGGCGTTAATTGTCTTTTCCCTTTTCCGGGAGGGGCTGCCGATATTCAAACAAGTATCCTTAAAAGACTTTGTGTTCGGGATGGAGTGGTACCCCACCTACGATCCCCCGTCCTTCGGGATCTTCCCGCTGATTATCGGTTCATTGATCGTAACGCTGATTGCCACGGCCATTGCCGTGCCGCTGGGTGTGATGGCCGCCATCTACATTTCCGAAATCGCGCCGCAGGCCATCAAGGAAATCCTCAAGTCCGTCATCGAACTGCTGGCGGGGCTTCCGTCGGTTGTGCTGGGGTTTTTCGGCATGGTAATCGTCGCGCCCTGGCTGCAGAGCACCTTTGATCTGCCAACCGGCCTGAATATTATCAACGCGTCGGTCATCCTGGCGATTATGGCGATTCCCACGATATCAAGCATCTCCGAAGATGCCCTGTATGCCGTGCCCCGCGAATTCAAGGAAGCCTCCTACGCGCTGGGCGCGACAAAATTTGAAACCATCGCCAAGGTGATTGTGCCTGCGGCCTTATCCGGCATTTCCACCGCAGTGATGCTGGGGATGGCGCGCGCTATCGGCGAAACAATGGTGGTGCTGATGGTGGCAGGCGGTGCGGCGGCCATTCCCGAGAGCCTGTTTGATTCGGTGCGTCCCATGCCCGCGAGCATTGCCGCGGAAATGGGTGAGACGCCCTATCGCAGCCCGCACTATCACGCCCTGTTTGCCACCGGCATGGTTTTGTTCTGCATGACGCTCGCTTTCAATCTCATTGCGGATTACGTTTCCCACAAATTCAAACAGACGGGGTCGGCGACGCTATGATCGGTCAAACGATAAATACGAATTCCCTGCGCTGGCGCTATTTGAAACAAAACCTGTTTTTCGGCCTGGTGCGCGCCTCCGCCCTGATTATCACACTGGCCCTGGGCGGCATTCTTTTTTACATTATCTACAACGGTATTTCCGTGATCAGTTGGGACTTCATTACGAAGGCGCCGACGCATTCGATGACCCAGGGCGGCATCATGCCCGCGATCATCGGAACCATTTATCTGACGGCGGGCGCGATTGCCATCGGCCTGCCTTTGGGCATTGCCTCGGCCATCTATCTGACGGAATACGCAAAGCAGGGGAAGGTGATCCGTTTCATCAAAGTGGGGATCAACTGCCTGGCCGGTGTTCCGTCGGTTGTTTTCGGCCTGTTCGGCCTGGGATTTTTTGTCATCTTTCTGGGATTCGGTTCCAGCATTCTGGCAGGATCGCTTACGCTGGGCTTTTTAATTCTGCCGACGATTATCGGCGCGTCGGAAGAAGCGCTCAAGTCGGTGCCGCAGACATTTAGAGAAGCGTCTTTGTCGCTGGGGGTTTCCAAGTGGCAGACCACATATCGCATTGTGCTGCCCAACGCCCTGCCGGGTATTCTCACCGGTTCCATTTTAGGAATCGGACGGGCCGCCGGTGAAACCGCGCCGATCATGTTTACCGCGGCAGCCTATTTTACCTCCAAGCTGCCCGGTTCTGTTTTTGACGAAGTGATGGCCCTGCCGTATCATATCTATGTGCTGGCCACGGCCGGCACCAATATTGAGGCGACGCGCCCCATCCAGTTCGGGACCGTGCTTGTGCTGGTGGCAGTCGTGCTGGGCGTTGATCTGATCGCGATTGTGATTCGCGGTTATATGAGAAGAAATAAAAGGTGGTAACAATGGAAACCAATATCATCATTAAACTCAGCGATGTGAATTTTTACTATGGCCCCGTGCGCGCCCTGACGGATATTTCCATGCGTTTCGGGAAGAACAAGGTGACCGCGCTCATCGGGCCTTCGGGATGCGGAAAATCAACTTTGCTCAGACTTTTAAACCGGATGAATGATTTGATTGACGGCACGCGCGTGGAAGGGGAAATCCTTTTTGAAGATAAAAATATTTACGGCTCCGATGTCGATCCGGTAGAAATCCGCCGCAAGATCGGCATGGTTTTTCAAAAACCCAACCCGTTTCCCAAAACGATCTATAACAACATTGCCTACGGGCCGAAACTTAACGGCGTCAGCACCGGCGATCTCGATACACTGGTGGAGCAGAGCCTCAAGCAGGCGGTGCTGTGGGACGAGGTCAAGGATATTTTAAACAAGTCTGCCATGAATCTGTCCGGCGGGCAGCAGCAGCGGCTCTGTATCGCGCGCGCGCTGGCCATGAAGCCGGATATCCTGCTGATGGATGAGCCGACCTCCGCGCTTGATCCTATCTCGACAGCCAAGATTGAAGAGCTGATTGAAGAACTGAAAAAGGATTATACGATCATCATCGTGACCCATAATATGCAGCAAGCGGCGCGCATTTCCGACGAAACCGCTTTCTTTTATCTGGGGAACCTGATCGAGTACAGCAAAACGGAAAAAATATTTACCAAGCCCGACGTCAAACAGACGGAGGATTACATAACGGGAAGATTCGGCTGATTGTTCATTGGAGGATAAAATGGAAGAAAGACGGCACACCAGCTCGCACTACGAAAAAGAACTTCAAGAGATCAAAAACGGCCTGATCTATCTGGGCGCTTTGACCGAGAAGGCGATTCAGCGCGCCATGCAGGCCCTGTCCGATCGCAATTCGGATCTGGCCGGTTTAGTGGTGACCGCGGATGAGGAAATCGACCGTTTGGATACGGACCTGGAAGAGCGATGCATCAAGATCCTGGCCCTCAGGCAGCCGACCGCGATTGATCTTCGTTTTATCACCACGGCAATCAAAATCACCGGGCATCTGGAACGCATTGGCGACATGGCCGTCAACATTGCTGAGAAGGCCATGCAGTTAAACGAAGTGCCGCAGCTCAAACCCTACATCGATTTGCCCCGCATGACCGATCTGGTCGGCGCCATGATCCGGGAATCGCTCGACAGCTTTATTCTGCCTGATCTGAAACTGGCTGAGAAAGTCCGGCAGACGGAGCAGACCATTGACGATCTCAATGAACAGATCTTCCGGGAACTTTTAACCTTTATGATGGAGGATTCGAAATCCATCCATCGCGCCTTATTGATTATGCAGGTGTCAAAAAATCTCGAACGGATTGCCGACCATGCCAAAGGCATTGCCGACATGGTCACATATATGGTGACCGGGGAAAACGTTCGTCATCAGTCGGAGACCCTCAACGAATAAGGAGGCGGCATGAAGCGTAATCTCTATTTTAAACTGCTGCTGTCCTACCTTGCGATCATTCTCCTGTCGTTTCTCATCCTGAACTCTTTTGTTAAAGACGAACTTCGGGAGGTGCTGACCGCGAAGATGGAACGCGAGTTAATGACCTATGCCCGTTTGGTCGATTTAAAATCACCGGCCGACATCACTGCCAAAATCAATCAGGTCGCTTTGATCTCCAAATCCCGCGTGACGCTGATTGATGCCGGGGGTGTTGTCCTGGCCGATTCGCTTCTGGATGCGACCCGATTGGAGAACCATTTAAACCGTCCCGAAGTGCAGGAGGCCAGGGTTCGCGGCCAGGGAAGAGCCGCGCGCTTCAGCGTATCGGACCAAAAAGACATGTTTTACGTGGCCGTGGCGGTGCAAGACGGCCCGAAGCTTATCGGCTATGTGCGTCTGTCGCGCACATTCGACGAGGTTCATAAAACAGTTGATGAGGTTTATGCCTCTTTTCTTCTGGCCTTGATTCTCACATCGGTTCTGGCGCTCATTCTGGCGCTGATCTTTGCCTACTACATTACCCGACCTGTCCTGATTCTGGAGCAGTTTACTGAAAAACTGCGCCGGAACGAACCTTCGGGAGCGCTCATTTTACAGACCTCCGATGAAACCAAAAAACTGGCAGACAATATCAATTATCTCGTCGACGAGTTGAAGACCAAAATCCGTCAGGCCGACGAGGAAAAAAGCAAGCTCATGGCCGCCCTGACCAATATGACGGAAGGTGTATTGATCCTGGATAAGCATAACCGCATTGAATTTGTCAGCCCGTCGCTTGCCGCCATCTTTGTCGATCAATACGGCAACCTCGAAGCAAAAACGCTGATGGAAGCGTTTCGCAATGTGGATTTGCAAAAAGCCTTTCACGAATTCGAACTGTCGGGCACAGCCGTATCCGCTGAAATCACGCTGGGCAATATCGATCCCGTGATTATGGACGTGAGCATTTCCGGGATTCACGGTTACCCGGGTGAAGAAAAATCAATGGTGGTGTTTCATGACGTCACCCGTCTCAAAAAGCTTGAGCGCATTCGCACCGACTTTGTCGCCAACGTCACCCACGAAATCCGCACGCCGCTGACGGCCATCATCGGTTATCTGGAAACGCTGCAATCCGGCGCAATATCCAACGCCGACGACACGCGGCGATTTATCGATATCATGCTCAGACAGGCCGAACGTCTCAATCGCCTGGTTGAAGATCTGATGACCATCTCCAAAATCGAGCTGGGCGAAGTCAAGCTGCTCATCGAAGATGTGCATCTGCCGGACGTGATCGGCACCGTCGTTCCTCTTCTGGAAGCGGGGGCGGCGGCAAAGAAAATTCAGATGGAAACAAAGATGCCGGATCATCTGCCGATGATCGCGGCGGATCGCGACCGCCTCAGCCAGGTGTTTCTCAATGTGCTGGACAATGCCATCAAGTTCACGCCGGAAGGCGGCACCGTGACCGTGGCCGCCGAAGAAAAGGCGGGAAGCGTGATTGTGTCGATTACCGATACGGGGGCCGGGATTCCGCGCGAAGAGATTCAGCGCCTGGGCGAGCGTTTTTATCGCGTGGACAAGACCCGGTCGCGTGAACTGGGCGGCACCGGCCTGGGTCTGTCGATTGTGAAGCATCTGATGCTGGTGCACGGCGGCAGGATGAACATCGAAAGCCAGTTGGGACGCGGCACAAAAGTATCTTTATTTTTTCCGGTGCGGCACGTATAATCCCCCCATCTTTTTCGGGAGGATGAAAAATGGAAAGTCGCATTGCCCAAGCCGTGCAGCTGCAATATCAGCCGGTGGCCCTTTTGTGGTCCGATGAAAAACCCGAAGACGCCATGCAGTTTGCCCCGGGCAAATGGGGCTGCGTGATGTGGCTGGCTGTTCACGCCGCCAAGGGCAAGCCCGCCGTGGCGGATATCAAAACCTTCGGTTGCTTCGGCGGCGGGGTGGGGCTGGGATTCGGCAACCAGTATCAAAATTTCCCCGGCGGTGAAGACGGGTTTTGTCACTTCCTTTCTTCCGGCAATGCCGGACGTCCGGGCGGGGAAGCGCTGGCCGCCCAAATCAAACCCTACATGACCAAAGAGAGCCATGAGAATTTTCTTCATGGCGAACGTTATATCAAAAACCCGCAAGGCGTCCGGAACTTCATCGACGCCCTGCCGATCACCGAAATTCCATCGACGTATGTCGTTTTCAAGCCGCTGTCTGATGTTAACGTGAACAGCGAAACGCCTCAGGCCGTCATTTTCTTTGTCAATCCCGATCAACTCTCCGCGCTCACAGTGCTTGCCAACTACGGCCGGGGGAGTAACGAAAACGTGATCATGCCGTATGCCGCCGGCTGCCAGACGATCGGCATCTACCCGTATCGCGAGGCCAAATCTGAAAAACCTCGCGCCGTGGCGGGTCTCACCGATCTGTCCGCCCGCGTCTATGTCCGCAAGCAGTTGGGCAATCCGAACTTCATGACCTTTACCGCGCCGTTTTCACTGTTTGAAGAAATGGAGCAAAATGTTCCCGGCTCTTTTCTAGAGCGGCATACCTGGCAGAGTCTGCTGAAATAATAAAGGACGGACCATGAAACGACAACTCACCCGAACCTTGATGGCTGTTGCGCTGATTCTAACACTGATGGGCTGCGGCAAAGATTCCGGCCTCACCGCTTATTCCGGAACCTACTGCATTCCCGCGCACGATCATGAACTTCTGATCAACCGTCTCGGTGCTGCCGTGAATTTTACCTTAACCGCGGACAACCGGACACTGACGGGAACGGGAAGCGTCCAGGGCAGCGCCATGACATTAACCACACAAGTGGATGGTGAACCTTTTGTCCTGAGTTTGGTTTTTGCCGCAGACGCAGGCAGCTTTACCGGAGAATACACGCTTGCCGGCATGACAAGACCGTATGACGGGGTCAAGGGAGCCTGTCTTGATGACTATCCCCCGGGAGACATTGAGCTTAGCGCCCCTTATGTCGATCTTGCGGACATGGCCTCTATCCATAAGGGTTTCGGGTGTTCTGTGTCGGGCCCGTGGGAGGATCACAGCGGTCTGGATATCGTTCCGTCAGGGGATCTGATGCCGATTCGGGCGATGGCGTCCGGGAAGGTTGTCGAAGTCAATGCCTCACGCCATGCGCCGGACAACAACTGGATCACCAGCGTGACGGTTAAATACAATTCAGTCTATCGCGTACTGTATGCATTTGAAAACCTGACCCCGGACGATGCCGACCTGGATATCCAGTTTGCCAATCTATACGTGACACCGGGCCAGAGGATTGATGCAGGCGACATCCTGGGACGTCTGCATACAGTCGAAGGGACGTACTATCATGTGCACATCTCTCTCATCCGAAACGGTGAGCGGGTTTGTCCGGAACCCTATTTGGAAGATGACGCAAAAACCGGGCTGAATGCCTTGATTCACGTGAACTATCCCGATTTGGCCATGTGCTATCCGTGCGAGTAAAGATGCCTCTTTTGGCATTGTCCGCCTTCGTGTCGATGCGTGGAACTATCGATGCGATGTGTCGGTAATTTTTATCTTTCCGATCAGCATGACCGTATAGGTTCCGCTTTCCGTATAGCCGATATCGATAATCTCGAAATTGGGCATCAAAATGGCCTGAGCCCTGGTTTCAATATGGTCTTCACGCAGCTTAAAGTTTTTGACTTCTGAGACGGTTTTGATTTCCACGCCCGCTCTTTCGATGGCCTGCGCTTTGGCGTTGAGCACGGCCTCGCGAAAGTCTTCATGCCGTGTGGTCTTTATGCCGTTGTCAAAGCCGATGATCCTGACATCGATGATGTCGTGCGTGACCCGTGGCGACGCGATTTTAACCGTGACAAAACCCTGATTGTCGGCACACGATGACGCGGGCTCATTGATGCGAAACAACAGGACGCCGTCTTTGGAGGCCACAAAAGTAAATTCATCGGCAATGGCAAACGGTTGGCCTTCGTCGCCGATTTTGGCAATCAGCGTGGAAATGCTCCAGCCGGGGATGATGTTGAAAAAACACATTTTTGCCGCGCCGATGCCGTCCGGCCCCGTCCAGCCGCAGATCGGGCCGCCGTGCCATTTTCCCCTGGCTTTGATTTCATATTGCCGGCCCGTGTGAACCACCGCGCCGGAATTGAGCCAGTCTTGCGCTTCCGCCAGCACACGCACGACCACTTCCCGTTGCGGGCTTTTCGTAATGTCGATGGTTTTGTGTTCTTCAAAATACCGGACCGGCGAACAGCCCGTCGGCACAAAGAATAGAAACACAAAGATCAGATTCAGGGCGTATTTGAATGTCATCATGAGCCTCCGAGGTAAATCCAGAAATCAGGTTGACGATTGTCAAGCACTTTGAATCATTAGCATTATTGTCAATAGAAGGCAATGCAAACTTGCCGGGACAAACCGCCTGTGCAAATTTACGCTGCGTTATGTCAGGGCGGGGAAAGCACTGCCCGGCGCTTCAGGAAATGGCCTTAGCTGCCATTCGTGTTTACGGGATTCACGCCGCACTGCCAGAGGTTGACGCAATTTCTTCCGGAGGATTTGGCCGCGTAAAGCGCGTTGTCCGCGCACTTGATCAGGTTTTCCGGGGTCGACGTATCCGAAGGGACAAAGGTGGTGACCCCCAGGCTTAATGTCACGCAGGGCGCCACCTGCGAGCTTTTGTGTTCGATGGCAAGCCCTTCTACCGCCTGCCGGATTTTTTCCGCCACATGGAGCGCGCCTTTTTCATCCGTGGCCGGCAGGATGGCGACAAACTCCTCGCCGCCGTAGCGCGCCACGCAATCGCCGCCGCGTTTGGCCGTATCGCCCAGCGCCCCGGCCACCATGCGCAGACAGTCGTCGCCCGCCTGATGTCCGTAGGTGTCGTTATACAATTTAAAGAAATCCACGTCACACAGAATCAGGGAAAGGGGTTCGCCGGTTCGTTGAAGCCGGTTCCATTCCCGCGCCAGGGTCTGATCAAAGAAACGCCGGTTGGCGACCTGCGTCAATCCGTCGATGGCGGCCAGATGTTCCAGGCGCAGGTTGGCCTCACGCAGCATATCTTCCGCGTATTTCCTTTCCGTGATGTCCTTGAAACGGGCCACCATGCCGATGAGCTCCCCGTCGATGCCCCGAAACGGCGTTGCGGTAAACATCAGGGGCACAACCGTGCCGTCATTTCTTTCGCGCTGAATATCCATCTCGACGCGGGGTTGTTTGTGCAGAATTTTTGCAAGCGGACATTTTGGTGTGTTGCACCAGGGGCTGGGCATCAGCTCGGAGCATTTTTGACCCAGCGCTTCGCTTTCCTTCAGATTTAAAAAAGACAGCAGCGTGGCGTTGATTCTTTTAACCGTAAAATCCTGATAGACGAGAAACATCCCGTCCACGGATGTGTTGATGATTTGGCTAAGTTCGACATTGGCAATTTCAGCTTTGGCGGCCAGATGGTTCGCGCGTTCAATCGCATTTTCCAGATCGACCCGGCCCTGTTCCTGGTCGTGTTGCGCTTTTTCCAGCGCCTGCAAAACACGCTGGTAGTCCGCCGCGAGGGCGTTGGTTTCAGCGTCTTGAAGAGGGGTGCTTGTTTTATTCACGGACTTTTCCCTTCTTTTTGGATTCATCGTCCCCAAGGCCATGGACCTGCAGCGAAAGCGCGTCCACAGAAATCTGCACTTCACGCAGAGATAACGCCAGGGACAGCAATAGCGAAATCAGACTGGCGGCAAAGGTCCATTTGGCGGGCAGTGTCCAGCCCAGAAAAAGAAAAAACATGCACAAAACGCAGCCGAAGAAACTGGCCACCCCGAAAACCTGCATATTGCGCACAAGACGGATGCGACGACGCAGACTTTTGATCTGTCCTTCGATATGCGGATGGGGCGCGGTTTTGTTCCGGTTGTACAGATCACGGATCAGCGAAGCGATAGCGATAAAGCGATTGGTGTAGGCCAGAAAAAGCAATGAGATAGCCGGAAACAAAAGCGCGGGCGTGGTCAGCGTGAAATCCATGATCAGCTCTCCTCGATACGTCCTGTTCCAAAAGTTTCGGAATTATAAGGGCCTTGAAGGGATGTGTCAAGGCAATTGATATTTCACTGTCAGAATTTTGAAAACAGGAGGGTCTTGCCTTTTCGTCGCGGCAGGGAGGGCAATGCGAGCGGGACACGCCCGCCCGATGGGCCGTCGGCATGCATCGCATAACGGATTTTCGTGCGGTAATATTCCGGCGTTTCTGGGGTGCTGTTGGCAAAGGCGGCGGCGCAAAAAAAGCGAAATTCCGCCCCTTGAAGAAAGCAGCCGCAGGGCCGCTTTCTTCAACCTGTCTTTGATCCGCATCCTTCTTGCGGCCGGGGCGACGAAGCCGCGTTTCAGTGTTTCAGACGCGAGATGAGATCTTTCATGAATTGTTCGCGTTCTTTGAGATCCTGACGAAATTCCTTGCGATCCGTGTTCGCGATCTCATGGGTGAGATCCGGCAGGTATCGCTCCAGAACCGTCAACAGTTCACCTTCTTCCTGCGAATTTAAATGAAGTCTGTCCATAACGCACCATCCTTTCTCTAAGTTAAGGTCATTGTCTGCCCGCCTCGTAAGGCGGTATGCCGGTAACGCTTTTATAAAGAACGGCTGCGGGTGCTTTAAAACGACTGCATGGTTAAGCGTGTTGGCGGGGGGCGGAGCAGTGAATGAAAAATAATAAAATCGATAATATGCAGCAGAAACTGCGGGCGGTATCCTTTGTTCGCGCGGCGCTGTCGGCCTGACGGATTACATAAAATCACACCTCCTTTTTCGGGTCGCTTGCCTCTATATTTATGCTTTTCTCCCGGCTTGTCAAGACGGGAGAAAAAACCGGGGGTTCGCCCGGCCTGTGGCGTTGTGCCGGCGATTCGCCCTGCTACTTTTTCGCTTTTTTCTTTGCCGGGGCTTTTTTTGCCGTTTTTCCTGCGGCGCGCCGCTTCGGGGTTTTCTTCATTTCAGCGTAGAATGACGCGACATGTTTTCTTTCCTCTTCGCCAACCGGTTCCGGTCCGGTCGTGATCTGCGCGACGGCGTTTTCCTGCGACCAGTTAAACATCACCGGTTTTTCATTGCGCAGCATATCCACAACGGCCTCGAGCTCGCTGCGGTAGAAACTCAGAAAAACCACCCCGTTGATTCCTTCTCTGGGGGCGGGCAGCGCACCCGTGCGCGCCACAAAAGCGGCCATGCACAAAAGCTTTGCCTGCGCGTCAAACAGGTAAAGGAAATCCGCGTTTTCGCCGTTCATTGCCCGAAACTCATATTGATAGGTGGCCACCTGCGCGTTGATGTTCGGCATAAGGTTTTTCCTTTACGGGATGGTTCATCCCTTTAAAAAAT
>JAWOJC010000278.1:0-8884 GCA_046484315.1 Smithellaceae bacterium | reverse complement strand
TTGTGCTGCGACCGTTCGTTCTGGCACTGCACCACAATACCGGTCGGCAGGTGCGTGATGCGAATCGCCGAATCGGTGACATTCACGTGCTGCCCGCCCGCGCCGCTGGACCGGAAGGTATCAATCCGTAGTTCCTCTTCATTAATCTCGATGGTAATATCTTCGCCGATTTCAGGGATGACCATCACTGAGGCAAACGACGTATGGCGGCGTTTATTCGCGTCAAACGGCGAAATGCGGACCAACCGGTGCACCCCGATCTCCGACCGCAAATAGCCGAAGGCATACTCGCCGGAAATCATGACCGTTGCATTCTTAATCCCGGCTTCTTGCGCTTGAAGCACATCCACAATCTGGGTTTTATAGCCGCGTCGTTCGCTCCAGCGCAGATACAATCGCAGCAGCATGTCCGCCCAATCCTGGGCCTCAGTTCCTCCGGCGCCAGCATTGATGGAAAGAATCGCGTTATTCTGATCGTGTTCGCCGCTGAGCATCTGCTGGAATTCAACTTCTTCAAGACGTTGTTGAAATTCCGCCGTTAGCGTGGCAAACTCTGGCAATCCCGATTCATCACCCTCCGCAATCAATTCCAGCAGCACTTCCAGGTCTTCATACTGTCGGGCGATTCCTTGCCAGAGATTTAGCCGCTGTTGCAGACTTTTATGTTCCTGGGAAACGGTTTGGGCGCGTTCCGGATCGTCCCAGAAGGATGGCTGTCCCATCTGGGCCGTCAGTTCATCAGCCCGTTTTTGCATGGCAGCGACGTCAAAGACACCTCCGCAGGGTATCCACTTTTTCTTTGAGGGTTTCAAACACTTCTTTGGCGGTATATACTGACGTAATTTCCATGTTATTTTTTCCTCCGATACCAGGCGTATCCCACGCACACGGTTGTTAATATGCTGCACAGTATGGCAAACACATTGCCATACTGTGTATAGAAGGTGGTTGTCGTTCGGAGCGGAATCGTGTGGACCAGGGCATCTTCCACATAAATGTCGCTCTGCGCAAGAATCCGTCCGTACGGATCGATAAATCCCGAAATTCCGGTATTCGCCGCGCGTGCGATGGCGGTACGATTTTCGATCGCCCGGAACGCGGCCATTGCAAAATGTTGATACGGCGCCGCGCTGCGTCCATACCAGGCGTCGTTGGTGATAGTCAGCAAAAACTGTGCTCCGTTGTCAACAAATTTCCGCACCAGATCAGGGAAAATGATTTCAAAGCAGATGACCGTGCTCAGCGTTTTCTCATTTACAGACATAACCACGTAACTTTGTCCGGGCAGCACTTCACCGATGGCTTGCACCATCTTATCAACAAAGAACAGGATTTTCTTAAAGGGAATGTATTCGCCAAATGGCACCAGGTGCATCTTATCGTATTTGCCTGACAACATGCCTTCCGCAGAGAGCAAAAAGGCGCTGTTGTATGAGTTGTAGCGTTTGGGCGGAGCTTTTATAGTCGAGCAAAATCAGGTCGAAATGATGGCTGGAAACCGTTTTAATTGCGGCTTCACCGTTTTCCGCCTCCGCGACCCGATGACCTTCGGAAATCAGGAAGTCCCGCAACATTTCGCGCTGGGAGCGGCCGTCTTCCACAATTAATATGTTGAGCTTCTGCATGGTCCCTATCCTTCAAACTGCGTATTAATCGGTTATCCTCTCACGGGGGAGAATGATTTCAAAAGTTGTGCCCTCACTGCGGCGACTGATGACGCGGATATCCCCGCCGTGTCCGCGAATAATTTCCATCGCCAGCGGAATACCCAGTCCCAGACCCTTTTCTTTGGTGGTGTATTCAGGGCTGAATATCCGGTCGATTTCCTCTGCTGTCATGCCGCAGCCTGTGTCCGTGATGCTGACCAGAACACAGTTTTTTCCTTCTTTGTCCACAACGATCGTGATCTTTCCCTCTCCGGTGATCGCTTCCATCGCGTTTTTGATAAAGTTTAAAAATGCCTGCTGAAGCTTATTGATATCCATGGGGATAATGGCCGGCATCTGGCGCCATTTTGTTTCAATGGTGATTCCGCGTGTGGCTGCCTCTTCACGGACCAGGCTGACAATTTTCTGCAGAACTTCTGCCACCGAGAATTGACGCAGTTCGAGGCGCCTGCTTTTGGAAAAAGAAAGAAACTCTTCAATAATACCGTTGAGACGGCGAATTTCATCGCGAATAACGCCCGAGAGGTTCTGAAATTCCCGGGCCTTGGCTTCATCGGATGGACTGTAGTCTCTTTTTAATCTCTGTGTGGCCATGCTGATGGCATTGAGCGGGTTGCGAATTTCATGGGCGACACCCGCCGCCAGCTGTCCCAGGGCGGATAGGCGTTCGGCTTTTTCCAGGCGTCGTTCCATATCGATGATGCCGGCCAGATGCCGGTTCTGATCGTGATACAAAAGCCACATCGACAAAAGTGCGATGACCACCACCAGCATCATGAAGATAAAGATGTTCTGGCGGTTTTCCGCAATAATCGTGTCCATGGAGCCGCGCTCCAGGCCGATGCGGACAATGCCGACCACTTTGTTGTTCAGTTTCAGGGGTGCGGCCATATCCAGAAGGTTTTTATCCGGCGTGTTGACTTTGCGGCTTAAAATTTTTGTTTTTCCCGCAAGGATGTCCTTGTAATTAAAATCGCCGGCCGTTAAACCCTCCGAAAGCGCACCCACCATGCTGAGGGGCTTTTCCTGATCGTTTAAAATTTGCAGGTAGACCATTCCCTGGCCTTCCCCCATTTTATTGATGCCCCGGTCAACGGCCACCTTCAGGCTCCAGAAGGCCAGTCCCTCCTTATCCAGGTTGATGACAACAGCGCCGCTGTTGTCTTTGCGCCGCAGCGCCACAAACCCGATACCGTGCTTTTCTCGGATAATTTCCATTAATTCAATGGTTGTTGCGTTGCGGCCGAATTTTTTCAAATCGTTTTCTACGAGGAGGTCTGTCTTCAGAGGTTTGCTTTCAAAAACGGCGTTGCCTGCCCGGTTGAGGACGGCCACATACCAGAAATGATTTTCAGCGGCGAAGGTATGGAGATAGTCATTGTTAATTTTTTTGTCTTTCCATTCTTCATCGATCTTGCGTCCCTGCGCGGTAATGGCTTCAATGACCAGTTTTTTGGAATACTCTGCTTCTTCCTGGCTGGCCGTCTTGATTTCCGTCGGGCTTTTTCCCGGAACAGCCACAATGCTTTTCAGGTTATCTTCCGTCAGCCGTTGCAAAACGCCAACGGTGGCCAGCGCCTGATCTTCCAAAAAACCGACCAAATTGGTTTCGCTGCGGCGGATGTCGAGAAATCCCATAATCAGGATCAAACCCACCAGAACCGCCGAAACGATCCCCACCGCAAGGGGCTGAAGGAAACTGCCATTGTAAGAGTGGGCTCTGCGCCGCACAATGGTTTCTTTGTTTCGGGAAAAAATCATAGCATCTCCATATTTAAGACAGGTTCCGCGATACGGGTCCGGCTTTTTTTCACACTGTCGTGATCTTAAGCTATTCAGATGAAAAGTCAATGTTAAATGCTTTGAGAGGTCGACAATATTGTCGAACGCCGGACAAAAAATGCCAATCTTTTATGTATTTGTTATTATTTGAAAATTATGATGACGGTGATGTTCGCTCCGACATTTTTTGCCGATTCCAGAGGGCGTGACCGGCAGGTGCATTCCGGCCATATTTGTAATATTAATCATTGATATCGAGTGCTTTTGGCTCTTGGCAGTCTGGTGGCACGTTATGTGCTTTGTATTAAAGACAAAATTAGTTACTTCGGTGTCGACTAAAAATATTACGGGCATGATTAGCCGGCAACAAAACTAACCCAGGAAGGTAGATAGACCTTCACTCTTCTCTCCTTTTGGGAGGCTCTGACCAGGCCTCCCATTTTTTTATTTTTTGTCCTTTAAATCTTTTTGTCGCCGCCAGACCCCCACCCTTTCCTGAATCATTTTTTCGAACCCTTGATCGGTAGGCGTGTAAATGGTTTTCCCCTGAAGCTTTTCCGGCAGGTATTCCTGGGCCACGAAGGCATCCGCATAATCGTGGGCGTACTTGTAGTCTTTTCCGTAATCCAGCTCCTTCATCAGTTTTGTCGGTGCGTTGCGGATGTGCAATGGCACGGGCAGATAACCGGTTTTATTGATCAGGTCTTTGGCTTGTCCATACCCTGCGTAAAGTGCATTGCTTTTAGGCGCCGTTGCAAGGTACACGGCCGCCTGGGCCAGTGCCAGTTCGCCTTCGGGCAGGCCGATAAAATGAAATGCCTGCTGGGCGGCGACTGTCAGGCTCAGTGCCCGGGGGTCGGCCAGGCCGATATCTTCGGAGGCGAAGCGCACCATGCGCCTCAAAATATACAGGGGATCTTCACCGGCAGCCAGCATGCGCGCCAACCAGTAGAGCGTGGCGTCTGGGTCGCTGCCGCGCATGCTTTTGTGAAAAGCGGAGATCAGATTGTAATGTTCTTCGCCGTCCTTGTCGTAAAGCAGGGCTTTTTTCAGCAGCGCTTCCTGAGCGGATTGGGCCGTAATCACCCTTTCTTCGGGAGGCAGAGATTGCACCATGGAGGCGACCGCTTCGAGGTTGTTGAGCGCGGTGCGGGCATCCCCGTCGGAAAGCCGGACAATAAAAAGAATCGCGTTGTCATCCGCCTGTATCGAGAATTTTCCAAGCCCCCTTTGATCGTCTGCCAGGGCGCGTTTTAAAATGGCCGCGAGGTTTTCTTCGGTAAATGGTTTGAGCAGCATCACACGCGTTCGTGATAAAAGCGGTGCGATGACCTCGAAAGAGGGATTTTCCGTGGTGGCGCCGATCAGCGTGATTAGTCCGCTTTCCACATGTGGCAGAAAAGCGTCCTGCTGGGCTTTGTTGAAACGATGAATTTCATCGACAAACAAGATGGTTTTTTTCTTTTTGGCTTCCCAGAGGTCTCTGGCGTCGTCGATGACCGAGCGGATTTCCTTCACACCGGACAGCACAGCCGAAAAACTGACAAAATGGGATTTGGTTTCATTGGCCAGAATACGCGACAGCGTGGTTTTGCCTGTGCCGGGTGGACCCCAGAAAATCATGGAGAAAAGCTTGTCTTCCGCGATAGCGCGCTTCAGCAGCGTGCCGTCGGCGGTAAGATGTGTCTGACCGACATAGTCCGCAAGTTTTTGCGGCCTCATTCTTTCAGCCAGTGGCGCCGTGTCTAAAGCATCGCTTTCCGTGCCCAGGCTGAACAGATCCAGATTCTTCATCGTTGCCTCTTTGCTTTTTCAATGATTTCAAGCAGACTTGTAACTTTGTCTTTGGGCCGGGCGCAGGCGAAGCGTTCCCGGTCAGCGAAATCCAGACGTTCCCGGAGCAGAGCTTCCACATCAAAAACCATCTGCCAGCAGGTGATAATCCTCGCGCAGGGCAGATCGCCCGCTTCGTGCAGACAATAAGCGAATGTCATTTCATCGCCCAGTTTCGGGCAGCGGATCAGTTTATCGTCATGTTCTGTTTTCATTCGTGCGTCAGCTTGTCGAAAAAAGGAAAAGCCGTCAAGACATTTGTAAGTCAAAGAGTCCCGTATAGCGGCGCATATGAATCCCGCAGTTCGCTGCGGGATTCATATGCGTGGTTTTCCTGACGGGTTTTCTAGACGCTGAACTTCAGAAACGCCCGGTGTTGACGCTCTGAGGCCGGAGAGTCCGCAAGGCAAGGCTTGCGCCTCTTTTTGCTAGGGTTTCGGGAAATCCTTAATTGCCAAAAGGGCCTTTTGTATTTCTTCATCCGGCAGCTCGTAGGCCTGGAGCTTGCCTGTGAAATAAGCGTCGTAGGCTGCCAGATCCACGAGACCATGACCGCTCCAGTTGAAGAGGATCACCTTTTCTTTGCCTTCCTCTTTGGCGCGCATCGCTTCATCGACGACGGCGGCCAGAACGTGATTGGTTTCCGGCGCGGGAATGAAGCCTTCGGAACGGGCCCATTTAACGCCCGCTTCAAAGGTTTTCAACTGGTCGTAGGCTCTGGGTTCAATATAATTTTCGCGGACCAGGTGGCTGACGATCGGCGCCATGCCGTGGTAGCGCAGGCCGCCCGCGTGAATGGGGGCGGGAACATAATCGTGACCCAGGGTATGCATGGGAAGCAGTGGCGTGGTCCTCGCCAGGTCGCCGAAGTCGTATGCGAACGGACCTTTGGTCATGGTGGGGCACGAGGACGGTTCCGCGCCGACGATTTTCACTTGTTTGCCATGGATCTTGTCACAGACAAACGGCGCTGCGATGCCTGCAAAATTACTTCCGCCGCCGCAGCAGCCCATGACCACGTCGGGGTAAATGCCGAGTTTCTGCATCTGCTTTTGCGCTTCCAGGCCGATGATCGACTGGTAGATCAACACGTGATTCAGCACGCTGCCCAGGGCGTAGTGACTCTTTTCTTTGCTGGTCACCGCGTCTTCGATCGCTTCGCTGATCGCGATGCCCAGGCTGCCGGGGGAATCCGGGTACTGGGCCAGAAAATCTCTGCCTGCCTGGGTCATGTTGCTGGGACTCGGGATGCATTCCGCACCCCAGGTGTTCATCATTAAGCGGCGGTAGGGTTTCTGTTCATAACTGATTTTGACCATGTATACACGGCATTGCAGACCGAACATCTGCGTGGCCATCGCCAGAGCGCTGCCCCACTGTCCGGCGCCGGTTTCCGTCGTGATGCGTTTGGTGCCGGCCACTTTGTTGTAATAGGCCATCGGAATGGCGGCGTTGGGTTTATGCGATCCGGCGGGGCTGACGCCTTCGTTTTTGTAATAAATCTGCACCGGACAGCCGAGCAGTTTTTCAAAATTACGCGCACGGTAAAGCGGAGAGGGGCGCCACAGCAGGTACTTTTGCAGCACTTCATCAGGAATGTCGATCCAGCGCTGCGTGGAGGCTTCATGCTCAATGATGTTCATGGGGAAAATGGCCGCCAAATCATTGGGCGTAACCGGCTGACCCGTGCCGGGATGCAGCGGCGGTTTCATCGGCGTGGGAAGATCCGCCATGATGTTGTACCACTGTTTGGGTATTTCATGATCTTCTAACAAAGTTTTAACCTGTTCCATATCCTCTCTCCTTATAAATAAATTTTGTTGTCGCCCTGCCAAACGCAATAATACCCGGTCGTGCGGAAACTAAAAAAAATGCCATGGAGCTTTTTCTTCCCACGGCATTTTGATGTTTCTGCAAGTCATGGGAAGGTTCTTCCCTGCCCATGCTCGAATAGTTAAACGGAGCTTATGGGCAGACACTTTTCGTCTGCCACCACCAGATTTGATTGGAAGGACTTGCCGGCATTCGCGTAAACCAGCCTTTCTTACGTTATGGTGTCGTTGCGTAACACAGCCGGGAAAGCCTTGTCAAGACGAAAAAATGTCCGGAGACACCGTCTTGCGCGCTCTTCGCCGTGGCATGGCTAGTTGCGGGTTTTCAGATATAATTTCCGATTCAGGTTGACAAAGAAAAAATACGTCAGCTATACTGCCCGTCAGTTGAAGACACGCATGATTCTAGACTTTAATGATCAATAATCCTTAAACACGTTTCGTTTTTTATTTTGGTTTGTCAACCGGGTATCGACGCCAATTCGGCGACATGCCAGCATCGAAAAAGGAGGAAATTACATGGAATCTCTGATCTGCAAACACTGGCATCACTGTCCGGCTCAGGAGGTAACGACGCTTTTGGACACAAACCCGTCCAAAGGCTTATCGCCTTTTGAAGCCAGGCACCGCCTCGAAAAGTTCGGCCCGAACATGGTGACGGCGAAAAAACAAATGGGCCCTCTGAAGAGATTTCTGCTCCAGTTTCATCAGCCGCTCGTCTACATTCTGCTGGCCGCGGGTGTTGTCACCCTGCTGCTTCAGGAGTGGGTCGACTCCTCGGTGATCCTGGGCGTTGTGATCATCAACTCCATCATCGGTTTCATCCAGGAGTCGAAAGCGGAAAAGGCCATTGAATCGCTCAAAAAGATGATGACCACGCAGGCCACCGTCATGCGCGACGGCAAGTGGATCAGCCTTGATTCCGTGGATCTGGTTATAGGCGACATCGTCCGGCTGCAGTCCGGCGACAAAGTTCCTGCCGACGTCCGACTGATCAAGTGTCGCGACCTTCAGGTCGACGAATCGGCGCTGACCGGTGAATCCGTTCCGGTGGTTAAAAAAGAAGAGGTGATGGATCCTGATACCATTTTGGCTGATCGGCGCAATATGGCTTACGCCGGTACGCTGGTTACTTACGGCCAGGCGCAGGCGGTGATCATCGCCACCGGGGACCGGACTGAAACGGGCCGTATTTCCGAACTGATCGCGCAGGCGACGGATCTATCCACGCCGTTGACGAAGAAGATCGCATCGTTTAGCAAGATTCTGCTGATCGCCATTTTATCTCTGGCGGCGGTGACCTTTGCCGTGGGCATGCTGCTGCACGATCAAACCGCGATTGATATGTTCATGGCCGCCGTCGCGCTGGCCGTGGGCGCGATTCCAGAGGGGCTGCCCGCCGCCGTGACCATTACGTTGGCCATCGGCGTCAATCGCATGGCGAAGAAAAAAGCCATTATCCGCAAGCTGCCGGCGGTGGAGACGCTGGGCAGCACCACGGTGATCTGCTCGGATAAAACCGGCACGCTGACGGAAAACCAGATGACCGTCCGCAGAATATTCACAGGCGGATCGTTTTTCGAAGTGGAAGGCAACGGCTATGCGCCGGTGGGTCAGCTTCTTCAGGGTGAAGAGGCTCTGACCGAATCCCTGCCCCGGACGCTGTCGGAAACACTTATGGCCGGTGTGCTTTGCAATGATTCCCGATTAATTGAGCAGGATAATCTCTGGCGCGTCGAAGGAGACCCGACAGAAGGCGCTCTGCTGACC
>JAWOJC010000264.1:0-7983 GCA_046484315.1 Smithellaceae bacterium | reverse complement strand
AGATTTAAAGGGTCCGGCCTGCGGGAAGAAAGAGACAATGGCTTGCCGCCATTCGTTTCGCCAATAACACAGGCCAACTCTTGCACATACATTTTCATCGCTTCACATTGTGCGCTCATCTGCTGGGCGGCGGCCGCCGCCTCTTCAGCGCTGGCGGCATTGCCCTGAACCACGTGGTTGATTTCTTCCATGGTCTTTCGGGTCAGATTATATTTGGGCAGCTGTTCCGCACACAAGAGCGCCGCACGATCGAGCAGGGAAACAAAATCTTTGGCCACAACGTTATACTTTTCAAATTTTTCCGATGTGGACACAACCAGTTCCGCCCCCTTATAGATGGCGTCAACAGTGCCACTGATCAGCTGCGTCGTCTTTTTTGCAGCTTCTGCAGAGCGAATAGCCAAAGTACGGACTTCATCGGCCACCACGGCGAATCCCGCCCCAACTTCGCCCGCCCGGGCCGCTTCCACGGAGGCATTGAGTGCCAAAAGATTGGTCTGAAAAGCTATTTTTTCAATATTTTTAAGGATTCCGGATGTTTCTTCACTGGAGGCCTTAATATCCTTCATGGTCGCCGCCGTTAGGTTGACATTCTGATGTGTTTGGTCACGCAGTATGTCAACTTCATCGGTGGTTTTTTTCAGCGAATGTACCTGATCATGATGCATCTGACCATCCGCTGCGAGTGCATTGATCACGGAAAAAGCTTCTTCCACGGAAGAAGCCTGATGAGAAGTTCCTGCCGCCAGATGGCTGCTCGATTGCGCAATCTGTTGGGCCGCTTCGCCGAATTGCGCCGAGGCCTCTGTTAATTTCTCGATCACACGATTGATCGGCGTGATAATCGAACCTACGAAATAGAACCCGAAGATAACGGCAATGACAATCCCCGCGAGGGTGCCGATGAAAGCCGTCATCATAAGCCACCGGGACTGACGCACACCGGATGCGCCTTTTTCCGCCGCCTGCGCCACATTAATATCCGACATGTTCTGCAACAAATTTCTACCAGCCGCAAAAGATGCTTCCACTTCCTCGTCCATGACACGCAGGGCATCGTCCCGACGATTTTCGCGGATCATACCCGTGAACTGCCGATCGGCTTCAAGCCAGGTTTCCCATGCGGACTTGAAGTCTTTCCAGATCACATTTTCGTCTTTCGTCCTTGGCAACGCATCATACTTTTTCAAGAATACCTCGGCCCGCCCCCGGGTTTCTTCGAGGTCTTTAAGAATTCTTTCCTTTTCCACGGGGTTGTCGAATATCGCAGGAACCAGAAGAGACCGGCTCAGGCGCTGATTTTTTATCTGCGCTTCAGCAATCACACCGATGTCATAGGCAGCGGCGTGATGAACACTCGCTATATTATCAAGCTTTCCAGTGACCTGCGTGATGCCGTATATGCCGACCCCGCCCCCGACCAAAAGCATAAGCCCCATCAACCCGAAAGCACCGATCAGTTTGCCGCCAAGCTTCATCTTCCCCATGATCCCACCCCTTTATTGTGATATTCATCGTCCGTTTAGCCGGCAATGGGTCAAACATGTATTACATCGGTAAATAAATTATTTTCTTTACTACATGCCCCAAAAAAGGGCTTCCGTTAGGGGTTATGCCGCTAAATATTAAATTTTGTTATTGAATTAATATTTTTAGCCTTCAGGCTGAAAATATTGCTAGACGAACTAAAATCTATTGACAAACAGGTTCAATTTGTCTATAAGCTCCAGTCTTAACGTTAACTAAGGATAAGCATATGTACGCAATCATCAAAACAGGCGCGAAACAGTATAAGGTCAGTGAAGGCGACGTTTTATCTGTGGAAAAGCTGGCAGGCGAAAAAGGAACCGAAGTGGTTTTCAACGACGTGCTGATGGTGTCGGGGGACGACGCTGTCAAGATCGGCAAACCTTTTGTGGAAGGCGCCAGTGTCACAGGTGAAATCGTTACCCAGACCAAGGGCCCGAAACTGATCATCTTCAAAATGAAGCGGCGCAAGGGATTCCGCAAGAAGACCGGACATCGCCAGGAATTAACCAGCATGAAAATCAAGAAGATTTCGATGTAGTCGGAGGACATCATGGCACATAAAAAAGGACAGGGAAGCTCGCGAAACGGAAGAGACTCCAACTCACAGAGGCGGGGCGTCAAGGTATACGGCGGACAGAATATCAACGCCGGATCCATCATCGTCCGGCAGGTCGGCACCAAAATTCACCCGGGTGTAAACGTCGGCATGGGTAAGGATTTCACTTTGTTTTCATTGATCAACGGTGTGGTGAAATATGAACGCCTGGACAAAACCCGTAAAAAGGTCAGCGTTTACACAGCCTAAACAGGTGATCAACAACGGTACATTCTCAAGGCGCTTTTTTTAAAAAGCGCCTTTTTCATTTATGGGTAATTATGAAATTTGTTGACGAAGCAAAAATTTATGTCAAGGCCGGCCACGGCGGCCAGGGCTGCGTCAGTTTCCGGCGGGAGAAATTCATTCCCAAAGGCGGTCCCGACGGCGGCGACGGCGGCAAGGGCGGGGATGTGATTTTCATCGCCGACCGATCTCACCATACGCTTCTGGACCTGAAATATCAGCAGCATCAAATCGCCAAAAACGGCGGCCACGGCGCCGGCAACAACCGCACGGGTCACAGCGCCGGCGATCTGACCGTCAGTGTGCCGCCGGGAACCCTCGTGAAGGATTTTGAAACCGGTGAAATTCTGGCCGACCTTACCGAGGTCGGACAAACCTTTATCGTGGCCAAAGGCGGCATCGGCGGCAAAGGCAACGCGCATTTTAAAAGCTCCACACATCAGACGCCGCGATTCGCTCAGGACGGGATGGAAGGCGAGGAACGCTGGCTGAAAATGGAACTCAAACTGCTGGCGGATGTGGGCCTGATCGGTTTTCCCAACGCGGGCAAGTCCACTTTCATCTCACGCGTCTCGGCGGCCAAACCCAAAATTGCCGACTACCCGTTCACCACCCTCACACCGCATCTGGGCGTGGTCACGTCTCAGGAAGGGCGAAGCTTTGTCGTCGCCGATATTCCCGGCCTGATTGCCGGCGCGCATGAAGGACAGGGCATGGGCATCCAGTTTCTCAAACATGTGGAGCGCACCTCCGTGCTGCTGCACTTAATTGACATCTCCGACGAGGCACACGCCGGCGCCTGGAAAAATTATGCCGCCATCAATAAAGAGCTGGCGCTTTACAATCCGCAGTTGATGGAAAAGCCTCAGATCGTGGCGCTCAACAAGATTGACCTGCCCTTTGTAAAAGAAAAAGTCAAAAAAACCGTTGCGCAATTTTCTAAAAAAGGGATAATGCTGCATCCTTTTTCCGCCGTCACCGGCGAGGGATTGCCCGACATTTTAAGGAAAATCGTAACCCTGTTAAACAGCTCCGAAACCTGAAACCCATGAAGAATATTCGTCTGGAAACGATTGCTGCCGCCAAAAGGATTCTCATCAAGATCGGGTCCGCGGTACTGACCGGCACCGACGGACTGGATTTAAAAATCATCGATGCCCTGGTGCAGGATATGAGCGACCTGACACAGAGGGGATTTTCTGTTGTTCTGGTCAGCTCCGGGGCTATCGCCTCGGGCAAACACCGCCTGAATATCACAGGCCCTCTCAAAAGCATCCCCGAAAAGCAGGCCGCAGCGGCCATAGGCCAGGGACGGCTGATGCGCGTCTACGCCAAAGCCTTTGAAAAAAACAATCTCCATGTCGCCCAGATTCTGCTGACCCTTTCGGATCTGACCGACCGGCAGCGCTATCTCAACATACGCAACACACTCTCCACGCTCATGGCCTGGCATGTCACGCCGATTCTCAACGAAAACGACTCCGTCGCCGTCGATGAAATCAAATTCGGAGACAATGACAACCTCGCCGCCATGATTGCCAATGTCGTCGAGGCGGATCTGTTCATCAATCTGACAGCCACAGACGGACTTTACGACTGCAATCCGGCCACGTCAAAAAAAGCGCAGCGGATTCCACTGGTGTGCGAAATCACCGACGATATTGAAGCCGCGGCCACGGACCAGACCTCTTCGGTCGGCACAGGCGGCATGAAAAGCAAGGTTCTCGCAGCTAAAAAAGTCGCGTCCATCGGCATTCCCTGCATCATCGCGCCGGGCAAGAAAAAGAACGTCCTGACCGACATCATCGCAGGAAAGGATATCGGCACGCTGTTTCTCCCGCAAACCGCCAGGCTGGCAAGCCGGAAATACTGGATTGCCAACACGCTTCGGCCCCGGGGCCGGCTGATCATTGACGACGGCGCGAAAAGGGCCATCGTCGAACAGGGCAAAAGCCTTCTACCCTCCGGCATCACCGGCGTGGAAGGAGAATTCATTGTCGGCGATCCGGTCGCCTGCGTGGATGCCAAAGGCGTGATTCTGGGCAAAGGGCTTGTCCACTTCGACGCAAATGACATCCGTAAAATCATGGGGCTGAAAACCTCTCAAATCAGTTCCGTACTGGGACACCGGCACTACGATGAAGTCATTCACCGTGATAACCTGGTCATGGCCGAACCCTTAAAGAAAAAAAAAGATTAGCCGATAAAGAAGACATCTGTTTTCATTAATCCGCGCGAATTTCGCGCCCCATATCAAGGAGGGAAACATGATTCCATTCATCATCTTGATCGTTATCCTCGCCGCCGCGGCCTTTTACGCCATCAGCATTTATAATCAGCTCATCGCGCTTCGCAACCTCTACAAAAATGCCTTTAAGCAGATTGAAGTCCAGCTCAAACGCCGCTATGACCTGATTCCCAACCTGGTGGAAACCGCCAAGGGTTACCTCACGCATGAACGCGCGACCCTCGAAGCGGTGATCTCGGCGCGCAATCAGGCGGTTAATGCCGCCCGCGCCGCCGCTGCCGCACCCGGCAACGCGTCGGCCATGGCGGGACTCGGCCAGGCCGAAGGCGCGCTGGGCGGCGTCCTGTCCAAACTGATGGCGGTGGTCGAGGCCTATCCCGATCTGAAAGCCAACCAGACGATTCGCGACCTGATGGAAGAGCTGACCTCCACGGAAAATAAGATCGGCTTCGCCCGGCAGGCCTACAACGACGCCGTCATGGTCTACAACACCAAGCGCGAACAGTTTCCGGACAACGTGATTTCATCCACCTTTCATTTCGAGATGGCCGCATTGCTCGACGCGGTGGAAAAGCCGGAAGAGCGGACCGCGCCGAAGGTGTCTTTCACCTGATCGCCAGGCCGGATAAAAAATTTGTTTTTTACGGCTTTCGTGCTTGAGGAGAGCCGTGAATCTTTCTTCAAGGACCATACACCGGCACAGGAATAGCAGACCATGGCCGTCCATTCTCCAACCGGATTTTTCGCCAGGCAGCATCAGGCCCGGAAAAACTGTCAGAGGCTGACCGTCGGATTCGTGATTGCGGTGCTTCTGATCGTCCTGATCGCAACCGTGGCGCTGCGCGTCGCCTGGTATCTGTATGTCGCCACCCAGTCTCTGATCCCGCAGACCGGGGCGGACGCGCAATACTATCAGCACAAACTCGATACTTTCGCCCTGTTCGATCCCGCTTCTTTTTTCCTGGCCGCCATCATTATCTTTGCGGTCGTTCTGGCCGCCAGTTTCTATAAAATGCATCAGCTGGAAAGAGGCGGAGGCGCGCTTGCCTCCCGCCTGGGCGGCAGGCTGGTTGAAGCGCGGCCGACCGATCCCGACGAACGGCGCCTGATGAACGTGGTGGAGGAAATGGCCATCGCCTCGGGCATTCCCGTCCCGCTGGTGTTCGTGCTGGACAACGAAAGAGGCATCAACGCGTTTGCCGCCGGGATTTCGCCCCGGGACGCGGCTGTGGCCGTCAGCTTCGGCGCGCTGACCAAACTCAACCGCGACGAACTCCAGGGTGTCGTCGCGCATGAATTCAGTCATATCCTCAACGGAGATATGCGCTTCAACCTCCAGGCCATCGGCATCCTCTACGGCATTTTATTTCTGGGCATCATAGGCCGTCAGGCCATGAAGCGGGGTCGATATACGATGAGACTGGGACTGGCCGCCATCGCGGGCGGGTTTCTACTGACAGTCATCGGTTATGTCGGTACCTTTATGGGCAAGCTCTTCCAGCACGCCATCTCGCGCCAGCAGGAAACACTCGCCGATGCCGCAGCCGTACAGTTCACGCGCAACCCGGGCGGGCTCGCGGGAGCGCTGAAAAAAATCGGCGGTTACCTGCCCGGCTCCCGCATTGCCTCAGAGCAGGCCAGACAGGCCAGTCACCTGTTTTTCAGTGAAAGTCACCCCAATTACCTGTTCCCTTTTCTGGACACCCATCCGCCGCTTGCAAAACGCATCCGGCTTTTAGACCCGTCCTTCGACGGCCAATATATCAAAGTGGAAGCCGATCACGACGCGCTGCGCCCAAGGACAAGATACACGAAAATTAATAAGAACGCGCCTGGCTCTTCGACCCGATACGCAAACGCCTATCGCGGTTCGCTGCCCGATCTCCCGCCCGGCTCACCGCTCTGGGCCGCCATGCCCGCCCTGATTGTTCTGGATCAAATCGGGCAACCGACGCAAAAGCACCTGGATGCGGCAACGCAGATCCGCTCGGACATTCCGGGTGACCTCGATGCCATGCTGGCCAAACCTTCCGGCGCGGCGGCCATCATCTATGCGCTGTTAATGGCTGATAGCCCGGGGTCGCGGCTGGAACAGGCGGCCTTGCTTAACCGTTCATTGGCTTTGCAGGGCCGGGTGGACGATGTCTTGTGGCTGAGCGAGGAAATGACAAGGCTCGATCGTCGCTTTCGCCTGCCGCTTCTGGAAATGGCCATCGCCCCGCTGCGCGGCCTCACCGGCATGGAAAAACGAAACTTTTTCATTGTCCTTGACGCTCTGGTCAAAGCCGACGGTCATACAAGCCTGTTCGAACTGGCCGCCACCTGGATTCTTCACAGGTATCTCGACGAATCGGGCCGTCTGTATTCCAACGCGGTTCATTTTTCGTATGCACCCGTGGGCCTTGATATTCTGGTGCTTTTAAACGCGCTGGCCTGCGCCGGTCATCCGCAGGATGAGCAAAGGGCAAGGATGGCTTTTTATAAAGGCGTCGGCTGCATTGAAGCGCTGGCATCGAAAGACCCTGTTTTTACTTTTTCCCGAAACGCCTCCTACGCGCGCGTAAGCTTTGCGCTAACCAAACTCAACGCAGCCTCCTTTCAAATCAAGGAAGCCGTCATCGACGCGTGCGCCCACTGCGCCTTCGCCGATAAAACCGTCACGATGGATGAAAAAGAGCTTTTGCGCATTGTCGCGCTGGCCCTTGACTGCCCGCTGCCCCCTTTCACTGATCCGGACACGCAAAAGGATCTGATTGCGTGAGAAAACGTGAGGTGTAAGGCGTGAGACGTAAGGAGCATGTGGCTCTTTTTTGTCACGAGTGGTAAGAGCAGGAAAATTTTTCCGCATCCGCCGGCAGACCAAAATCCGCCTGCGCGCCACACAAAGAAACAACTCCGCAATAACAATGACTTGGGAAAACGGATGCACGCCGGCAGCAACTTGGCACGTTTCCTGTAGATATGCATTCGCGGGAACGACATTTTCTCCCGAGGAGGCGTTATATGATGACCCAGGTGCTTTTATCCGCAGGTCTGTTAATCAGTATTTTTTTTCTGGCTTTCCAGATGGACGTCAAAACACTGGGCGTACTGTCCAATATCAACGCCTTGATGATCGTCCTCGGCGGCACCTTTTGCGCCACGCTTCTGGCCTATCCGGCCGCCAAAATCTATCAAAGCGCCAGGTACATTGTCCTCTCATTCAGAAGCGAAAAGGAGATGGCACAGACCATCAAAACACTCGTCAGACTGGCGCGCGCCGCGCGGAAAAACGGCCTGCCGGCGCTTGACCGGGAAGAAGACACCCTCCCCGAAGGCCTCATTAAAACCGGTATCGGCTTGATCTCCTATCAGTTCAACCGGA
>JAWOJC010000157.1:0-24345 GCA_046484315.1 Smithellaceae bacterium | reverse complement strand
CCGTTGGTGATCCACATTTTATTGCCGTTGAGCAGGAAGTAATCGCCTTTGTCTTCAGCGCGGCATTTCATCGAAGCGACATCAGAGCCGATATCCGGTTCGGTCATCGCGAAGCTGCCGATGTACTCGCCGCTTACGAATTTGGGAATGTAATGCTGCTTTTGTTCCTCCGTCCCGAATTTCTGAATCGTCAGCGCCGGGCCCCAGCACTGCATATTGAAGGCCATACGCCAGGAGGTATGCACTTTGGCGATCTGTTCGATGGCGAGTGCGCCTTCGAGGAAGCCCATGCCGTTGCCGCCGTATTGTTCGTCGATGGAGAAGCCGAAAAATCCCAGGTCGGCCATCTTTTGAAAGATTTCCTTGCGCCAGAAATGATTTTTTTCATCTTCTTCCACATGCGGCGCAATTTCCTTTTCAGCAAAATTTCTGGCCGTATCCTGAATCATTTTTTGTTCGTCTGTTAATGCGAAATCCATACTATTCATCCTCCAAGGCTTTTGAATTGATATGCATGCAGGGAAAGGTCGCGTCTGTTCCCCGCGATAAGATTATTTGCGTTCGATGACCATGCAGATGCCCTGACCGCCGCCGCCGCAAATGGTTTCCAGGCCGAAGCGCTTATCGCTGCGCACCATTTCCCCGAGCAGCGTGGTGAGACGCATCGTTCCGGTGGCTCCGATGGGATGTCCCAGCGAAATGCCCGAACCGTTGATGTTGACTTTTTCGTCCATCTGTTCGTCGGAGAGTCCGGAAAGTCTCGAATCCGCCAGGCACTGGACGGCGAACGCCTCCTGTACTTCGATCAGATCCATCTGATCGATGGTCGCGCCGATTTTAGCCAGCGCTTTTTCCACCGAGGCCGGAACCGCCGGATACGTCAGCGTCGGGTCGGTGGCCGCCACCGCGCAGGAGCGGTAGTAGGCCAGCGGCTTGATGCCCAGCTCTTTGGCTTTTTTCTCGGAGGCCAGGATCACCACGGCCGCGCCGTCATTTTCCGACGAAGAATTTCCCGCCGTGCAAACCCCGTCTTTATAGACGGTTTTGAGCCCGGAGAGCTTCTCCAGCGTCGTTTCACGTCTCGGTCCTTCGTCTGTCTTCAGGTAAATCGTTTCGCCGCTTTTTTTATCCTTGCCGGTCGGGACCGGCACGATTTCATCGGTAAACTTGCCCGCGTCCTGCGCCGCAATAGCGCGCTGATGCGATCTGAACGCCCAGCGATCGGCTTCCTCGCGAGTGATGTTTTCTTTTTTCGCCGCGGTTTCCGCCCATGTCATCATGGAGCTGAGTTCCCCGTAGCGCCAGATCGGCTGGCTCATGACGCGTCCGCGCTGAATGCGGTCATAAAAGGGAATGCCCCACATGGCCAGCGCGCCGTGGCCTCGCGGCATGAATCCGTATTTTTCATGGTTTTTGCCGCCCAGGCCCCACTTGACATCACCGGGAATATACAGCTCGCTTTGGCTCATGGATTCCATGCCGCCCGCGACGACGATATCGGCATTTCCGGTCTGGATTTTCAGGGCGCCGTAAAAGATGCTTTCCAGGCCCGAACAGCAGCGTCGGTCGATCATCGCGCCGGGAACCGTGTCCGGCCAATCCGCGTCGAGGACAGCCATCCGTGCGCCGTTGGCGCATTCTCCGTTTTGATAAGCCGATGCCATAATGACGTCGTCGATTATGGCCGGATCAATCCCGGCTTTTTTAGCCGCTGCCGTGAGGACCAGACTGGCCAGGCGGTAAATCGGAACATCCCTGAGCGCGCCCCCGTAAGCGCCGATTGGCGTTCGCGCGCAACTGATAAAAACGACATTTTCCATGGGTAAACACCTCAGTTTATATTTTTTTACACCTGATTGATCAAGGAAATACCGGCTGGATTTTTCGTAAACAAGGTTCCAGCCGAGGCTATACAGTCCTTGCGAGAAGCGGATTGCTTATACATCTCCATCGCTATTTTGACTATAATTTTTTTTAAACCATTAATGGCTATCAGCAAATATTATACCAGTCAATTTAAACCAACGCGATTCCCGCCGGCCCTGTGTCAGACAAGGCGATTCGCGCTATATAGACAAGCACTTTCGTTTCCCGGGTTGTGAGAATGTTTTCTTCCGGCTTCCATTCAGTATATTTAATTTGACACGAATGTATCTTTTGTATACATATCGAAGCCATGAACGATATACCCCCCTATCTGTTTGCTATCGTAGGAGATCTTTCCGACGCTGCGGCCATCCTTTCGGAGGACCACGAAGTACTGCACTGTAATCGGCGTTTTGAGGAGATACTGGGTGTCCCGATGGATTCTGGAAGCAGACGAGCCGTGCTCACGCGTCTGAATCTGGCAAACGCCGTCCGTCGGGGCGGACGGCCGCAAACACTGGCTCTGGCCGGAGATTCTCCGCCTGTTTCCGTGTATGTATATTTATTAGACATATCCCGTCCGGCGAAAAAACACTATCTGGTTTTGGTGAAGCCCGCGCCGCGGAAAACAGCGGATGCCCGGGGCGCCATCGGCGATCAAAGTGGTGGCGCGGAAAAACTCGGCGCGGAATTTTCCGGTCTGGTCGGCATCAACCCGCAATTTCGCAAAGCGCTGCTGGCGGCGCAACGGGCTTCGAAATCGGACATTTCCGTGCTGATCATCGGCGAAAGCGGCACCGGTAAAGAAATTCTGGCGCGTGCCATTCATGAAGCCAGCGGCCGTAAAAACAAACCGCTGGTGGATGTCAACTGTGCGGCAATGCCGGACGCTCTGATTGAAAGTGAGCTTTTCGGCTACGAAAAAGGCGCGTTTACAGGCGCGCAGGCTCAGGGACGAAAAGGATATTTTGACGAAGCAGACGAAGGGACGATTCTGCTCGATGAAATCGGCGATTCATCTCCGGCGGTGCAGTCCAAACTGCTGCGAGTACTGGAATCCGGTCATTTTAAGAGGGTTGGCGGTACGAAGAACATCCGGGTGGATGTCCGGATCATCTCGGCGACCAATCAGGATCTGTCTGTTCTGATTGATCAGAAAAAATTCCGAAGCGATCTTTTTTTCCGGCTTAATCCTTTCACCATCTATCTGCCGGCCCTCCGGGAACGTCCGGAAGACATACGCCTGCTTGCGGATCATTTCTTGAAGATACAGGGGGCCGTGCAGAAAAAACAATGGCGATTTTCTCCTGAATGTCTTCAAATTCTGACAGATTATGTCTGGCCCGGAAATGTCCGGGAGCTCAAGGGGGTTGTCAGCTACGCCGTCAACATGTCCCATGCCTCCGTGATCCTGCCTCCTTCTCTGCCTAACTTTCTTTTTTCCGATGCCAGTGAATCCCCGGCCCCGCTTTCAGCGTCGGGGGATACAGGCAATCTGATGCACGCTGTCCGTGAGTTGGAAAAGTCTCTGATTGCCGCCGCTCTGGACAACGCCCCGAATAAGTCGGAAGCCATTAAGGTACTAGGCATCAGCCGCCGTACTTTTTACTTGAAATTGAAAGAATACGGACTTGAGTGATGAACAATGCCGGAAGGTTTACTTGTTGCTTTCCGTGGAAGAATTTAGACTTAATCAATAAGAGATTTTTTTCAGGATAAAATTATGCCCGCAAGCCCAGCTTTATCTGTAAAAACCGCGAGTAAAAAAGAGGAGCGTGTCACGATTGTGGAGGTGTCGCCGCGCGACGGCCTGCCGGCGGTTTGTCAGGGGCTTTCCATGGCCGATAAAATTGCGTACGTGAACAGCCTGTCGGAAACCGGTTTAAAAAAAATAGAATGTGTTTCGTTTACCCATCCCCGGCTTCTGCCGGCCGGTTATGACGCCGAAAAACTGATTGCAGGGATTGCCAAAAAAACTGATGTGACCTATGTGGGTGTTGTTCCCAACGAAATCGGCTGTCGGCGGGCGCTGATCACTCAGATCGATGAACTTCTTATTCTGCTTGCGGCAAGCGATGTATTCAACAAGATCAATCTGGGCAGACCGCTCCGGGAGAGTTTGAATAAGCTGCTGCCCGCCATTCTGGATATGGCGGTGAAACATGACCGCAGCGTGCGGGTGTATATCATGACCGCTTTCGGTTGTCCTTACACGGGCGCCATCCCTACGGAGAGTATTGCGCAACTGCTGATGAAACTCAGCTATATGGGCGCCTCCGAGGTTGTTCTGGTGGATTCCACCGGGATGGCCAATCCCCGGGGCGTCAAGTCCACGCTGGCCTCCCTGCTGAATCTGAAGCTGAACATCAATCTGGCTGTCCACTTCCACAACACGCGCGGCGCGGCCATGGCCAACTGCCTGGCGGCCTATGAGGCGGGGGTGCGCATTTTCGATACATCGTTGGGCGGGATGAGCGCAACACCTTATGGGCTGAGGGAGCTGGCTTTAGGTTATTGGAATGTGCCCACTGAGGACCTGGTGCATCTTTTTGAGGAAATGGGGATTAAAACGGGTGTCCATTTGGATCGCCTTTTGGCTTGTGTGCGCCTGGCGGAGAAGCTAACGGGAAAGCCTCTGCCCGGCCATCTTCTCCGGGCGGGTCCGGCAGGTCACATCAGCAAAGTTCCCGACCCTTTAAACCTACAGCCTCACTTGGATACATAGAAAAGGGGCGGTGTTTAAACCGCCCCTTTTCAAAAAACTTTTCAACGGAAATGGCTTCCGGATTTTCAGGTCTTTGTGTTTATTTTCTACATATGCCTAAAGTTTCAGCCCTTTTTTCAACTTTTCAATCATGGCTTTTTCGGTGTCATTATACACGCCGTCCACCAGGCAAAGTCTGCGGGCGATGCCCAGTGCGTCCATCCGGTCGTCTTTGTTTTTAATCAGAACCGAAAGCGCATTAATGGCTTTGTCTTCATCCGCCTGAAGAATCGCGGTTTGTTCCTTGAGAATTTTCTTAAACTCCCATGGATGCAACTTCTTCAGCACTGTATGTGTGCGGGCAATTTCGTTGCCGAGCTCGAAATGCCGTCTTTTGACACCCTGTCCTATTCCTGCAATGGCCATGAACACCCGAATGAGACCGGCGGCATGCCCGCCTTCTTCCATGGCCAAAAGCCGTTTGTCATAGTCCGCGCGTTCACTCTCATTAACCGGCGCGGGCGGCTCTTTTTCAGGCGGCGGGAATAGCCCCCGGATCATCTTACTGCCGTAGATCAGTTGAAAAAGATGCTCCTGGCTCAAATCGCGGTAGTCGCGGTAGATGTTGAGCACATTTTCCAGATATTCGGCGAAGCTCTTCTCCATGGCCGAAAAAGGATTATCTATTGATGCCGGTTTCCGGTTTTGCCTTGTGATGGAGGCGATATTTTTGACCGGTCGCATCAGGGGATTGGTGTCGGCGAAGAGATATCTCTGGGTGCGCAGCGGATGCATATAGCGAAGCATTTCGGCGGAAAGTTCCGTCGTGAAGAGCTTGACCCAGGGCCGCATGAACAGTTGATACAGGTTGTCGTTTGCCTCAGAGACCTTGGCTACCACGCTGAAATCGGTTTCATCTTCTGTCCCGTCATCGTAGGCGGCAATGTCGTCGAAGGTTCGCTTTTCATATCGGGTTGAAAATTTACCGGCCAGCACGTCACCTTCGATCACCATTTCGTAGAGACCCGGACTTAAAAACTCGATCATATCGAAATTGGCGATGATCTCCTTGTGCTCTTTCTTGGCCACAGAGCCGGCGACAAAGATTCCCAGATGACCGATATCCTTATGGACAATGTAGATGATGACCTGACCGTGACGCTTGATATCCTCAACTGAGGAGTAAACCCGGGGAATCCAATTGAGCGCTTGCTGGGCGGGCGTGATATTGTCGCCCATCGACGCGAAAACAATGATCGGGCTCTCAATTTTTTTAAGACTGATTTTTTGTCCTTCTTTGAGTTCCAGTTGCCCGGTTTCGAGCTTGTTGCCGACAAAAAGATTTTGCACGATGAAATGAATTTCATCGGTGGTCAGCATAAAGAATCCGCCCCACCAGCGTTCGAAGGCCAGATAGCGCTCCTCTTCAGTATCCACCTGTGAATAAACATTGTATTGCTTGGACCAGAGCGTATTGGCCGGGTTGAGCGTTTCGAAATTCAAGACAAGATTCGCGCCGTCGAATACGCCGTTGCCCAGATCGCTGAAAAAAGAATTGACCCAGACGCCGCCGACCAGCCCGCCCTTGTAGCGCATGGGATTAACGCCCGCGACGCCGCTCCAGTAAGACAGGGGCGCGCCGTTGAGCACCAGAGGACCTGTGATATCCGGACGTTCCGCGCAGACCAACGCGGCTGCCCAGCCCGCCTGGCAGTTGCCCATCACGGCGGGTGCGTCTGCGTTCGGGTGCCGTTCGATAATCTTTTCCATGAATTTTTCCATGGCCGCGATTACATCCGCCATCGTTTGTCCGGGGATGGGCTCAGAGTAGAACAGCATAAAATAAACAGGGTGCCCATGTTCAAGGGCCATCCCGATTTCGGAATCCCGCTTGGAGCCTCCGATGCCGGGGCCGTGGCCGGCGCGCGGGTCGATAATCACGATAGGTCGTTTAGGCCGTTCGATCCTCTCCTTGCTGGGATGTCGGCGCTCAAGAGACTTGGGTTGATCTTCGTCCTCCCGGCGGCGGTCGGAAATCTTCACCAGAGCGTAATTCACGGGCCGGTCAAAGTTTTTGGCGTTGAGGATCATTTCATAATTGAAGGTCAGCACCGGCGGCTGACCGCCCCGGATGTGCTTGATGTAGTTGTTTCCACGCCTTCTCATGATGTCGGTAAAGATGATGGAACGCTGAATAGAATCAACGACGTAATCGTTTAGATCCTTCATCCAGTCCTGCGGCGTTTTTTGCTGGTTGCCTGTGGATTTTGTTTCCATGGGTTTGCTCCTTTATCTTTACAATGATCGGCAATTTTGAATTTTTACTTTAACGACACGACGATGCCTTGTCAAGGCGAAGACACGATTCGAAAAAAACGTGCCTTTTCTCTAGCCGCTAATCGCCATCAAGGACTTTCCTGATCGTGGTGGCCAGTATTTTACGCGACAGGGGTTTAAGCATATAGGCTTTGATGCCCATTTGGGCTGCTTTGTTGCGGTCCATGTATTCGCTGTAACCCGAACACATGATGATAGATTGATCCGGCTTTATCTTGGCGATCTGGTGGGTCAGTTCACGGCCGGATATTTTGGGCATGGTCATATCCGTTATGATCAGATCGAATCCATCCGGATCGGACTGGTAGATACTGAGCGCTTTGCGGCTGTCCGAGCAGGCCGTGATGTCGTATCCCAGATCAGACAGATTGTGTCTGGCCAGTTCCACGAGGGCCTGTTCATCGTCAACAAACAGGATGCGCTCCTGCCCGCCGACTACCGGGTCCGCATCGTTTATTTCCGGGCCGGTTGCCTTTTCTTCCAAAAAAGGCAAATAGACGCTGAAGATGGTTCCCCGGCCGGGCTGACTGCTGACCTGGATGGCGCCGGCATGATGCTTAACGATTCCGTATACTACGGAGAGACCCAGACCGGTCCCTTCGCCGGGATTTTTGGTCGAAAAGAAAGGATCGAATATGCGGCTTGCCACGGAAGCATCCATGCCGCAGCCCGTATCGGATATCCTTATTTTCACATAGGTCCCTGCGTTCAGGTTCAGCGTGCTGGCCAGGGGAAGACCGATGTTGTCTTTCGACAAGATGAGTTCCAGAACGCCGGCTTTTTCTCCCATTGCGTGGGCGGCATTGGTGCAGATGTTCATGATGATCTGGTGCATTTGGGTTGGATCCGCATTAATCGTATAAGGAATGCTTTCGGTGTGGCAGCGGATGTCGATGCTGGCCGGCAAGGTCGCGCGTAAAAGTTTCAGCGTTTCCTTCGTAATGATTCTCAGGTCCATCGGTTTTTTACAGTGTTCATTGTGGCGGCTGAAAGTGAGAATCTGAAGAATGAGATGCTTTGCCCGGTCGGAGGCGGACAAAATCTGTTCGATATAGCGCCGTATTTTTTTTGGATCGGGTTGATGGGCGGCCATTTCCGCGTAGCCGATGATGGCCCCCAGGATGTTGTTGAAATCGTGCGCGACACCGCCGGCCAGTGTACCGATGGCTTCCATCTTCTGCGATTCAAAAAGTTGCTTTTCGAGTTTTTGACTTTCCTCCCGGGCCTGCTTTGCGGCGGTGATGTCCACCATAATGGATAAGAGGCATGAGCCCGTTGTGAGCTGAATCGCTTCCGCCGAGTAACGAACGACGATTTCCTGACCGCCTTTTGTCAGTAGGCTCACTTCTTGTTCCATGACAGAGTGGTTTTGTGAAATCCCTTCCCAGATTTGATTTCGCTGGTGTTCATCCGCCCACAAATTCATCTTGGCGGACAGGCGCCCGACCGCTTCGTCACGGCTGTAGCCCGTCAGTTTTTCAAAAGCTGCATTCACATCCAGGATATGGCCGTCGTCCGGACGGCACAGGAACATGGGTGTTGGATTGGCCTTAAAGGCTTTGGTAAATGTTTCCTCCGATCTTTTCAACGCTTCTTCGGCGCGCAGTCGTTCACTGACGTCGTCATAGACAACGACGACCTCGCCGGTCGGCAGTCTATAGGCATGATTCTCCTTACAACCGCGCCGGCGGTCTGCGCGATAATATCTGGCTTGAAGGGTTTCCGCTGATCCGGTGCGCCAGACCCTTTGCAGAAGATCAAATAAGCCGAACGCCCTGACGCCTTCAAATACGTCGGTGACGGATTTGCCGATGATGTCCCGTCGGTCGATGCCTTCTGCGGATTCCGCCGCCGCGTTGATCTCCTTAAAAATGAAATCACGGCCGTTGTCTCGCGTTTCATAGACGGCTACGCAACTGCTCATGTTTTCGAAAAGCTCTTTGAATCGATGTTCGCTCTGACGTAACTGGATTTCCGTTTCCAGCAGTCGCCGAGTTTCTTTGAACAGCGATATTTTTTGCAGATTCAGGAAAAACAGACCGGCCAATCCGATGAAAACAGGGACGATGACGGCCAGCCGGACAGACATCGGTATGGCAGCCGGACTGAGAAAGATAAACAAAGGCAGAGCGATCATGCAGGCAGGCAGCAAAACACGGATAAGGCCGTATTTGTTGTCGGATCTATTTAAAAAGCTGTCAGACAAAGGATGGTTGTCTGGTGTGGTTCGATTCACAGCTCTCCCTCCCCCTTTAGAAAGATACTGCCAAACCGGCTTTATGACTTTAAGAACATCGTATGAGCGGACGAATGGCATCCGTCCGGAAAATGATCATTGTTTCAGTTTGGTGAAAGGTTCCCGTTTGAATCAGTCAGGTCGGAAATGGTTTGTTGTGGAATGGATGTGATTCTAGGTCGAATTGCTTTTGAAGTCAAGCGGGAAAAAAGATCAGTCAAGACAACTTGTCCCTGTATTTGCCGTATTTTTCGGCATGGGAGCAGCGAGAAGCCTTTTTCTAGGGCAGGCGGCCTTCCTCGCGAAGTTTGGACACAATGGCGTTGATTT
The DNA here is from genome assembly GCA_046484315.1 of Smithellaceae bacterium. GTDB lineage: Bacteria > Desulfobacterota > Syntrophia > Syntrophales > Smithellaceae > UBA8904. Next base: position 14,872 of record JAWOJC010000157.1, on the reverse strand, counting down.
CAGGCATGCTTTCCGAGGCGGCTTTTTCTCCCTCCATGATGGCTTCGTGGCGGCGGGTAAAATCCGTGGCGCCGATATGCCCGACGCGGGGCGAGATGACCACGTCGGCGCCTTTGATCTGGATGGCTGCCATCCGGTTGTGCATAATATCGACGGCCTGCATAATGCATTCAACGGTACCGCCGGGTGCGGTTGTGTTGATTCTGGAAGAGATACTGACCGCAATCACCACGTCGGCGCCGAAACGGCGGGCGGCATCCACGGCCACAGGACTGACCACGCCCCCGTCCACGTAACTTTTGTCGGCAATGACGACCGGATTAAAAATGCCGGGGATCGCACAACTGGCGCGTACCGCCCTGCCGGTATTGCCGCGTCCGAAAACCATTTCCTCGCCGGTTTGAATATCCGTGGCGACGACGTAAAAAGGAATTTTGAGCTTATCCAGTGTCGTGTTTTTTACTTTTTGATTGACATAATTTTCAAGTTTTTCACCTTTAATAAAGCCGTTGTCGGGAAGCGTATAATCGGCGACATCCTCCTTTTGAAGGGAGAAGGCGATTGTTTGCAAATCATAGGGGGTGTATCCGTAAGCGTAAAGGCTGCCGACGAAAGAGCCGACACTGGTTCCGACGATCAGGTGGATTGGTACGCGATGAGACTCCAGCACTTTCAAAACACCGATGTGCGCAAATCCCTTGGAAGCGCCCGCACCCAGAACCACGGCGATTTTAGCCGGTTTGGGCGGCGGAGGCGGCGGCGCTTCGGGCGGTGTCGTCGCGCAGGCCGCAAGCAGCGTGAACAATGCCGCTGTGCAGAACCATTGGAAAAATCGGGACTCAATCGCGCGCATGGCTACAGGGTTCGCTCCTTCCTGTTTCTGGTTCGCGGTCTTCTGCTTTTTTGTTTGTCTTGCGGCTTATCATGGAATTTGGCCTGCGGTTTGGGGCTGCTTTCCTGCTCGAGGTCGGCCGGGGGTTGTTCCGGTGGCGCGTGCAGGGACTGCTGATAATAGTCGTCAAGCAGCATGATGACCAGCGACAAGCCTTCCTCGGATTGTGCCAACTGTCTGGCCAGTGGGGCAAACCGCCGCATTCTTTCCAGTTGAATATTGTCACGCGCGCGCAGCTTGGCCTCCAGAAGCGCTGTAATCCTTTCGGTAACCACTTTTTCAAGTTCTTCGTCATCGGGCATTTGACGCTGGTGCATGTTGATGTCGTAATGCTTGGCAATGCTTTGCAATTTGAATTTTTCCATTTCCGCGACCACCGAAATGGCCACGCCGCCCGATCCCATGCGTCCGGTGCGTCCGGCCCGGTGGATATAGGCTTCCGGATCTTCCGGCGGCTCATACTGAATGACATGGGACAAGTCGGGAATATCGATGCCGCGCGCCGCCACGTCGGTGGCCACCAGAAACCGCAGCGCGCCCCGGCGCACGCGCGCCATGACTTTTTCACGCGCGTTTTGCGCCAGATCGGAACTCAGCTCGTCTGCGTCATAACCGAAACGTTTAAGTACCACGGACAGATAGTGGACCGTGTCCTTGGTATTGCAGAAAATAATGGCTGAGACGGGATTTTCAATTTCAATAATCCGGACCAGGGATCGTTCCTTGCGCATGCCCGGCACCACATAATATGCATGCTCAATATCCGCGATGTGCACCTGATTGCCGCTGAGGCTCAGCAGTTGCGGTTCCCGCAGAAATTGGTCGGCCAGGCGAACCACCTGCGGGGGAAACGTTGCAGAAAACATGCTGCTGTTGATGTTTTTCGAGGGGATGTATTTGCGGATTTTAACCATGTCGGGATAGAACCCCATCGAAAGCATACGGTCCGCCTCATCAAAGATGAGGATTTTCAGGTGATCCAGCGACAATGTGTTTTTCAGCAGATGGTCGAGGATGCGCCCCGGCGTGCCGACCACCAGTTGCGCCCCGGCGCGAAACGCCTCGAGCTGTGCGGTATAACCGACACCGCCATAGACCATGGCTGTGCGCAGCGTTGTGTCCTGTGAGAGCATTTCCGCCTCGCGGGTGACCTGCAGGGCCAGTTCGCGTGTGGGAACCAGCACCAGCGCCTGAGCCACATTCTTTTGCAGGTCGATTTTCTGCAGGATCGGCAACAGGTAAGCGCCTGTTTTGCCGCTGCCTGTCCGGGACTGAATCATCACATCGCGATCGGACAAGATATAGGGAATTGATTTTGCCTGCGCAGGCGTGAGGGTTTTCCAGCCGGCTCTGTCGCAGGCTGCGCGCAGCTGGGGGGTTAGTTCTTCCATGCAGAGATCCGCAGGGCCATCCGCAGGCATTGCTCCGGATCCCTCTTCGGGTTTTACTTCATCCATAACTGTTTAAACCTTTCGTAAAGAAAATAATTACTTGAAGTCATTTAGTTTAGTGCGGCTCAGGAATCAAGCGAAAAAATGCGTTCCGATGGAAAAAGACACGTCCCCGGATGCGCTTTTTGGATAGACAATAAATTTTCTTGACAGTTTTTTATGATTCATATAGCGTAACGACAATTCGTCAGCGGCTTTTTATGAGCCCCTGCCCTTTGGAGCGATTCAAGTATTCAAATAAACAAGCCGATATTTAATCCGTAACTGCTGAAAAGTCGTGACTCCCTTTACGTATTTCATAAAAAATGCAGTAAAGATCAATGTTCCCCATGCAATATCGTGCCTGTAAATAATTAAAAACACAAGGATATCACTATGAACATCGAAGACATCAAAAGGCTGCCGATCAGCGAACTTACCACTATGGCCAAAGAGCTGGACGTGCCGGGTGCCAGCGGCATGCGCCGTCAGGATTTAATCTTTGCCATTTTGCAGACCCAGGCCGAACAAAACGGTGTTATTTCCGGCTCCGGTGTTCTGGAAATTCTGCCCGACGGATTCGGCTTTTTGCGCGCTGTCGATTATAACTATCTGCCCAGTCCGGACGATATTTACATTTCACCTTCTCAAATTCGCAGATTTAATCTGAAAACCGGCGATACGATTTCCGGTGAAGTTCGGCCCCCGAAAGAGGGAGAAAAATACTTCGCTCTGTTAAAAGTAGACACGGTGAATTTTGAAAGTCCCGAACAGGCCCGCGACAAAATCCTTTTTGACAATCTGACTCCTTTATATCCGGAAGAAAAACTCAATTTGGAGTTCGATCCGGAAAACTATTCTACACGCACCCTCGATCTGTTTGCGCCCATCGGCAAGGGACAGCGCGCGCTGATCGTTTCACCGCCCCGTGCCGGTAAAACCGTTTTGCTGCAGGATATCGCTCACAGTATCACAGCCAACCACAAAGAAGTGGTGTTAATGGTGCTGCTCATTGATGAGCGGCCGGAAGAAGTCACCGACATGCAGCGCAGTGTCAAAGGCGAGGTGGTTTCATCCACATTTGACGAGCCGGCCACCCGCCACGTGCAGGTTGCTGAAATGCTGATTGAAAAAGCCAAGCGTCTGGTCGAACATAAGAAAGACGTTGTCATTTTGCTCGACTCCATTACCCGTCTGGCGCGTGCTTACAACACTGTGGTGCCGCCGTCCGGCAAGGTCCTCTCCGGCGGTGTCGATTCCAACGCCCTACACAAGCCCAAGCGCTTCTTCGGTGCGGCCAGAAATATTGAAAACGGCGGCTCTCTAACCATTATCTCCACCGCTCTGATCGATACAGGCAGCCGTATGGATGAGGTGATCTTTGAGGAGTTTAAGGGTACCGGCAACATGGAACTGCATCTGGACCGCCGTATTGCGGACCGGCGCATCTTCCCTGCCTTTGACCTCATCCGTTCCGGTACGAGAAAAGAAGAGTTGCTGATTCCGAAAGCCAATCTCAACCGCATCTGGATTCTGCGCCGTCTGTTGCAGGAAATGAATCCGGTCGAGGCGATGGAATTCATCATCGGCAGGATTCGGAAGACGACCACAAACCAGGAATTTCTGGAATCGATGAATTCATAGCCGTTAATTATTCACTTGAATTTTTGCCGCTTATAGGATAAGCAGCGCATCTTATGAAAATTATAAAGACCTTTGCCGGATATTTCAGGAAGGGTCAGGAGGAAGCAGGAAATGAAAGAAGGTATTCACCCGGACTATAAAGAGACCACCATCACTTGTGTGTGTGGCAATGTGATTGAAACCCGGTCCACTAAAAAAGACATCAGAATTGAAATCTGTGCCAGCTGCCACCCCTTTATGACTGGAAAGCAGAAGCTTCTGGACACAGCCGGTCGCGTGGAGAAGTTCAAGAAAAAATACGGGACAACCGCCCAGGCGACGCCGGCCAAGAAGAAATCCGCCTGAAAAACAGCGGTGTTGCCGAGTTGACCGGATCCCAGGGCTGTCTTTCTATGATGAACGTATTCCAACTCTCTTATCATTTATAGCTGCGTCCTCTCCAGCAAAGGACGCGGCTATTTTTGCGTCTTAACTCCAACTGCTCAAATTAGATATTGATCGCAAACGAACGCCATGGCCATATTACTTGACAAACTGCGTGACATTGAAATCCGCTATCGGGAGCTTGAAGGTCGACTCAGCGATCCGGACGTGGTGTCCCGTCAGGGGGTTTATCAAAAATACGCGAAAGAACACGCGGATTTAACCGTACTGGTCGAAACGATTCGCCGCTATGAAGATGTTCAGACGCGCATGGCGGAGTATCAGGATCTGCTTGCGGATTCAGACGAAGAATTACGAGCTATGGCCAAGGAGGAACTGCCGCTCGCGCAGCAGGAACAGCTCGACCTGGAAGAAAAAATCCGGGTTTTACTTCTGCCGAAGGATCCGAACGATGATAAAAACGTCTTTCTGGAAATTCGCGCCGGCACCGGCGGTGACGAAGCCGGTTTGTTTGTCGGCGATCTGTTCCGCATGTATGCGCGCTACGCGGAATCACAGGGTTGGAAAGTGGAGGTCGTCAGCTCATCGCCTGCGGGCGGCATGGGCGGCTTCAAGGAAATCATCGCCCAGATTGAAGGCGCGGGCGCTTACAGTCGTCTGAAATTTGAAAGCGGTGTGCACCGCGTTCAGCGTGTTCCCGTCACCGAAGCGCAGGGCCGCATCCACACCTCCGCCGTGACCGTCGCGATCATGCCGGAGGCGGAAGACGTGGAAGTCAACATCGATCCGAATGAACTGCGTATCGACGTGTACCGCTCCACCGGGCATGGCGGCCAGAGCGTCAACACCACCGATTCCGCCGTTCGGATCACGCATCTTCCGACCGGGCTGGTTGTCACCTGCCAGGATGAAAAGTCCCAGCTCAAAAATAAAGCCAAAGCCATGAAGGTGCTGCGTGCCAGAATGCTCGATGCTATGGTGCAGAAGCAAAACGCCGAACAGGCGCAGACACGAAAAAGCCAGGTCGGCACAGGGGACCGTTCCGAGCGCATTCGCACCTATAATTTTCCCCAGGGGCGCATTACCGATCACCGGATCAATCTCACCCGCTACGATCTCGATAGCTTCATCGGCGGCAATATCGGCGCCATGATTGACGCACTGACCTCCCACCATCAGGCTGAGCTGCTCAACAAACAGGGTTAGCCTTATCGTGCGATTATTTCCTGATAAAATGATAGTGTGATCCGAAGCGTTCAAAAGCCGCCCGGTCAAGTTTTTCCTGGTGCGCAGGATGGGCGATGCTGATGATCAGACGGGCCCGTTCCTGCAGAGAGCGGCCATAAAGGTTCACCGCGCCGAACTCCGTCACCAGCCAGTGTATGTGCGCGCGCGTCGTGACCACGCCCGCGCCGGGCAATAAGACCGGCGCGATCTTGCTGGTTTTGCCGGACGTGATGGACGGCATGGCGATGATGGCTTTGCCCCCCCTGGCCCGTGAAGCGCCGTAAAAAAAATCCACCTGTCCGCCCACGCCGGAGTAAAACCTGTCGCCCAGTGAATCCGCGCTGACCTGACCGGTGAGATCAACTTGGAGCGCCGAATTAATGGCTGTGACCTTCGGGTTTCGGGAGATCACGAAAGGATCGTTGGTATAGCCGACATCCATCATCAGCACGTTTTGATTCAGATGAACGAAATCGTAGAGTTTCTTCGACCCTAAAAGGAAGGTCGCCACGATCTTGCCCGGGTTAATCGCTTTTTCTGTGCCGTTGACGACGCCTTTTTCAACAAGAGGAATCACGCCGTCGGCAAACATTTCCGTATGAATGCCCAGGTTTTTGTGTCCACCCAACTGATCCAGCACTGCGTTGGGGATCGCGCCGATTCCCAGCTGCAATGTCGCGCCGTCTTCAATGAGTCCCGCGCAATGCCTGCCGATGGCCGTCTCGACGGCATCAGGTTTTGTGAAATGCAGCGTCTCCAGAGGGGTGTCGTCTTCAACAAAAATATCAATGCTGCTTATCGGAATGACGGCGTCGCCCAATGAGCGCGGAACATTCGGGTTGATCACGGCGATTACGGTTCCGGCTGTTTCAATGGCCGCCAGGGTCGCGTCCACCGAGGTTCCCAGGGAGACGAATCCTTGTTCATCCGGCGGACAGACCTGCACCATGGCGACATGGCAAGGCAGAAACCCCTCCCGATAAAGACGCTGTGTTTCTCCCAGGAAGACGGGGATATAATCGGCAAAGCCCAGTTGGGTTTGAGCGCGGACATTCGCGCCGACGAAAAAAGAATCCAGCTGAAAAACACCTTCAAATTCGGAGTCGGCGTAAGGCGCCGGACCCTCCGTGTGAAGATGATGAATATGAACATCACGCAATTCGCCGGTGCGTCCGCGTGCACAGAGGGCGCGAACCAGGCATTGCGGTGCACTGGCCACGCTGCTCAGGTGGATATGATCCCCTGATTTGACAACCCCGACTGCCGTTGCCGGGGAAACGGTTTTCATTTTTTTACAGGCCATACGGATTCATGTCATCCTTAAAGCAGCTTACTGTCCTTATCATAAAGCGAAGCACGTCCAAAATTATTTTTCCGTCCCTCGAGGCCTTGCGCGTGTCGTACCATTTGCGCTTTAAAATCATTTATGCTACACGGTCAAACGTTACCGAACGTTTTTCTGAAAGCAGGCGCGTTGTGTCTAGGAAAACAGGGATTGTTAAAGATAGCAGATATTTGCAGCATACAGCCGGGTCATCTCATCCCGAGAGTCCGCAGCGCCTGGCCTCCATTTATGAAATGCTGGATAACCCCGGGATGTCATGGAAATACCACGCCATCGAACCGCGGGAAGCCAGTCATGACGAGATCGGTTACATCCATACCCCCCACTACATCAACCACGTGGCTCAAACGGCCGGCAAATCGCATGTGATTCTCGACCCGGATACAACGACCAGCGCCGAGACTTACGAAATCGCCAAACTGGCGGTGGGGGGGCTGTGCAATGCCATCGATGCTGTGATGACAGGGGAGGTGGATAACGCATTTGCATTCGTGCGTCCGCCCGGGCATCATGCGGGGACGGCCAATTCAGCCGGATTTTGCGTGTTTAACAATATTGCCATCGGTGCGATGCATGCCCGCATCAAACATAACGTCAAAAAGGTGCTGATCGTCGACTGGGATCTGCATCATGGCAACGGGACGCAGAAGATTTTTTACAACGACCGGCAGGTCCTATATTTTTCCACGCATCAGTATCCCTACTATCCGGGAACGGGCAGCCTGCACGAAATCGGTGAAGGCATGGCTTTGGGTTTCACCGTGAATGTTCCGCTGCATCGCGGTGCGGTCAATGGCACCTTCGTCTCCGCGTTTCGAAAAATTCTCGAACCCGTCGCAAAGGCCTACAAGCCGGAGCTGATTTTGGTGTCGGCAGGTTTTGATACTTATTTTAAGGACCCGTTAGGCGGCATGCGTGTCACGCCGGAGGGGTTTTCCGCAATGGCACGCATATTGCTCAATATTGCGGATACCTGCTGCGGCGGAAAAATGGTTGCGGTGCTGGAAGGCGGCTATCATGTGGCGGGTCTGACTGCGTCGGTCAAAGCGACGCTTGAGGAAATGTGGGATGAAACGCAATGGACGGAAGAAAAACTGGCCGTCCTGGCCCTGGACGCCGATGAAGAAAACGTCCAGGTGATTGATAAAGTGATACCGATTATACGCCCGTACTGGGATGTCTTTTAGAGGAGGATGTTTTGAAATTAAGCACATCGGATGTTGAATACGTTGCCAAACTGGCCCGGTTGGACGTGACGGATCCGGAAAAAGAAATGTTTACCGCGCAGCTCAACGATATTCTGCTGTATATCGACAAGCTCAATGAGCTTGACACGACAGGTGTCGCGCCGATGACGCACGCGATTGCCGTCACCAACGCGTTTCGTGAAGACAGAGTTTCGGACTCGCTCGGCACAAAACAAGCGCTGGCCAACGCGCCGGACGCACGGGGGGAATTTTTCAGAGTTCCGAAGGTCATCGAGTAGCCCGCGCACAAATGTCCCAGCCTGGTTTACCAAGAACATTTTTGTCAATATTAAACGGACAGCATTGAGGAGTTTATGGCTTTATATACGTTCACCATTCATGAGTTACAAGAGAAGTTGAAAAGCGGCGAGGTGTCCGCCGTCGAGATTGCCGATTCCGTATTTGCGCGCATCGACGCGGTGGAAGAAAAGGTGCATTCCTACATCCGCCTGATGAAGGAAGAGGCCTTGATCGCCGCGGCGACAGCCGATGAAAATATCAAAAAAGGCGATATCCGGCCTTTAACCGGCATTCCCATCGCGCTCAAGGATATCGTTTGTACGAAAGGCATTCCGACAACCTGCGGTTCTCGCATTTTGCATAACTTTATTCCGCCCTACAACGCCACAGTCGTGGAAAAATTGCGCGACGCGGGTGCCGTATTTGTCGGCAAGGCCAACATGGACGAATTTGCCATGGGGTCATCGACTGAAACCTCCTATTTCGGTCCGACGCGCAATCCCTGGGATCTGGAAAGAATTCCCGGCGGTTCGAGCGGTGGATCCGCTTCTGCGGTCGCCGCGGATGAATGCATAGCCTCGATCGGCTCCGATACAGGCGGCTCCATTCGGCAACCAGCCGCGCTTTGCGGGATTGTCGGCATGAAGCCCACTTACGGTCGCGTGTCGCGCTTCGGTCTGATCGCGTTTGCCTCTTCGCTGGATCAGCTGGGTCCTTTCACGAAAGATGTGGAGCACTGCGCGATCATGATGAACGTCATGGCCGGTTACGATCCCAAAGAATCCACGTCCGTCAAGGCGGACGTTCCCGACTACCGGCAGTTTCTCGGCCGCGATGTCAAAGGCTGGAAAATCGGCATTCCCAAAGAATATTATGTGGAGGGTATTGACCCGGAAGTCAGCGCTGCCGTGAAAAAAGCCATTGGCGTGATTGAGAAATGCGGCGGGGAGGCGGTGGAAATTTCTCTCCCGCATACGCAGTATTGCCTGGCGGTTTATTACATCATCGCGCCTGCCGAGGCTTCTTCGAATCTGGCGCGCTATGACGGTGTTAAGTATGGATTCCGCGCGGGGGACGCACGTGACCTGGCCCAGATGTATCAGAAGACCCGCATGCAGGGATTTGGCGCGGAAGTCAAACGGCGTATCATGATTGGGACCTATGCGCTTTCCGCCGGTTACTACGACGCCTACTACGGCAAAGCCTCGCAGGTGCGGGCGCTGATTCGACGTGATTTCGATGAGGCCTTTAAGAAGTGCGATGTGATCCTGACGCCGACGACGCCGACGCCCGCGTTTAAAATCGGCGAGAAAACAGATGATCCGCTGCAAATGTACCTGTCCGACATTTTCACAATCTCGACCAATCTGGCCGGCATCCCCGGCATTTCGGTGCCGTGTGGTTACACAGCCGCCGGATTGCCGATCGGCGTGCAATTTCTGGCCGGTCATTTTGAAGAAGCAAAACTGCTGCAAGTCGCTTCGGCTTACGAGAAAAACGCTGCCATCGAAAAAAGGAGGCCGACGTTATAATGGAATTCGAAACGGTTATCGGGCTGGAAGTTCACGCCCAAATGCTTAGAGACACCAAAATATTCTGCAACTGCTCCACAAAGGTCCGCGGGGCACCCAACAGCCACGCCTGTCCGGTCTGTCTGGGCATGCCCGGGGTGCTCCCGGTGCTCAATAAAAAGGTGGTTGAGTTTGCCATGAAGATGGCGCTGGCGACAGACTGCACGATCAATCCATCAAACAGTTTTGCGCGGAAGAATTATTTTTATCCCGATTTGCCCAAAGGCTATCAGATATCGCAATACGCTTATCCCATCGCCGAGCACGGCCATGTCTGGCTGGATGTCAACGGTGAGAAGAAAAAAATCGGCATTACCCGGATTCACATGGAAGAGGATGCAGGCAAGCTGATGCACGATGAACACAATCCGGCAAGTTATGTGGATTTGAACCGAACCGGCGTGCCGCTCATCGAGATCGTCAGCGAGCCGGATATGCGTTCGCCGGAAGAAGCGGCGGATTATCTGAAACGTCTGCATGAAATCCTCGTCTATCTGGAAATCTGCGACGGCAATATGGAGGAAGGCTCTTTCCGCTGCGATGCCAACGTGTCGATTCGCCCCAGAGGCCAGCAGGCATTCGGTACGCGAACGGAGCTCAAAAACATGAACTCGTTTCGCAATGTGCAGCGCGCGCTGGAATATGAAGTCAAGCGTCAGCAGTACCTGGTGGAAAACGGTCAGCAGATCATCCAGGAGTCCCGTCTGTGGGATGACGCGCAGGGGATGACCAATCCCATGCGCAGCAAGGAAGAAGCGCACGACTACCGCTATTTTCCTGATCCCGACCTGGTGCCGGTGATCGTGGATGACGCCTGGGTGGCAGAAATCCGCGCCGGCATGCCGGAGCTGCCTCTCGCCAAACGCGAGCGGTTTATCAAGGAGTATCAGATTCCCGCCTACGACGCGGGCGTGCTTACAGCCGAAAAACCGCTGGCGGTTTACTATGAAGAAGTGGTGAAGCTGTGCGGCAAGCCCAAGCAGGCCAGCAACTGGGTGATGGGGGATGTGCTGCGGTTCCTCAATGAGGACAAGCGAGGCATTCGCGACTGCCCGATTACGGCGGGATCGCTTGCTGATATGATTCGACTGATTGAACAAGGAACGATCAGCGGCAAAATGGCCAAAGACGTTATCGTGGATATGTATCAAACCGGTAAAACGCCGCAGGAAATCATTGCCGAAAAAGGCATGGTGCAGATTACCGACGAGGGCGCACTGCTCAAAACCATTACGGATATTATTGAGGCCAATCCTAATCAACTCAATGAATACCGGGGGGGCAAGGAAAAGCTCTTTGGTTTTTTTGTCGGCCAGGTGATGAAGGCCACTCAGGGCAAAGCCAATCCGCAGCTGGTCAACGATCTGCTCAAAAAATTGCTGGCGGGATCATGATCAGGCCCGTTGTGTGGAAAAAAAACACGGTGGTGTTGATGGATCAAAGAGCCCTGCCGGCCGTCTTGCGGCAGGTCGTCTGTTCCGATTACCGGCAGGTCATAGACGCCATTAAAAATTTAACCGTGCGCGGTGCGCCCGCCATCGGCGTGGCTGCCGCTATGGGCGCGGCGCTGGGAGCTTTGTCTCTTGATGCGGCCGCGCCTGAGAAATTCCGCAAACAGTTTAATGCCATTTGCGATGACATCGCGAAAGCCAGGCCTACTGCGCGCAACCTCTTTTGGGCTTTGGAAAGAATGAAAAAAAGCCTGGATGCGGCCATCGCCTCCGGCCGGACGAATCTCGCCGCCCATTTGGTCTATGAAGCCTCGCGCATTTGTGCTGAAGACATCGAAATCAACAAGCAGATGGGACAATACGGCAGTGCGCTGTTTGCCGATGGCGATGGGGTGCTGACGCACTGCAACGCGGGCGCGCTGGCCACCGCAGGCTACGGCACGGCGCTGGGTGTGATCCGGGCCGCTGTTGCACAGGGGAAAAACCTGCATGTGTTCGTGGATGAAACCAGGCCAGTTCTGCAGGGCGCAAGATTAACCGCCTGGGAAATGAAAAAAGAGAAAATCCCCGCGACATTAATTACCGACAACATGGCCGGCTTTTTGATGAAGCAGGGCAAAGTCGACAGGATTATCGTCGGTGCGGATCGCGTCGCGGCCAACGGGGACGTGGCCAACAAGATCGGCACCTATGCTCTGGCCGTTCTGGCGTCTTTTCACCGTATTCCTTTTTATGTTGCCGCGCCTTTGTCCACATTTGATTTTTCCTGCAAGACGGGTGCGGACATACCTATTGAGGAAAGACAGGCGGATGAAGTGACGCGCTTTTGCGGTATCGAAGTCGCGCCCCGGGGCATAAAGGTTTACAACCCCGCGTTTGACGTAACCCCGGCGAAACTGGTGACAGCGATTATCACGGAAAAGGGTGTGATCAAAAAGCCTTATGGTCCGGCCATCGTCCGTCTGCGAAAAGGAATACATTAAAAAATGAAACTGATTCTTTTTGATTTTGACGGGGTGTTGGTGGATTCGCTCGATGTTTATGAAAAGACTGTGGCGGACTGCCTGGAAAAAATCGGACAACCCCTGACGCGCGGTCGCGAAGAATTTCTGGAGCTTTTTGAGGGGAATTTTTATGCATCGCTGGTCGAAAAGGGCATTGATCTGGACGCATTCATGTTGGCCTCCGTGGATATTCTTTCGAATATCAACTATGCCGACATGAAACCCTTTGATGCGATCCGGCCGGTCTTGCGCGAACTTGCCGGAAAACATCCCATGGTCGTCATTTCCTCCAACGACACGCCGACCATTGAAGAGGCGCTTCGCCTGTACGATTTCAGCGGGATTTTTCAGGAAGTTCTGGGGTCGGATTTCATGTTCAGCAAAAAAGAGAAAATCCTGTATGCCGCTGAAAAATACAAGGCCGGATTAACAGACATCTACTACATCGGCGACACGACCGGTGACATGAAAGAAGGCCGACAGGCGGGCGTCCGGACTGTCGGCGTCACCTGGGGATGGCACAGCAAAGCGCTGATGACCGCCGCCCGGCCGGATTATCTTTTTGATCAACCTGACGATTTGCTGCAGCTTGCCTGATATTCAAGTATTTTCTCCTTAATCCCAATAATAAACCAGCAGCAATAAAGCAGCAGGGAGGAAATAGCCATGTCATCGGCATTCGGAATCGCATTGACCGCGCTTAAAGCATTCGACGTTAAATTAAATGTAAACGCTAATAATATCGCTAATATCAATACGGACGGCTTTAAAAAGTCCCGCGTGAATCTACAGGAGGCTTATCCTGGCGGCGTGCAGGTGACCCTCGAACAAGTTCATACGCCGGGAATCTCCTTGGGAACCAATGAACAGACAGGCCGGGAACGGGAATCCTCCAACGTCAACCTGGCGGAAGAATTTGTCGATCAGATCGTCACGCGATACGCATTTGAATCCAACGTTCTCACGATAAAAACGGCCGATGAGATGCAAAAAACGCTGATGGACATCATCACTTAATTTCTTTCCAACAAACCATTTGTACGTTGACACTGAGACGGTTTTAACGTTAAAGTGCGGACGGATTTACGGGGAAGTGCCAAGGTCACTGGTGGGCCTCCTGGACTTCAAATCCAGTGTGGGGCGCTAGAACCGTCCCAGGTGGGTTCGATTCCCATGCACTTCCGCCATTCATTTCAAAGGGGTCCTCCGATGAGAAAATTATTAGCCTTGCTTGCGCTCATGATGTTTGTCTTTCCGGCCTGCTCGTCTGCGCAAAAATTGTCTCCGGAAGAACAGTTTAAAAAAAGTTATCCCAAGCATGCCTACGAAAGTTTCACGTCGACCTCCATAAAAGGGCTTTACGAAGTTTATAACGGAAGACAGATTTACTATTATCTGCCGGACAGTGACGTCGTTTTCTACGGCAGTGTGGTGACTAAAGACGGCGTCAATCTGACGCGCGAAAGCCACATGAAAAAAATGGCATTGAAAATGGAAAGCCTGCCGCTGGAGAAGGCTCTCAAAGTGGGGCACGGGAAAACGATCGTCGTCAAATTTACCGATCCGAACTGTCCTTATTGCCGACGGGGCTTCGAGTTTTTCGACCGCCTCAAAGATGATGTGACCACCTATGTTTTCTTCCTGCCTCTGTCTGCGGATTCAGAACGTAAAATCCAGCATATCCTTTGCGCGAAAGACCGGGTGGTGGCCTATGAGGATGTTTTCCGCGGAAAGTTTGATCAAAAAGCGCCATTGGATCTTTGCGACAGCCCGGAGGTTTTGGACACCATGAAAATGCACCGCGAACTTGCCGTGTCGCTCGGGGTTCGTGCGACGCCCCTGTTTTATATCAAGGGTCAGATTGTGGACGGGTTCGATCCACCCGTTATTGAAAAACTATTCAAGGAATAACAGACAGGGAGGGCATATGAAAAAGATTGTTGCTGTTTTTTTGTGTTCGGGGATGCTGTGCGCCGCATCCGCCTGGGCTGTTGTAGCCCAGCCCGCAGGGAAGGCCATTGTGGACAAGGCCTGTTCCAGATGTCACGGTATTAAAAAAGTGGAAAGCGCCAGCAAAGATGCGGCTCAGTGGGAGGCCACTCTCGACCGCATGATTAAAAAAGGGGCGAAGGTCGGGCCCGAGGACAGAGCCGCGGTTCTGGAATATCTCAAGACACTGAATAAATAATCTAAAAAAAGCGGCTGCCCTTCTTACGAGAAGCAGCCGCTTTTTTTTAATCCATAACAGCAATCAGCGTCAAATCGCGAGCCGCGATGATAATGGTGCCAAAGGGCTAGCGGATTTTCCCACCCGTTTTGGGTTCACGGTCAAATCCCAGCAAAGTCAGCCCTTCCGGAGAATCCGTCGCCAACAGCATACCGTGCGATTCGACGCCCATGAGTTTGGCGGGTTTTAGATTGGCCACAATCACGATAG
>JAWOJC010000102.1:0-3582 GCA_046484315.1 Smithellaceae bacterium | reverse complement strand
AGAAAATCCGCTGCCAGACCGGCGGGTCGTCTTCGCCGCCGGAGGCCAGCATGTCGATCACCAGCGATCCGGAATCCGAAGAGGTCACAAAAAAGGTCACCACCAGAATCGTCGCCAGAACCGACAGGATGGAGGACAAAGGCAGGTGCTCAAAAAAATTGAACAAGGCCATCGTGGTATCGGCCGCCACGGCGTTTCCCAGATCGGTGATGCCCTGAACCATGATCATATGGAGCGCGGTGTTTCCGAAAAAGGTCATCCACATAAACGTAAAGCCCGCCGGCAGCAATAAAACCCCGGTGACGAATTCCCGGATGGTCCGCCCCCGCGACACCCGCGCGATGAACATGCCGACAAACGGCGCCCAGGCAATCCACCAGCCCCAGTAAACCAGCGTCCAGCCGCCGATCCAGCCGGTGGGTTGATAGGCATAAAGATTGAAGGTTTTGTTGACGATGTCCGACACATACGCGCCGATGTTCTGGGTCAGCGTCTGCAACAGATACACAGTGGGGCCGACAATCAGCACGAAAATCAACAACACCGCGGCAAGTATCATATTGAGCTGGGATAACCTGCGAATGCCGCCGTCGAGCCCCAAAACGACGGAGATCGTGGCAAAACCCGTAATGATGGCGATTAAGAGGATCTGCACGTAAACGGAATTGGGCGCGCCGGTCAGATAGGTGATGCCGGCGTTGACCTGCATGGCCCCGAAACCCAGCGAAGTCGCTACGCCGAACATGGTCCCCAGAATCGCGAAGATGTCCACGGCATGACCGATCGGGCCGTGAATCCGCTCACCGATAAGCGGATAAAAGGCGGATCTTATCGTCAGCGGCAGACCATGCCGATAGGCAAAATAGGCCAGTGAAATGGCGACCACCGCGTAGATGCCCCAGGCATGGACGCCCCAGTGGAAAAAGGTTATTTTCATTGCCTCGCGGGCCGCCTGCACCGTGGCGGGGTCGCCGACGGGGGGTTTCATGTAATGCATCACCGGCTCGGCGACACCGAAAAACATCAGCCCGATACCCATCCCCGCCGAAAACAGCATGGCAAACCACGAGCCGTAGCTGTAGTCCGGCTCACTGTGGTCAGGCCCGAGTTTGATGCGGCCGAAATCGGAGATGGCCAGAAAAACGACGAACATCAGAAAGGTGACGACGGCCTGAACGTAAAACCAGCCGGCGGAATGCACGATCCAGTTTTGCACACTGCCGAAGATGGCGCCGGCCCGTACAGGGGAAAAAATGGTGAAAACGACAAACGCAATGATCAGCCCCGCCGCGCCGAAAAAGACCGGCGGATTAATCTGTACCCGGGGTTTCTTTTCGGAATTGTTTTTTTCCTGGCTCATCGCTTTCCTCCATGATCTGAAAAAGGTTCGTGGACAGGCTGTTCTATACCAGACGCAAAAAATAATACCCGAAATTGATGTTGAAGCGGCCGTTCCATTTGTTGTTGCCGTTGACGCCGAAATCGCCGACAGACGCATTGGCAAAAGAGCCGTCCGGGTCGAAGCTGTAATTGTCGCCGCGGTCGCCGACAAAGAAGTTGCCGTTGGAGAGCGCATAGTCCACATAGATATACCACCCGCAGCGGGCGATCGCCATACCGGTCACGTTGAGCGCGCTGTTGTGAAAATCGCGTCCGGCAATCTCGCCGTCTTTGAGAAGGATACTGTAGTCGTTGTAAAAGGTGATCGAATCGATCCATTTGATGGGCTGCTTCCAGGTGTAGGACAAAGCCGCAGCCGGAATCAGGCCTTTGCTTGCCGCAGGCCAGGCAAAATCATAGGCCCCCCGAACGATCAGGTCGTTTGTCGGCGGGACTCCCGCCTGGCTGGCGCGGTATTTAACATTCTGGTCAAAAGCACTTAGCTGGAGCATCAGCGTAAAGTTTTTCCAGACGGTTTTGGAATGGACACAAAGCGCCCAGGCATCGGAACTTTCGGCGCGGGCGTCTTTGGCGTCCAGATACGACCACTGGGCGGAAACGCCCACGTCGCTCAAAATCGGTTTGAAGGCATAAATCAGACGCAGATTAACCTGGTGCGTTTCTTCATACACGCCCGGAATATCGGCAACGGTCTCGGGAACCACCGCGAAGGAATACCGGGCGCTTTTGAATGTGTCTCCGTTGCCGTTGATCATGTTGCGCACGTAGTAGGCGGCATCCAGAGTCAGGTTGTCGATCGTCCGCGTGTATTTGACGCCGAGCTTCATGTGATCGGATAAACCCATGTAATAATGTTGATCGAAAAAGTAGTTGTTGGACGGTCCGTAGGGCCCCACACCGAAAGGCACGCGGTTGAGACCGGCTTCGATTCGTCCGATTTTCGGTGATTCATAACCCGCCCAACCGGTGTGCAAAAAATTGTAGCCGTCGTAGAAACGGTATTCAACTTTGCCCAGCCAGTTTTGATGCGAAAAATCCAGGTTGACGCGGAAGATATCGAACTCGAAGTTGCCGCCGTTTTTGCCCCGCTGCGGCGCGCCCGAAGCGTTGCCCGTATAGTCACCGTAAATGTAATTGGCGCGGATCGCGCCTCCGATGGTCACAGGCCCGATCTCGAAGCCCGCCAAACCCTGAGCCGGAAACAGGGTTAAAAATCCCAGAACGAAAAGCACCCAGGCTACTTTGACGGTTAACCTCTGAACGCTGATCATGACCTGTCCCCCTTTCTGCGGTGAAAGTGGAATCGCAAAATCTCTTTTGCATGGTCTTTTTTCAAGACGGCATGCCCCACGACGTCCGGCAAGTTATGTCAATGCATTTAGTGAATCCTCTCTTAATTTTCACTTCCGCCGCTTAAAGCACAGCAGAAAAACAGGAGACGCATTCCGCGAAGAACAAAAGGAAGGCGATAGGAATGCCGCGTTTCGTTGCGCATCGGGCCGGCCCGAATCACTTCCGGAGGTTTGTCGTCTTGCCTTTTTTTCAAAAGTCGATTTGAGTCCACAATATCGCGTATCAAGCCGGTGAAACGCAAATTTTTTAGGTTCAGGATAATTTCCGTATTTCTAAAGCCCAAGCCGCCTTGTTGTCAAGACAAAAGGCTTTTCGAATCTTTATTCTTGGGCCGACAGAGAGACGCTGTTAACTAATGAATATGCTCATTAAAAGAACGATAATATTGGCTTATTAATCACAGTGCTATCAGGAGGCCTATCAAATAGTTATCAGTTTCTACAATTAGCTCGTAACGATTTCGACAACGATGCAATCGCCCTGTTTTGCCGGGCCATGATCCATATCCTTACGAAATCCGGTGTGATGAGAAAAGGTGACAATATCCTTCTGGCGAAAGACTGCCTGCGAGAGGTCATCGTGCTCAACCTGTCCAATACTTACGCCTTTGAGAAACTGACCGAGCTGATGGAGCAGGGCGGGTAAGGTCACGCTGACCACCACCTCTGGCAATATTCAATTGTCTGATTTTTAGTGGAAGTCTGTGTTCAAACTGCCCATGCCATCGTGCCTACCCCTATCACCATAAGCGGGATCAGCAAGAATAACAGGATCGTCGATGTTTGCGGCGTTTAAGCCTATTGACAGAATGCATGATCTTGCCTATGT
>JAWOJC010000040.1:0-8694 GCA_046484315.1 Smithellaceae bacterium | reverse complement strand
GACAACGCCGTCCAAGCCAAGGCCCTCATGACGCAGGCCAAGGAAATCGTCGACCGGGTCGACAAACAGATGAACAACATGACCACTTCGATCCAGGACGTGACCAAGTCCAGCGAGGAAACCGGCAAGATCATCAAGACCATTGATGAGATCGCCTTCCAGACCAATCTGCTGGCCCTCAACGCGGCCGTCGAGGCGGCAAGGGCAGGCGAGGCGGGGGCGGGCTTTGCCGTGGTGGCCGATGAGGTCCGCAATCTGGCCATGCGCGCGGCGGAGGCGGCCAAGCACACGGCCAGCCTCATTGAAAACACCATTTCCACCGTACGCAACAGCCGCGATCTGACCGAACAGACCCAAAGCGCCTTCCAGGAGAATGTGGACATTTCCGCAAAAGTCGTCAACCTGGTTTCGGAAATTGCCGCCGCGTCGCAGGAACAGGCCCAGGGGATCGGCCAAATCAGCAAGGCGGTGGCTGAAATGGATAAAGTGGTTCAGAATACCGCGGCCAGCGCCGAAGAATCCGCCAGTGCCGCGGAAGAAATGAACGCACAGTCCGAGCAAATGAAGGTTTATGTGAAACATCTGGCGGAGATCATTCACGGCTCCGAAGATTTTTCAGCCAGTGCCGGATCGCAGGAATCATCCGGACACAGGATGCTTGAACACAAAAGATAGAGTCGGCACACAGACAAAAACCAATAGACAGGGGGCATGGACGAACAGTCCATGCCCCCTGATGGCTTTGATAAACAAACATCGGTGTTTATTGTTCTTTACGCTTTAATGCCGCTGCGATGAATTGACTGAAAAGCGGGTGGGGCTCAGTCGGACGTGATTTGAATTCGGGATGAAACTGACACCCCAGAAACCAGGGATGATTCTGAATTTCCACAATTTCCGCCAATGAGCCGTCGGGGGATGCGCCGGTGATGCGCAGGCCCTGTTCCGTCAGCGTCTTTTTAAAGTCATTGTTGAATTCATACCGATGGCGGTGCCGTTCGGATATCTCCTTCCGACCGTAAGCTTCAAAAGCAAAAGAGTTTTCTTCAACCGCGCAGGGCCAGGCGCCCAGACGCATGGATGCGCCCTTGTCCTGAACATCGCGCTGTCCGGGTAATAAATCAATCACGGGATATGGCGTCGTCAGATCAAATTCGGAACTGTTGGCTTTCTCCATCTTGCAAATGTTTCGCGCATATTCAATCACAGCCATCTGCATGCCCAGACAGATTCCGAAATACGGAATGTTTTGTTCCCTGGCATATTGCACCGCCAGAATCATACCTTCGATACCGCGGTTTCCAAAGCCGCCCGGCACCAGAATCGCGTCTACATCCGATAGATAGCAGGCGGCTCCTTCCTGCTCGAGTTTTTCGGTATCGATGAATTTCAAATGGACCCGGCAATTGTTGGCAATCCCGCCATGCGTCAGCGCTTCGTTGAGGCTCTTGTAAGAATCGGTTAGATTGACATATTTCCCGGCGATGCCGATACAAACTTCCCGCGCCGGATGCGAAAATTTCTCTACCACATTTTCCCAGGCATCCAACTTCGGTCTGCCCGTCCACATGTTGAGCAGTTCGATAATTTTCGCGTCCAGGCCTTCGCGATGGAAAACCAGCGGGACCTCATAGATGCAGCCGACATCCTTCGCGGTGAACACGCAGTTGACTTCCACATTGCAAAACAGTGCGATCTTGGCCTTTATATCTTCGGAAAGAAAATCTTCGGTACGGCACAACAGAATATCCGGCTGAATCCCGATTTCGCGAAGCGCTTTGACACTGTGCTGCGTGGGTTTGGTCTTGACCTCACCTGCGGTTTTAATAAACGGCACCCAGGTGAGATGAATGAAGATGGCATTTTGCTTCCCCGCTTCATTTCGGAACTGTCTTATGGCTTCGAGGAAGGGCAGGCTTTCGATATCGCCGACCGTGCCGCCGATTTCGACGATGGAGACATCAAAACCCTCCGCGCTTTTTCGCACGAAATCTTTGATCTCGTTGGTGATGTGAGGGATAACCTGCACCGTCTTACCCAGATAGTCACCGCGTCGCTCCTTGGTAATGACGGAAAAATAAACCTGACCGGTGGTGAGGTTGTTGCACTTCCCCATGCGGGTGGATGAAAATCGCTCGTAGTGCCCCAAATCGAGATCCGTCTCGGCACCGTCGTCGGTGACGAAAACCTCACCATGCTGAAACGGGCTCATGGTTCCGGGATCAACGTTGATATAGGGATCGAGTTTCTGGTTGGTGACTTTCAATCCCCGGCACTCCAGCATGGCCGAGATGGAAGCGGCCGCCAAGCCTTTTCCCAATGACGAAAGAACGCCCCCCGTGACGAAAATAAATTTTGTGTTCTTCATAATAACGTAAACAGCCTTTCTCAATGCCAGGGCAGGATCACACCCTGAAAAACGGTGAGATCAAAATAATCAAAACGCAAACGATGTCACGTCCCGGAAGCCTGCAGAGAGCTTATTAGCCGGGATCAGCCGATTTCTCTTTTGACGACATCGGCAATCTGGCGGCAGTATTTTTCCGTCAGGTCAAGAGACGGTCCTTCCACCATCACACGACACATGTTTTGTGTCCCGGAATAACGGACCAGAACCCGTCCTTCTTCTCCAAGGATGTCCTCCACCTGCCGGATGGCATCCGCAAGCCCGGAAATGGTAGAAATCTCGGGTTTGCTTCGGACATCAATGTTGATAAGCTTTTGCGGAAACACATCCATCAGGCGTGCCAGTTCGGAAAGCGGCTTGCCTTCCTTGAGCATGGCGGCAATCAGTTGCATGGCCGCAATGATACCGTCCCCGGTTTTGTGGTGCTCCAGAAAAATCATATGTCCTGCGTCTTCGCCGCCGACAATCGCCCCCAGGCGCAGCATATCCTGAAGCACGTAGCGATCTCCCACGCTGGACATGTGGTGTTGGAAGCCGTATTTCTTACAGGCGACCCGCAACCCCAGGTTGCTCATGACTGTGCTTACCAGCAGATTGTTTTTCAGTTTGCCTTCTTTTTTTAAGGCACAGGCGCAAATCAGAAGAACCTGATCACCCGTCAGTTCGTTGCCTTTTTCATCCACGGCAATCAGGCGGTCTCCGTCTCCGTCAAAAGCCAATCCCACGGCCGCGCCCGTTTTAAGCACGGTGTTGCGCAAATCTTCCGTGTGCTGAGAGCCGCAGCCGTCATTAATGTTTATGCCGTTGGGCACATTGTGAATCACTTCAATATCAGCACCCAGTTCCGCAAACGCGTCGGGAGCGATGCGGTAGGTCGCGCCATTGGACGTATCCATGGCGATCTTCATCCCTTCCATCGACAGATCCCGTGGAAAAGAATTTTTCAAAAAAACAATATAACGGCCGTGAATGTCATTGATGCGCTGCGCCTTTCCCATAGCCTTGGCAGGCGGCAGCAGGGTGTTTAACTGATCGCCAAGAAGCAGATCTTCGATGGCTCCTTCCTGCGTGTCCGTCAACTTGAATCCGTCGGCGCCGAAAATTTTAAGTCCATTGTCCTGATAGGGGTTGTGCGATGCGGAAATGACGATCCCCGCATCGGCGCGCATGCTCTGCGTGATGAAGGCAATGCCGGGTGTGGGCAAAACGCCGACCAGATAAGCGTCTCCCCCCATGGACGTGATGCCCGCTTCGAGGGAACTCTCCAGCATATAGCCGGAAATGCGCGTGTCTTTCCCGATCACCACCTGCGCGCGGTGACTGCTCCTTTTAAACAGATGCGCTGCCGTCTGGCCGACCTTAAAAGCAATTTCCGCGTTCATCGGATAGCGGTTCGCTTCTCCTCGAATGCCGTCGGTTCCAAATAATTTTCCCATGGGTAGCTTCCGTATCGCTGAATTACAATCTTTTGAATAAACGCGGCGAGGATAGCACCGATGCGGTCTTTTGGCAATAGTAATCGACGATATTCTGAAGCCAACGGACACCTTTTGCAGAAATGTCCGACGGAAGTTTTCCCATGACATCCAAATAGGACAGCGAAGCGTTGCCTCTCCAGGCCGCAAAGGTGTTGAGAAAATCATCCTGCAAGGCGTTGATGGTTTCTCCGGGAACAGGACCGGATAAAATATTTTCAAGATCATCGATGTGTTCAGACAATACTTGCACGTCTTGGTCCTGGTGATTAGCTGAAATAATCGCTGCCCGCTTGGCCATCATGTTGAGTCTCTGCAAACGTTCCTTGACCGCAAGGGACAAGGCGTCCGCAGCCCCCCGATACAACAATGATCCGAATTTGTCCGTTTCAAGAAAAGGCTTCCTTACATTTATGTACCATTGTTCCAGCGCTTTCAAGTTGGCCAGATACAGCAGATTGTTTTCCAGAATGCCCATGATGTCGGCGTAGGGCGCGGGTCGGGAAATTTGAATGCTTCTTGCCGGTCCCGCAGCAAAGATAAGCTGATTCCCCTGATCATAATTCTTCCTCAGGATGGATCCTGCCGCCACAACATTGCCGTATCCGATACGCAGCGGGCCAATGAGACCGCCCTGCCCACCCAGAAAAATGGGAGGCTGATTGAGCATGACGCCTTTCGGAACGTCACCGATCAGAGATGGCGTGGCCTTGTCTCCCTCGGGGGTGAAATTAAAATGGATGTACGAGCTGCCCACTTCCGAGTGATTTCGGCGGCTGGTGCCCCCGGCCATCAGACAGTCGCAGAAGTTGACCAGGCTACCCAGGGTCACGAACGGAAAAAGAATGGTTTGCTTCAAACCGACGCAATGCGCGCCGCTGGCCTGTTCTTCAATGAGGCAACCTTCGCGCACATGCGCGCCCAGGCCCATACTGGATTTCTCCAGAAAAACAGATCGGTGAAAGAAGCCGCCTTTTAATTCCACGTTTGCGCCGAGCTGGCAGTTTTCCATTGTGACCGGCGCTTCATAGCCCAGTTGACAACCCGACGAGACAACCGTCTGATTACCGTAAATCCGGCAGCCGGGATACATCTTAACGCCTTTTCCCGATATCTGATCAAGACGAACGTCATCGCCGATGTCCAGCGTTGCCGGGCTGGGAATATCCACGCCTTTGTCCATCAGCTGCTGAATTTTTTCATGCGACCTTGGTTTAAAATCCATGATGATTTCCCTGTGTATTAAAAATGAGAAGCTGCAACAGCCAGACGGCCCGGTCCATGAGATGGTGCCGACGATAAAAACCTGCAACAAGAAGACGCCGTGCCAAATGACCATTTTCCTGCTTTTTACCACACACGCGAACCTTGTCAAAGCAATTCTTACAGCTTCCGGCCGGGATGGAAAACCGCTTGTCGTCTCCTGTTTGTGAACGGTGCGAGGCTTTTAGATATTTTGGAAATGGGCTACAAGGACTCGATGTCGGTCAACTTCTGAAATTCCATGACGGTGGACATGGCTTTGTTATCTACATTAAAACCTTCTTCAAAAGCGGCCGCCACCGGGTTGAGCCCTCCCACAAGAATCATTCCGATTTTATTGACATCCACGCCGGTCTGGCAGATGGCATCTCCGATGCTGCCAATGGATAACACGCCGTGAATGCCACATGCAGTAAAGTCATTGATGACCCGATCGACCAAAGACCGGCTCACCGAGGGGATTTCTCGGAAGTTGGCCAGGATTTTCCCTTCACCTTCCGACACCACCTGTCTGACAGAAGTCATCTTGCCGCGGATAAAGATTTCCGACGGATCCAGCGATGAGCCGGCATAATGAATCAACTCCACGAAACGGAGCGTCTCGCCTTTGCGCATCTGGAGAATCCCGCCGAACTTTGAATCAATGGGAATGCCGTGTTTTAAAAGAACGCCGTTGACCACAATACTGCAAATCGTGGCAAAACCCACTTTACCTTCGGGGACGACGATATCCCCCAACACCTTTCCCGCAGCCACTACGGCGACACGGGAACTCACGCAGAGTTTTTTGGTAAAAACAGGCTTCATAATTTCGAGTGCCTGCGCAAAATGTTCTTCGGGGAAAAAGGATATATTGACGGGAACAAGGCCGCGCTTCTTTTTTACATCAAATGTTGTCCTGAAGGAAAGCACATCAATGCGCGAAATGGACAGACCGATTTTATCCTGAACACGTGCATCGGAAATTTCACTGAGGCCCTGTTCGGTAATGACACGACCGTCGCGCCGGCCAATCAGCCGGGTCAGCCCTCGCTCGTCCATGATTTTCAGATGATAGCGAACCGTTCTCTCGCTAAGCTGCACATCGCGCTCGGACATTTTCCTCGCGATGACACGCGCGCCCACAGGCTCCGGACTTTCGTGCAGAATCCTTAAAATAAGGATGACTTTTCTTTCAATGTCCTCGGGCTTAAAAAGCTGTTTCATGGACCTTCTATACGGCAATCGTTTGCCGTTTCCCTATGATTAAAAGACATTTTTGTCAAATACAATTTTGTATCTTGTCTGATTATCAGATCATTTATGAATCATGTATGGCACGGCAAATTCCCGGGCGGGTGCGCTTCAAACGCACCCGCCCGGGAACTCACTGCTTCTATTCGCCATGGCGGGGAAGGACGATCTGTTTACCGTTGACCGAATTTAGATTTTATCTGTCCGACAATCATCTCCACCGGTTCGCTAAAGAGCGATTCCAGAGAAATGGACTCGAGATAGTCATCATGCCATGAAAGATTATATTCATTGATCAGGTTTCGAATATCATTATACAGATACCCGAGGACCTTCTTCTTCTCGGCCAACGGCAGTGCTTCGTTGAATGTGATATGAAGAAGAAGCATACCGGTCACCATGTTGCTTTCTCCCAATATCGGGATAATGATAATAGGCACACCGTCGGATTTGCCTCTGCCCACGTAAAGGTGTCCGGTACTGGCAATGGTTCGCTTGGTCCCCATCAGCGGGGCTGATTTGTCAGCGCGTGACGTCATCTGCGCCGCCACGCCCCCCTTGGCGCGAATGATAATGGTCGATTCTTCCGCGGGATTGCCCTGCGCGTCCAGACCGGCGATATCATAGAGAGCATACCCCCGGACCGCGGCCAGAGCGGATTGAATGCGATTAATGGTCAGAATATTTCGATAGGTCAGGCTTTTCACGGAGAACTTAAGGTCGTCTAACAGATCGAAGATGATGCCCTTGAGTTCCTTCTCCTTACGGCTGGTGCCAACGGTAACGGTTTTGGCCTGATGGCGGATAGCGTCAATCGGACGGGTCAGCTCGTCGATCGCCACGCCCAGCGTCGCATCGAGCAAATCAAACGGCGAGACCAGGACCGCGTCCGTCCTGAAATCCTGACGGATATCCTGTAGCGGCAGTTTACCCGAGGCGTACTTGAGCAGCAACAAAACGTCGGCGATGGTCTTTCCGGACAACACACTAAACGCGCCGTCGATGCGATGGACATTGAACATACCATAGAACTCATTGATGATTCGGCGGAAAGCCATATCCGCAACCATATCGAGCACCGACAATTTATTTTGCAGCCCCCGGGTCAGCAGAGCGGCCAGACGACTGCGGAACTCACGGAAGATCTGCGCTTCTTCATCGATCGCGCGCGCCGCATAGTAGCCCCACAAATGACCGGCCATCGTGTTGAGAATCACCGGCAGCGGCGCGGGTGCGGAGGGAATGGCAATGACCGCATCGGCCACCGCATCAAAGCGGGAATCTCCTTCATCGGCAAAAACAACAACAGCGGCTTTGTGGGCTTTGAAAATCGCGACATCTTTCACGACGTCTTCCACAACGGCCTGTGGATTGCCGGATGCGCAAACCAAAATAAGTGGTTCGGCGGAAAGGTCGATGTGTTTTTTATTCTCGACGATGTCGGTTGAAATGGTTTTGTAACACAGCTCAGACAGCTTGATGCGGATTTCGTCGGCCGCCGCCTTGTTGGGACCACTGCCCACAATCGCCCAGTAGCGGCGTCCGGCCGTCTTCCGCACCGACGCGGCTATCGCCTCACGACTGTGGAAGATCCGCTCCATAAGCCCCGGCGCAGATTCAAGATTCCTGAGCTTATCGGCAATGTCGTCATCTGTTCTCAAACCGAGCAGCTTGGCAAAATACAGCGCCAGCACCTGCCCGGCTATGATCTGGGCATAAAAGGCTTTGGTTGAGGCCACCGACATTTCAATATCTCGCCCGTCGCTGGTGTAAAACACACCGTGCGATTTAGCGGTGATATCGGACTGACGGCGATTGACGATGGCAATAATCAGCGCACCGCGATCTCTGGCCATGGCCACCGCGCGGTTGGTGTCGGTGGTGGTGCCGGACTGCGTGATTGGAATGACGAGCGTATCGGACAAATCATCTTTCAGACCGAAACCGCTCAACTCCGACGCAATACGCGCGGAAATATTGAGACGCCCCTCCCGGAGGTAATGCAAAAGAGCGTCGGCCACCGCCTGGCCCGCCACAGCCGCTGTGCCGTGGCCGATCACAATGATGTTTTTGATCGAACCGTTTTTCAATCCCTTTTGCACCGCACCCGGAATAATATCTTCACCCAGGTTGAAGGACACCTTCGGGCCGGACGACGCGGACTGAAGAATCCGGTACTTGCCGCGAAGCGTTCTTCTGATCGACAAGGAGGACTCGGAAATTTCTTTGAGAAAATAATGCGGGTAATCGCTGCGATCGATATCCCGCGTGGTGATTTCCGCCGTTTGCAGGAGATGGTCGGCAAGCTGGATCTCC
>JAWOJC010000268.1:0-7627 GCA_046484315.1 Smithellaceae bacterium | reverse complement strand
GACATCATTTGCAACGAGCTATGAGCTATTCTACTCCCCCTCCACCCCCCATTCCCTGTCCTACCAGAAAATATAATTCTTCCTAACATTTAGATTCTCTGTATTCCCACCTTCGTACCCTGAAGGGAACAAGCGGGAAAGCTACAATTTTGCTTGTCTGGAGCATACGATTCAAAGGTTATTACCTAATTCATTACCTAATTGAGCCTCTGCTGCCAATTTTGCCCAATGGGCTGCAATCTATGAGCTATGAGCCATCAGCTACGAGCTACGAGCCAATCGTCACTCATAAACTTTCTTCATGTTTTCAATTTCTTTTTTTACTTCTTCGCGCAGGGCTTTGGGCGAGACCACTTCCACCTGAGCGCCGTAGCGCAGAATCTCGCGCTTGATTTCCCGGAAGTCGGCCACGGGGATGGTGAGGGTCAGCCTGCCGTCTTTACTGATGGATACTTTTTGTGCGGGATGCCAGCTTTGTTCGGCAATCCAGGGGGCGATGCCGGCATCAAAGCGCAGGCAGGCGAGATGTGTTTTTTTGCCCTGAAAGATGCCGAAGGTTTCCCGAATGTAGTCCTTGACTTGTGCTGTGGACACGCGGGCGGCTATCTTTTTTTCGCAGGCCGAGACGGACTGTATCCGCGACAAAACAAAATCACGCAGGTCGTTTTTCAGGCTGCAATGGGCAATGATGTGCCAGGTGCCCATGTAGTTGAGCAGGTGGCAGGGTAAAATGTCGCGGACGCTGGCCTGGCTGTTGTGCGGCGAGTGGTAGGCTATGCACACCGGGCGGGACCGCAGCAGCGCCTCTAAAAGCCGGTGAAATATGTCTTCGTTGGTTCGGGCGTAGGCGATGTTTTTGACGGAGATTTTTTCGCTGAAAGCCTCGATGGAGAAGCCTTCGGACGCATGGCTGGCGATGATCTGGTTGAGAAATGTCTTTAGCGCTTTTTTCACGCCGCTGTCCGGCACGGCTGCGGCGAGGCGGTAAGAAAGGATCAGGGAGATCAGTTCGTCTTCATGTAGCCACAGGCCGGGCAGTTCCCAGGTGTTGTCTTCGTAGTCGTAGCCGCGGTGGGCGGGGAGGTATCTTAGCGGCGCACCCAGACGGTCGCGCATGAACGCAATGTTGCGCTGGGCGGTTTTGCCGGTGATTTCAAACCGCGCTGCCATGGTTTTCGCGTTGGGACGTTTGCTTTGTTTGATTTCGTTGTGAAACCACAAGAACCGCTCGTAGATGATTCGCGATGACATGCCTCCTCCTGAGAAGACGCGCGGGCCAGGCTCAAAAAGAATTCCGTATGCGTTTGATATTCAATTATCACGACCAGACAGATTCCAGGACAGCTTTCATTTCTTCGAAGCGGAAAGGTTTTCTCAAGATGCCCTGAAATCCGGCATCCGTGTAGTCCTTTACCAGAGGATCATCCGATCCGGAAAGCGCAATGGCCCTGAGATCCGGCGCTGTTTTTCTCAGGCGTGCCAGCGCGGCGGCGCCGCCCAACCCCTGACGGACGCTCAGCGCCAGAATCACCGCGCTAAACGGAAGGCCTGCGTCTTGCGCCTGCTTGTATTCACGGATGGCTTCTTGCCCCTCCGCGACGGTTTTTGCGTCGTAGTGAAGCTGTTCAACATACATCTGCAATAGTTTTCTGATTTCCGGGTGATCGTCCATGACGAGGATCCGGCGGCGTGCGGCCACGAAAACTTTTTCGGCTGGTTCTTCCTGTTCTTCAACCGGTTCCGGTTTTGCCGGCAAATACAGGGTGAACCGGGCGCCGCCGTTTTCCGCGGTTCCGGCGGCGATATAGCCGCCATGTTTTTTCAAAATGGAATAGCAAACCGTCAGTCCCAGCCCCATACCCTTTTCGCGGCCCATGTCCTTGGTGGTGAAATAGGGATCGAAAATTTTATCCAGATGGTCCGGCGGAATGCCGGGGCCTTCATCTTCAAAAATAATCCGGACGTACGCGCCGTCATCCAGGGGCAGCGCGTCTTCTTCGCCAACTTCGTAATTTTCGACGCGCACTTTGAGGGTGCCACCCGCGGGCATGGCTTCGGCGGCGTTTTCCGCCAGATTGCAAAAGCACTGACGGAGCTGGCTTTTATCGGCCAGGGCGGGCCACAGGCCCTTTTGAAATTCTACCGCCGCCTGGACGGACGAAGACTTCAATTGGCCCGCGCAGGCTTCATGCAGCGTTTTTTCAACGGGCACGAGCGCGATCACGGGTTCACCCCCGCGTGAAAATGTGATGAGCTGGCCGGTCAGCGCCCGCGTCTTTTCAATGGACCCGGCGGCCGATTGCAGATTCTGCCGGGCCGGGCTGTCTTCCGGGATGCCGAGCATCGCCAGATCAATGTAGCCCTGCACGATGGTCATGAGGTTGTTAAAATCATGGGCGATCCCTCCTGCCAGCATGCCCAGTGATTCGAGCCTGGCGGCGTGAGACTGGGCTTCCCCCGATTTTTTGTGTTCGGTGATGTCCAGACCGAACACCGCGAGTTGCGCCACGGCGCCGTCTTCTCCCGTGATCGGGTAAACCGAATTAAGAATGGTGCGTCCGAACCGTTCGTCTTCAAATCGCACGGGCTTGCCGGTTTTCCGGACTTCGTCAAAGCGCTGCCTGCGTTTCTCCCCGACATCCGGCGGCAGAAGTGAATAAATGCTTTTCTTGTTTTGCAGGGTGGCCAGGTCGGTGCCCAGCCGCTGCGCGGTGGTTTCGTTGGCAAAAAGAATGGTGCCGTCAGGATCGAGAAGAAAAATACTTTCCGTGGCGGCGTTGAGCAAACCGCGCATCTGGCTTTCGCCCGCGCGTAGACGCCTGGCGCTTTCCTGCAGCTTCTGCGCGCTTTCGGCAAGACGCGCCTCCCGCTCTTTGATAAGCTCCGCGCTTTCCTGTAACTGATGGTCGTGCTGCTGAAACAGGCGGGTGTTTTCCAGAAGCTGATCTTCCCTGTCCGCAAGCCGGCCTGTGAGGTCTTGCAGTTGTATTTCGTCTTGTTCGATTCTTTGTTCGTTTTCCCGCAGTTGCTTTTCGCGCGCCTGTAGTTGCCGGGCGCTTTCCTGAAGCTGCTTTTCATTTTCCGCAAGCCGGTTTGTGAGGTCTTGCAGTTGTTTTTCGTTTTGTTCTAATTTTTGTTCTTTTTCCTGCAGTTGTTTTTCGTGCGCCTGTAATTGCCGGGTGCTTTCCTGTAGCTGCTTTTCATTTTCCGCAAGCTGGCCTGTGACGGTCTGTAGATGTTGGTGGTTTTGCGCAAGCTTCTGTTCGTGGTCCGAGATGAGCGTTTCCCGTTCTTGGAGCTTCCGGGTGATTTCCTGCAGTTGGTTTTCGTTTTGCCGGAGCTTTAGTTCGTTTTCCCGCAGCGTTTTTTCCGTTTTTTTCCGGTCGGTGATGTCGCGGGACGAGGCCATGATTTCCACAAGTTTGCCGCCGGTATCGCGGATGACCGAAATTTTGGATTCCGTCCACACCGTCTGGCCGTCCTGACACAGAAATTCAAGTTGTACGTCCCAGGAGCGCTGCGGACGCGCCAGGCCTGAAGATTGAAAATCCGCTTCTTCGTCCCAGATATTGGCGACCAGTTCCAGGGAGGCGGGCGTCAGGAGGTCTTCCACCGGTTTGGAAAAAATTTCGTCGGCTTCATACCCGAGTGTCTGATGAACCGACCGGCTGACGTAGGTCAGATTGTGGTGCGCATCCATGGCCCAGATCATGTCACCGATATTTTCGGTCAGCAGTTGATAACGGATTTCATCTTCCTGCATGGTTTCCTGCAGGGTTTTCTGCTCGGTGACATCCATGTTGCTGGCGCGGAAACCCGCGTAATCTCCGTTGTCGTCATAAATCGGCACACAGACATGTTTGAACCAGCGCGTTTTGCCGTCCTTGCGGATGACGCGAAATTCTTCTTCGCCCGGCGATTTTGTTTTTTTGGCCAGACGGCGATGTTCGTCGAAGAGCGGCCGGTCATCGGGGTGGATGAGTTTAAATAACAGAGACGCATCTTTGAGAAATTCATCCCGTTCGTATCCGGTCATGCGTTTGCTGGATGGGGAGGAGTAGATTAACCGGTCATCGACATTGAGCCAGAATTCCCAGTTTTGGCTGTTTTCGGCGACGAGTCGAAAGACTTTTTCGTTGTCTTTGAGTCCCGCAATGGTTTGCTGGTAGGCGTCGATCAACTTTTCAGAATCGGCCGCCTTCATACGCAGAACCTTCACGTCGTCGAGAAGCTGCATGCGCGATTTGTCTTTGTCGTTCATAGAAACCTCTTCGGTATGGGCTTTTCTGTCATGGCAGAAAAACGTCCGCCTTCTGATGCCGTGCCAGGATGTTTTAATCTGTTTCGGTTGTTTTTCTCAATAAGTTTAATTACATCGTGTTTTGAACGCCGCTGTCTCTGAGCGGGTCGTCCATACGCTTGGGGCGCATCTTGACGATGGCTGCCAAAAAACGCCCGCGTCCGGCGCGGCTAAGGCCAACGAAATGCGAAGGTCCGACGTCACGCCGACAGGGAAGGGGGCGACCGATGACAGCACCCCGTTTCCTGCCTTGTGCTACCGGCTTATGGTTTTCTTTTCGGCTGCTTGTCGATTTTATCTTTTGCTTTTTGCTGTTGTTTGTCGTTGCTTTGCTTCTGGCCTTTTGCTTTGTCTTTTTTGCCGCCTTTGTCTCCCATGATGTCTTTGCCTTTCCTGATTCGTCCGGACTAAGGGTTAGGTTTCCTTACACAACGATTTTATGGCAAAATTCATTCGCATGGCGAAACTATAAAAGCAATGAACGCGACTGTCAATACAATTCCATGGCCGCTAATGTTCTTGCGGCGGTGCCGTGAATGTGCTACCCATCCGGCACTTTTGTAAGGGGTTTGTAAAATATGATTCATTTCAGCGGCATTTCCAAACAGCACGGACCGCAAATTCTGTTTCGGGATGCCAGTTTTCAGATATTGCCCGGCAGCCGCACCGGCCTGGTGGGTTCCAACGGCGCGGGCAAAACCAGTATATTTCGTCTGATCATGGGTGAAGAAACCTTCGACGCCGGAGACATCACGCGGGCCCGAAACACCGTGTGCGGCTATTTTTCTCAGGATGTCGGCGCCATGTCCGGCCGTTCGGCCCTCGAAGAAGTGATGTCCGCGTCCGCCAATGTCATGGAAATGGGCGAGCAGATCCGCCGGATGGAAGCCGCCATGGGCGAGCCGATGCAAGACGATGAAATGGCCGAACTGCTGGAGAGATACGGCAACATACAGTCCGAATTCGAGCATCGCGGCGGTTACGATCTGGAAAGCCGGGCGCAGACGATTTTAACCGGACTGGGCATCGGGCCGGACGATTACAACCAACCGGTGGAATCTTTCAGCGGCGGCTGGAAAATGCGCATCGCGCTGGCCAAAATTCTGTCGATTAACCCCGATGTGCTCCTGCTCGATGAGCCCACCAACCATCTGGATGTGGAATCGATTATCTGGCTGGAAGACTGGCTGCAAAACGCGTTTAAAGGCGCGCTGCTCATGACCAGCCACGACCGCGAGTTTCTCAACCGCGTGGTGGGCCGCATCATCGAAGTGGCAAACCGCACGATCACGACTTACAGCGGCAATTACGATTTTTATCTGCGGGAGCGCGAAATCCGGCGCGAACAGTTGCTGGCCAGTCACCGGCGTCAACAGGAGATGCTGGCCAAGGAGGAGGAATTCATCGCCCGGTTTGCGGCGCGCGCCTCGCATGCCTCTCAGGTGCAGTCGCGCGTCAAAAAGATTGACAAGATCGAGCGCATCGAGATACCGCCCGAACAGCGCAGCATCAAATTCGAGTTTGCCGAACCGCCGCGCAGTGGTGACGACGTGGTCAAAATCGAGGCTTTGGGCAAAGTCTGGCCGCGTCCCGCAGGCGGTGTCAAGTCTGTTTTCGGTGGCGTATCGGGCATGATCCGTCGTCAGGACAAGATCGCGGTTGTCGGGGTCAACGGGGCCGGAAAGTCCACCTTTTTAAAAGTGCTGGCCGGTCAGGCGGACCCGTCCGAAGGCAGTGTGAGCCTGGGGGCCAATGTGTATCCCGGCTATTTCAGTCAGCACGCCATGGACATTCTCCATCCGCAAAAAACCATTCTGGAAACCGTGCAGGATGCCATGCCGCAGGCCCATCTCGGCGTGCTGCGTAATTTGTGCGCCGCCTTCCTGTTTCAGGGCGACGATATTTACAAACGCATCGACAAGCTGTCCGGCGGGGAAAAAAGCCGGGTCGTGCTGGCCACGATGCTGGTGCAGCCGATCAACCTGCTGATTCTCGACGAGCCGACCAACCATCTCGATATCCAGTCGCGCGAAACGCTGCTGATGGCGTTAAAGAACTTTACCGGCACGGTTGTGCTCGTCAGCCATGACCGCCACTTTCTGCGGAGCCTCGTCAACCGTGTTTTTGAAATTGACCACGGGGATATGCGCATTTATAACGGGTCTTACGATTACTACCTGGAAAAGTCCGCTTCGCTGCAGCAGGAACGGCTCGTGGGGGCGGGCAGGGCGACGGCCTGAAAAAAGCCCACGTTTTTCGGCGGTTAGTTTTTGATTGACAGATTCAGGCGATTTTGATTCACCATTTCAACCGAATATCATGAATCCATCGACCGGGCCGGCTGCTTTGTCAGCTTCGCGGGTCACCGAAAAAATAGACTCATTTGATTTTGCAGGCACCATTGATTTAGCGCTTCATGGTCAGGACTTTCCTTAGCGGTTCGGGAGAGGGCTGCCACAGGCTTTAAACATATCGGTTCCAGAAAGGAAGATCAATGACAGCACGATGGCGCACGGCGTTTTCCTGGATCAAGGCGCTCTTTATGAAACAGGTGTACGAAAAGTACGCACCTGCCGCCGTGCTGGATCCGAACGCGCACAACCACTGGCAGGAAAAAGTGCTCTACCTCTTTGTTCTGGTAACGGCGTCGATCGGGTTGATCGTCTATTTTCTGGGTGTCCACGGCAACATCACGCATGAATACTGGTTGATTTTTCTTGCCTGCACAGGAGGCTATTTTGCCTGCCTTCTTATTTTTCTCTTTCCGAAGATCGCCTTTAATATCCGCGCCGGACTGGTTTGCCTTTTCATTTACCTGATCGGTATGTCCATCATTTTTACCGTGGGTCCGTTTTACGCGTCCCGGGAATGGCTTTTTTCCTTCACGGTGATCGCCGCGATTCTGCTGGGGTGGCCGGGGGCGATCGTGTCCATGGGGATCAATGTGGCAACCTGGTTCCTGATCGGCGCGCTCATTGAGTCGGGCTACTGGAGCGGTGTGTTTGTGCCGGCCGACGGCCTGCACTACTGGTTTATGATCGCCATTGATCTGCTCTTCATTCTGATCAGCACCACTATTCTCATTACGCTGTTTTTCATCCGCATTGATGAGTCCGACCGGTCTGCCAGAACCTACGCGCAGCTGCTGCTCAGTGAAAGGAACAAGCTGTCTGAATCCAACGAGAAACTGGCCCGCGAGATTGAAGATCGCAAAGCCGTCACAATGGCCCTGCAAGACAGCGAAGAGAAGCATCGCACGATTCTGGAAACTATTGAAGACGCCTATTTTGAAGTGGATCTTCGCGGCAGCCTGACTTTTTTCAATCG
>JAWOJC010000100.1:0-5176 GCA_046484315.1 Smithellaceae bacterium | reverse complement strand
GCCGTAAAGCCCAGCCGTTCCTTCGAAGAGAACACCTACCAACTGGATTTCGATTTGACGACCTTCGGTGGCGAGGGGTAACGGTTTTGGCCAGGTAAAGTGCGATTGGACCTGCTTTGTGGCTTTGTGAAGCCGATCAGGAGGACCTTCATCAGGTCTTTGAATTCTAAATATTTTTACTGTTTGTGCCGATAAGCCTGTCAGGAAGCTGTTCATTTTTCTTTCAAAAAATAAAGGAGCAGGGAAAGCCATGCCACGGCCAAAAAAATCGGTAGAAAAGCCCTCTGTAAAAAAAGTTGCTCAAAAAAAATCAGTTGCAAAGCCCGGAAGAAAAACCGCCCGGACTGCCTCAACACCCTTGAAGCAGCCGGTCAAGCCATCTTCACAAATATTAGAAATGCCCCGTCTGACGGAACGTTTCATCGAAACGATGGGCGCCGGGCTATCACTGGCGCAGAAGGGCAAATATGTCTTTGCTAGTCCAACCTATGAGAAACTGACCGGTTATTCGGCGGCCGACATTATCGGGACCCCTGTCCTTGCCCATGTTCATCCGGATGACCGGGAAGCGGTTAAAAAAAATATGGCCAAAAATCTGAAAAGCAAAAATCCCGATCCTTATGAATACCGGTTCATCAGAAAAAACGGCGAAATTCTATGGTTTCTAGAAACGGTTGGTTCCGTCGTTTACAAAGGCGCGCCCACCACGGAGGCCTGCGTCATCGATATTACCCGTTATCAGCAGAAGCCGGATGGTCTGAACAGGTCGGAGGAGCGGTATCGGACGATCCTGGAGGAAATTGAAGAAGGTTACGGCGAGCTTGATCTGGATGGAAACTTTATTTTTGTCAATCAGGCGGCGGCCAGGACCATCGGCTACATGCCGGAAGAATTGCTCCATACAAATATTCGCAGCTATCTGAGTTCGGATCAGATTGAAAAACTGGCCGGTTTGTTTAATGAGATATACCAAACGGGCCGTTCCGTGAAAGGAATGGAGGTTGCATTTGTCACAAAAAGCGGCGTGACCCGCTTTATTGAGGTTTCCGGCGCGCTGATTCAGGATGCAGCGGGTAATCCGACAGGATTCCGCGGGATCACGCGCGACGTCACACAGCGGAAGTGGTCGGAAGACGCCCTGATGCAGAGCGAGGCCAAGTATTTAAGCATTATCGAAAGCATCGGTCAGGCTTATTTTGAAACGGATCTGCGCGGCGCTATGTCTTTTATCAATGACAAAGTCTGTATCGATTTAGGATACTCGCGCGACGAGCTTCTGCACATGTCGCACCACAATATTCAAGATGCTGAAAATACGAAAAAAACCGTTGAGGCTTTCAGGCAGGTCTACAACACAGGCATCACCAACCCCGCTTTTGTCTATGAGGCGATTCGCAAGGACGGCTCCAGGGCTGTTTTTGAACTGTCCGTGTCGCTCATGCATGACGCGGATGGCAAGCCCATCGGCTTCCGCGGTTTGTCGCGCGATGTGACCGAACGTAAAAGAATGGAAAGCGCTCTAAAGGCCAGCGAAGCGCGCGCCCGCACGATTATTGAAACCATTCCTGATCCGTATTTCGAAACAAATCTGAAAGGGAAAATCACTTACATCAACAAGGCGTTTCAGTCCCTCAGCGGCTATAGTCTGGACGAACTCGCAACAGTGAATTACCGCAACTACCTTGAGGGGAAAGACGCCAAAGCGGTGTTTACGCTGTATAATACGGTGTATAAAACCGGCTTGACCATGAGAAACATGGAAATTGAAGTTCTCACCCGAAGCGGCGAGAGGCGCATGGTGGATCTGTCTGTCTCGCTGATTCGCGATCCTCAGGGGGAAGCCACGGGTTTTCATGGCATCATGCGCGACGTGACAGAGAAAAAGAAGGCGGAGGCGATCATTATCGACTCCGAACAAAAACTGCGGGACTATTCCGAAACCCTCGAACGACGGGTTGCGGAAAGGACGGCCGAGCTGGAAAAGTCCAAAGTAGCAGCGGAGGCCGCCAGCCGTGCCAAATCCGATTTTTTAGCCAATATCAGTCATGAATTTCAGACGCCGCTCAACTCCATTATCGGATTCACCCGCGTTCTGAAGGATCGCCTGTTTGGCGAGTTAAACGATAAACAGGAAGAATTTATCCGCTACATTACAGAAGCCGGTGAGAACCTGAGCAGGCTTCTGACCGAAATCATCGATGTGTCCAACGTGTCCACCGGACGGACGCTCTTGCGTCTTTCCCCGGTTGCTCTTCCGCAGGCCCTTTCCAAAACCATTGCGCTGCTCGATACCCAGATACGGGACAAACGGCAGCTTCTGGAAGTCAACGTGGCGATCGACGCGGATGTCTCGATTGAGGCGGATGATGAAAAGATCCGGCATATTTTTTTTCACCTGCTGTCCAACGCCGTCAAATATACACCGGAGGGCGGGAAAATCACGGTCGAGGCGCAAAGATCCAAAAGCCTGTCGGGCGAGGAGGGTGTGGCGGTGGCCTTTCAGGATACGGGTTGCGGCATCAAGCCGGAGGACATCCCCCGTCTGTTTCAGAATTTCGGAAGGCTTGAGTCGTCCTACACGCGGGAAAGCAGTGGCGTCGGCGTGGGCTTGTCGCTGACACGGCAGTTGGCCGAACTTCACGGCGGCAGCATTTCCGTGGAAAGCGAGTACGGCATCGGCAGCCGGTTTATTGTGTTTTTGCCTCTGCAACAAAAGCATCCTGCGCATAAGGGGTAAAAATGCAGGTGACGTCTACAAACCCATCCTATTCCATGAACCTCCGGCGTCCGCAAATATTGTGTGTGGACAGCGACGCGCCGGGGCTTGCGCTGCTCGACGCGATTCTGGCGCCACGCGGCTATGAGGTGATACGTGCGGCCGGTGCCAAAGAAGCCCTCGAACTGCTTGTTCGTCAGAATGTGGATTTGATTCTGCTGGGCGCCATTTTGCCGGGTGTGGACGGCTTTACCGTCTGCATGCAGCTTCGGGCCCATGAGCGTTTTCGGGAGATTCCCGTCGTGATGATGTCGGCGATTAAATCCCGCGAGGATTTTATCCGCGGGATTGAAGCGGGCGCCGATGATTATTTGTTCAAACCGCTGGATCACGAAATGATGCTGGCGCGCATCAAGATGCTCGTGGCGCGCAAAAAAAGCCGCGAACGCATGGTGCGCATTTATCGTGACGCCACCACACTGACTGCGCTGGGCGTTGAAATGATTGACAGGTTTCATGCGGCGGGTCCGGATGTTGTAGAAAACATCGAAAAGATGGTTGCGCTGCAGGCCAGAAAGACAACCGATTCGGTCGAAAAGCCCCGCTCGGTGATTGTCGGGCTTCTGTCTGACGGGGGGCACTGGGAATGGCAGCATTACGAATACGCGTTTCAGGAATTAAACCGGGTGAAACTGGATTTCAGCCCGATCACCGATATCGCCCTGCCTGAGATGGGCAAGACAAAAGTTCTGCCGCTTTCCGTTTTAAAAATGGAACCGGAAGCGAAACTGATGATCAGGAATTTTCAGGCGCGCAATATATCCGTGGAAAACGGTGTAGCTTATCTGAGTCCGGATCTGTGCGTACTGGCTGTTAATTACGGACAGGATGTGGGCGATGAACATATCGCGCTTTTACAGCAGATGATTGTTCAAAGCCGTTTCCTCAATTTGCTGGCCTCGCAGGTCCGCGAAGCGGGAAAGGCTTTTGATTACGGCATCTATGCCCTGGCCCGCGCCGCCGAAGCGCATGACGATGACACAGGCAGCCATGCGCATCGTGTGGGCGATTATTGCGGGGTGATTGCCGAGCGGCTCGGGATGAAAGACGATAAGGTTCGCACCATCACCGTTCAGGCGATGCTGCATGATGTTGGCAAAATTTATACACCGCAGGCGATCCTAAGAAAAACAGAAGCGCTGAGCGCCGAGGAATGGGTGGAGATGAGAAAGCACACCCTGTGGGGCGCAAAAATTATCGGCAGCCATCCGCATTTGCATATCGCCCAATCAATCGCGTTGAATCACCATGAAAGGTGGGACGGTTCCGGCTATCCGCGCGGCCTCAAGGGCGAGGCCATTCCCATCGAGGCCCGCATCGCGCTCATTGCCGACCAGTATGATGCCATGCGCATCGAACGGCCGCACAAACCGGCCATGGACCATGCCACAGTGACCAAAATTCTCAACCACGGCGATGGTCGAACCAAACCGCAGCACTTCGATCCGAATATCCTGAAAGCCTATCGGGAAACAGCGTTTTTGTTCGAGGAGATTTTTGAACGGCGAAAAGGGTGAGCGGGAAATGATATTTAACCTATCCATCGTGAATCAGGCGCCGGTTTTTTACGTTCTTTCCGTATTGTTTGTCCTGTTTATTTCCGGATTGATCGCGAATTATTGCAGAAGGCATCGGGACATTGCAGGTGTCCGGTCATTTATGTGGGTGTCTGTTTTGCTTGGCCTGCTGGCGCTGTTCGAAGGGCTTTCCATTCTTGCGCCGACCGGGGCGTGGGCGCTATTCTGGTTTGAGGCGCGCTTCTTGTGTCTTGCCACCATTCCCGTACTCTGGCTGATTTTTGTTTTGCAATTCACAGGCTATACAGGCTGGATCACGCCGGGACGCCAGGCTGCCCTTTTCATGATTCCCATCATCACGCAGGTTATGATCTGGACCAACAGCCTTCACGGTCTCTGGGTAAAGCAGCCCGTTGCTTTCTTTCAGGCAGGCAGTTTCTTTATTGCCCGGATCGACCAGAGAATTCCCGGTCCCTGGATGTGGGTTCATTTTGCCTATTCCTACCTCCTGGTGACTATCGGCTTAACGCTGCTTAGTAAATCCGAATCAGTACAATTCGGTCATTATCAGCCCTGGCTAGCTCGAGCGCTTCATCAAAGTATTCTCCGGCCTTCTCGTAATTCCCAAGTTTGGAATAGAGATTGCCAAGATTGAGAATGGATTTACGCAAATTAGTAACTGATCCGATCTGGCGGCTGATCGATTCAGATCTCAGCAGGTTATATTCTGCTTGCTCATAATTGCCTATCTGGTAGAATTTATGACCCACATAGTTATTTGCACTCGCTATGAAAAGTGAATCCCGGTTCAATTCAGCAAATTCAAGTGCTTCATAAAAGGATCGTAAAGCATTAATATCATTATCCAGCTGAGAATAGACAT
>JAWOJC010000033.1:0-7468 GCA_046484315.1 Smithellaceae bacterium | reverse complement strand
ATTATTTCTCTGCATATGGACTGGCTTTTCAGCCGGGGCCAGGGCGAAGCCACGCGCCGGATCGCTCACTATATTGCCGATGAAGCACGCGCACATCTCGCGGCCAAACCGCTCGTTGTCGCGCTGCGGCAATACACCCCCAATGAGCCGGTCCGCCAAACGATGGAAACCGTCAAGTCAATCCTGCTCGCGTCGGGCGTGCCGTTTTATGATGGCATCCCGAAAGCGGCCGCAGCCCTGGCCAAATTAGCAAAATACAATGAATTTCATAGACTTAAATAAAACATCCTTTTTATAACCCTCCCCTGTCTCCCGAATTTGGAACCGGGAGACACTTGCGTGCCATTGTGTCATTATTTTGATTGACTTTCGGTCAAATTTGGAATTATAGTCAAAACGCTTGACGAGGCAGAGAATTGTAAAAGCCTCAGGCAGGATGTTTTTGGATCGATTTGTATTCTGCTATAACCGAGAAAATCAACGACCTGTGTTTTATCCGGAGCGCAAAGGCATTCAAAAAGAAAAAAAACATATTGACCCGACAACCCGATGAACAGACGTTTATTTAGCGTTTGAAATATCAAAACACAGAAGAAGGGAGTTATTTATGGGCAATTTATTGGTAAACACCCGCGATCAGCAGTTTGTTCTTTTTGAACAATTTGGCATGGACAAAATTTTTGCTTCAGAGGCGTATGGGGGGTATTCCAAAGACGACATTCTGATGATTATGAACGAAGCCGAAAAGTTTGCTCTCAATGTTATCTTCCCGACTTTGAAAGAAGGAGAAGAAGGCTGTCATCTGAAAGACGGCAAAGTCACCGCTCCCAAGTGCTTCCATGAACCCTGGAAAAAATATACAGAAGGCGGCTGGATTAACCCGATGGATTCCCCCGATGTCGGCGGCCAGGGACTGCCGCACGCCGCAGGATGGGCCACTCTGGAAACGATGGCCGCGGCCAATTACGCCTTCGGCATGTATGGCGGGTTGACGCACGGCGCTGCCAACATGATCAATACATACGGAACCGAAGAACAGAAGAACAAATATATGTATAAGATGTTTACCGGCGAATGGACCGGCACGATGTGCCTGACCGAACCGGGTGCGGGCTCGGATGTTGGTGCGTTGAAAACCACCGCTAAACGTCTTCCCGACGGAAAATTCCTGATCACGGGCACCAAGTGCTTCATCTCCGCCGGCGACCATGATCTGACCCCCAACATCGTTCATCCTGTGCTGGCGCGCATCGAAGGCGATCCGGCCGGAACCAAAGGAATCTCCATTTTCATCGTTCCCAAATTTAAAGTTAACGACGATGGCTCTCTAGGTGAATCCAACGATGTGAAAACCGGCGGTGTTGAGCACAAGATGGGTATCAAGGGCAACGCCACCTGTACCTTAAACTTCGGTGAAGACGGAAAGTGCATCGGCGAACTCCTCGGTGAAGAACGCTCCGGTTTGAAGGTTATGTTCCAGATGATGAATGAAGCGCGCTTGGGTATCGGTATGCAGGGTCTGTGTCTGTCTTCAGCCAGCTTCCAGCACGCCGTGGCTTATGCCAAAGAACGTATTCAGGGCGTTCCCGTCTGGGAAATGCAGAACCCTGCCGCCAAAGCCGTTCCGATCATTACCCACCCCGACATTCGCAAAAAACTGATGTGGATGAAGTCCCTTGTAGAAGGGATGCGCTCCATGTGTTATTTCGTCGCCAATTGTATGGATATGAGCAAAATTTCCCAGACGGAAGAGGAAAAGGCCAACTGGGAAGGCTACATTGAGCTTTTAACCCCGATTGTCAAAGCCTACTGCACCGATAAAGGCTTCCTGGTCTGTTCCATGGCGATGGACATTTACGGCGGTTACGGTTTCTGCTCGGAATACCCGGTGGAACAGTTTGTCCGCGACGAAAAGATTGCCTGTATTTATGAAGGCACCAACGGCATCCAGTCGCTTGACCTGGTCGGCCGTAAACTCAATCAGCGCAAAGGCATGAATGTGATGAACATGGCCGGCATGATCCAGAAGGGCATTGCCAAAGCTAAAAACAATCCCGATCTGGCCACCGCCACCGCCACGCTGGAAGAAGCATTAAATGCGCTCATCGATGTGACCATGTTCTTTGCCGGCGCCGCCAAAGCCGGTGATTTCCTGGCGCCGATTTACAACGCCTGCAAGTTCCTCGAAATTTTCGGCGACGTCGTCGTCGGTTACTTCCTGCTGGATGCCGCCGGCATCGCTCAGGAAAAACTAAACGCGATGTATGAAGAAAAAGGCCTCACCTCCGTAGGCAAGCAGAAAGGTTTCCAGAGAGAAGATCAGGAAGCCGCCTTCTACGCGGGTCGTGTTGCCTCGGCAAAATTCTTCGCCAACGACAGCTTGACCACCGTCAAAGCCCGTTGCGAAGCCATCAAAGCCGGCGACAAGAGTGCGTTGGAATTGGTTGATCTGGGTTTCACCATCTAAACAAAGATACGATGGAACCGCGTTTCACGTTCCATCAATCGTTTAAACTAAAGGGGGTTGCGATTTTCGCAACCCCCTTTTCTTTTTTACATAAAGCTCTGCAGCTTTGCCCGTAAAACCAAATTTTCTTGACTTGCTTAGGCATTGTCTTTAAAATGCGGGCCATGAAAAGAAAAACCTTAACCTTGGAGCGATCATCCGTTCCTGCTATCTTTTGTCAGAGCGTAAACAAACCTTCAAAGCCGCAATAATTTAAAGAAACCCGGAATTTAACAGAACAAACAACAAATATTTTTATCAGCAAATTGATAACTGTGTCGAAATCGTCCGTTTGGTAAGTTTACCGCAACCGAGTGTAAGAGAAAGGGTGAAGACAATGGCTATTTTTGAATATGGTGAATACAAGAACTCTTATGATCCCCCGGATAATCTGGTGGAAATTTTCGAAAAAAGCGTCGCCAAATACGCGGACAATCCCCTAATGGGCGAAAAAGACGCCGCCGGGGTTTATCAATGGGTCACCTATCGTGACATCGCAACACGCGTGGATAATTTGCGGGCGGGATTATCCGCGATAGGCATCAAGCAAGGAGATACGATCGGGATCATCGCCAACAACCGCAAAGAATGGCTGATCGGGGAAATGGCCACGCAGGGCCTGGGCGCCTCTTACGTGCCGATGTATGAAAAAGAACTCGTGTCCATGTGGAAATACATTGTTCAGGACGCGTCAATCAAACTTTTACTTGTTTCCAGACCGGATATTCTGGAAAAGGTAAAAGATTTCCCCGCCGAAATCCCCACACTGCAGCAGATCTATGTGATCGAGGGGACAGGGGAAAACTCCATGGCGGCGTTGGAGAAAAAAGGCGCGCTAAAACCCGTGCCTTCACAAAAACCGAAACCGACCGATGTCGCGGTGCTGATCTATACATCGGGTACCACGGGCGAACCTAAAGGCGTTTTGCTTTCCCACGGAAATCTCGCGGAAAATGTCAAAGCGGGACTGGCCTGGTTTCCGAATCTGACTGAACAGAGCCGCTGCATATCCATGCTGCCCTGGGCGCACTCTTTCGGAATCACGGCGGACCTGCATGCGTTCGTCCTCAGAGGCGCGTCCATCGGCATAATGGGCTCGGTGGAAACCCTGATTGACGACTTGCCCAAAATCCAGCCCACATTCATGATTACCGTGCCCCGAATTTTTAACAGGGTCTACAACGGGGTCTGGGCCAAAATGCGGGAAGAAGGCGGACTGAAGCTCAAACTGTTCGAAGCGGCGCTGGCGGCGGCCAAAAGTAAAAGGGAAACAGGCAAGGCAAGTTTAAAATATAAGATTCTCGATACCATCGTTTTGAAAAAAATCCGGGCTCGCTTCGGCGGACGTCTGGAAAATGCGGTGACGGGCAGCGCCCCCATGAACGTGGAAATTGCCAAATTCTTCATTGATGTCGGCATTCCCACCTATGACGCTTATGGCCTGAGTGAAACCTCTCCGGCCATCACCATCAATTCTCCTTTGATGGGAAACCGTCTGGGCTCGGTCGGCAAACCGATCAACAAAACCAAAGTGGTGATTGACCGGTCCCGAACGGAAGAAAACAGCGAGGATGGCGAAATTCTTTGTTTCGGCCCCCAGTGTATGATCGGGTATCACAACAAACCGGAAAAAACAAAAGAAGTGATTGTGGAATTAAACGGGATGCGCGGCGTTCGCACAGGCGATCGCGGACGCCTGGATGATGAAGGCTTTTTGTTCATCACCGGCCGGTTCAAGGAAGAGTACAAACTGGCCAACGGCAAATACATCCATCCGGAAACCGTTGAACAGGAAATGAAGGTGCTGCCCTGGATTCTAAATACCGTCATCACGGGCGCAGGCCATGAATACAATGTGGGATTGATTGTGCCCGATATGAAATTACTGGAACATCTGGCCGCCGAGCTGAACCTGTCCGTCGACCCGAAGGATCTTTTTGATCCCGCCAATCCGGCGGGCGTGAATTTCAAAAATCTGCTGACCGCAGAAGTTCAGAACCACCTGAGAAAATCAGTCGGTTCTTATGAAATCCCCCGCAAGTTTTCGTTTATTCTGGAAGACTTCACACTGGATAACGGGATGCTCACGCAGACCATGAAACTCAAACGACGCGTGGTCATGGAAAAATACGGCGACATGCTCGAAAAACTCTATGAGGCATAGCGGATAGCATCGCCCAGTCTGCCTACAGCTGGAAGTAACGGAATCTGGTTACTTCCAGCTGTTTGTTAAAGGCCATCAAAACCATGCTTTGTGCCCGTGTTCTGTCTGCGTCAGAGTCTCACATAGCATTACT
Organism: Smithellaceae bacterium; assembly: GCA_046484315.1. GTDB lineage: Bacteria > Desulfobacterota > Syntrophia > Syntrophales > Smithellaceae > UBA8904. Next base: position 2,665 of record JAWOJC010000033.1, on the reverse strand, counting down.
GTGGAAGGAGTAGATACAACATGTCTTTAAAAACGGAGGATTCGCTGCCCAAAAATGCCACAGAGGCCCAGGGGCTTTTGATCAAAGCCTTCTTTGAAAAATGCGGTGATGCGGCATTGCCGGTCATCGAGGATATTCTGGGCCGGCAGGGACGCGCCCTCGGACTGAAAGTCAAAAGCAGGCTGCCGGACAACCGGCTTTCGACCATCGGCGCGGCTTTCACGAAAAATTTTGATCCGGCAACCATCCATGTGGTCTCCCTGTCCGATGATCAGTTTCATATTCAAGGAACGATTTGCCCTTTCGGACTGGAAAACACATCGCGCAAGCTTTGTGAAGCGGTTATGGCCATTGATCGCGAATATTTCTTTGCGGCGACACAAGGCAGGACCACCTTGAAGATTCTGAAAACAAGAGCCGAGGGAGATTCGATCTGCGACACGGTTTATACCGTAGGCGCGAAAGATCAAGAGGTATAAGCCCGCCGGGTGATTTGCCTTATCCGCAAAGCGGCCTTTTCGCGGGTTTTCCCGTTTTTTTCAAGCAAGCAGTTTCTTGATAAGCGCAGGCTTCAAGGTTGTTTTCGGCACCGTTCGGTCAAACCAGCGAAAGACAGGCCAGTCAAAACCCAAACCGTGCATGTAGTTATAGGTGGCTTTTCTGAGCCCCTCTCCCAGCGTGTCCAGATCGATATCCTGGCCGTCGGTAAAGGGGATTTCGTTGTTGGCAAACGGCGCGCTTTTTTTTGAGTAGCGCCTGGCGCCGTATTTTTCGGGATGCCTGCCTGTGGGGCTGTGCAGGGTCATGGCATAGCGGTGCCAGAAGGCCGACTGGATCAGGCCTTCATTAAACATCTGACGGATGACCTCCAGCGAATCAATCGTTTCCTGTGCGGTCTCGGTCGGGAAGCCGTACATCAGGTAGGCATGCACCATGATGTCGTTGCGGGTCAGATGGTGCGTCGTTTTTGCCGCCTGCGCAAGCGTGATCCCTTTGTTGATCAATTTTAGAATCCGGTCCGAGGCCACTTCGATGCCTCCGGATACGGCAATGCATCCGGCGCGGGCCATCAGTGCGCACAATTCCGGCGTGAAAGCTTTTTCGAAACGGATGTTGGTCCACCAGGAAACGGTCAGCTTCCGACGCAGAATTTCTTCCGACAATTCACGCAAAACTTTTGGCGGGGCAGCCTCATCGGTAAAATGAAAACCGGTTTGTCCGGTCTGCCGCACAATGGATTCGATTCGATCGACGCTCAGGCGGGCGTCGGCCGGGTCGTAACAGGCGATATAGGGCAGCGACGTATCGCAAAAAGCGCATTTGGCCCAATAGCATCCGCGGGCCAGCGTCAGTTTGTTCCAGCGTCCGTCGCTCCATAACTTGTGCATGGGGTTGGTCAGTTCAATCATCGACAGGTATTGGTCAAGCAAAAGATCGCTGTAATCCGGCGTTCCGGTTTCCGCAAAGGGAATGCGGCAATCGGCATCGGGTTGAATGAATTGAATCGAACCATCGGCTGCCTTCAGGCAGGTCCTGATCAGATCCTTCCGGTCGCGTTTCCCCTCCAGATGCCCAAGCAACGCTAACAGCGAAGGTTCTCCATCGTCAAAAAGAATGAAATCGCAATAATTGAAAATCCGTTTTTCCTGAAGCGCGCGCCATTCCGTATTGACGTAACCGCCGCCCAGCACAATTTTGCAGTCCGGATATCTGCTTTTTAAAAACTGGCCGCATTTCAGGGCGCCGTACAAATTGCCCGGAAAGGGAATGGTCACGCCGATGACATCCGGTTTCCATTGCTGCATTTTTTCGTCGAGAATGGCCAGCATGATTTTATCCACCTGATTGAGAGGCGCGCTCAGGGCTGCTTCCAGCGGATCGAATTCGGGCAGATACAAACACAGTTTTTCGCCGTAACGGCTGAGCTCAAAGTTCGGACAAACCGCATCGCGGATATAGTCCGCGAGATCTTCGATAAACAGCGTCGCCAGATGCCGTGCCTGATCGGATATGCCCATGGCGCCGAATGCCCAGTCGAGATCGGCCGGTTGTCCGAAGCGCGAGCCTTTGGGCAAAAACGTTTCGGTACAGATCCGGGCGGCCAGCGTCGGATCTTCGTTGCGCAGGAAGCGCATGACCGGTTCCACCGTTTCGATATAACGCTGCCGATTGGCATAAATCAGGCGAACATTGGCTGAGGATTTATGAGAGACGGCAAACTTCTTCGATTCGGCAAAAATATTCTGAAGACTTTTCCCGGTAAAAAGGCGGCAGACCAGCTCAATGCCCAGATCGGCCTGATGGACATCGTAGCCTTGGGTCTTTAAAAAACCTTTCAGGCAGGAGGTGGCCGGATAAGGCGTATTTAACTGGGTGCAAGGCGGCGTCATCAGGAGAATATTCATGGGCATTGTTCTACTTTTTTTGTGAATTATCGTGCAGCCGGATTCTGCAACAGCGGTTTTTCAACGCGGGGTTCACTAATACAATGAATCCGGTACAATGCAAGAAGAATCAGAAAAACGATGACGGGGCGGTCTGCTGCGGGCTGGTCGTCAAGCGCGACTACACGCCGACCTTCATCATCAATGCGTCTACCGGGCATTCACGGGCGCACAACCCGCAACCGATGCAGGCTTTGGCATCTCTGAGGCAGGGGTATGCA
>JAWOJC010000004.1:0-16580 GCA_046484315.1 Smithellaceae bacterium | reverse complement strand
TGCGCCATAGTTTTGTCAACCGCATCGGCGGGCAGTTGAATGTTGCGCGCGCCAGCCACGGCGACCACTTCTTCCATCATTTGTCGGAGCCTTGCCTCTGAATCAGGATCCGCCAGAACGGCGCCGTATGTTTTTCCGGTCGCTGCCGTCAGTGATCCCAGAGGGCACATCAGCAGATATTTTGTCCACAGGGCTTCGGAGATTCTATCGGATAATTTCGCATCAATTTTCGCCTGCAGAAGGAGATCGTGAATGTGGCGATACTTTTCGGCGGATGTTTCGTCATCCGTTCCGAACGTCAGCCTGCATGCACCGTCGGTTTGACAAATGACACCCGGTTTTTCCATATGGCTGATAATGTAAACGCTCCCGCTGACGACATCTGCGCCCGGTAGCACTGCACGAAGACGATGGGCGCTGTTCACGCCGTTTTGCAGCGGTATCACCACCGTGCTTTTCTGAATATTCTCTTTTAGCTCGATGGCTGCATTTTCCAGCGAATAGCTTTTAACGCAGAAGAACACCAGGTCAAACATACCGGCTAAAGTCGGATCATCCGTTGCGATGTTCGGCCATGCGACGTAATCGCCCTCCCTGGTGAATAACTGCAACCCTTTTTGCTGGATTGCCTTGAGATGTTCACCGCGGGCGACAAAAATGATTTCATGCTTTCCCAATCCCGCATACGTGCGGGCCAGCTTTCCACCGAAATATCCCCCTACCCCGCCTGTCCCGATTATTGCAATTCGCATCGATGCAACCTTTTCCTTTTATGCTTTATTCTTCAACCTTTATTCATCCCGTTCTTGCCAGATCGAGTTTTCCCTGCCAACGGGCAATCAGTGCTTCCTTTAAAATCGCATGTTCGGGTTTTTCCAAAAGAGGATCACGAGCGGCAAGCGCGAAGGCATCCTGTTTGGCGTCATTTAAAATGTGTGCGTCGCGCAGGATACTGGCCACGCGGAAATCGGGCAGCCCTGATTGCCTTGTGCCCAGAAAATCACCCGGGCCGCGAATGGCCAGGTCTTCTTCCGCCAGTGCAAAGCCGTCGTTTGTCTTTTCCATAACTTTTAATCTTTTACGCGCGTCCTGGGACACTTTGTGATCTGTCAGTAGAATGCAAAAAGACGGTATATCGCGCCTGCCGACACGGCCGCGTAATTGATGCAATTGTGAAAGACCGAAACGTTCAGCGTGTTCAATGAGCATCAACGAGGCGCGCGGCACGTCGATGCCGACTTCGATGACGGTCGTTGCGACCAGAACGGAAATTGTATGATCCAGGAAATTCCGCATGACCGCGTCTTTTTCTTTATCCTTCATTTTCCCGTGAATCAGCCCTATCGTCTGATCGGGAAAAATATCTTTTTGCAGATGCTCCGCCATTCGGGTGGCATCTTTTAAATCCAGATTTTCCGATTGCTCCACCAGCGGATAAACAATAAAAACCTGGTGTCCGTAGTCGAGTTCTTTGCGAATGGCATCGTATGCCGCCTGTCTTTTGCTTTCGGACATCACAACCGTGCGCACCGGCTTTTTGCCGGGCGGCATTTCATCAATCACTGAAATATCAAGATCGCCGTAAACCGTCATGGCGAGTGTTCGCGGAATGGGTGTGGCCGTCATAACCAGAACATCCGCGGATAGTCCTTTGTTGCGCAGCGTTGCTCTTTGCATCACGCCGAAGCGGTGCTGCTCGTCAATGACGGCCAGACCAAGCTTTCTGAAATCGACATCTTCCTGAATCAGGGCGTGTGTGCCGACAATGATATTGGCCTCGCCTGATCTGATCATTTCCAGAGTCTCATTGCGGGTGGCATTGCCCATGGCGCCGGTCAGCATAACGACACGAAGGCCGATGGGTCTCGCCCATTCGGACAGGGTGGCAACATGTTGTTTGGCCAGAATTTCCGTGGGCGCCATCAAGGCCGCCTGATAGCCATTTTCACAAACGGTGATCATCGAGGCCATCGCAACGAGTGTTTTACCGCTGCCGACGTCACCTTGAAGCAATCGATTCATCGCCGTGCCGGCTTCCAAATCCTTCTGAATTTCACCAATAACCCTGGTTTGTGCACCGGTTAAAGGAAACGGCAAAGAGGCATAAAAGGCATCAAGCAATTTTCCATCGTGTTTAAACGAAATCCCTTCTTCGAGAACGCGCCCGGATCTTTTAATGGCCATACCCAATTGAAAAAAGAAAAATTCGTCATAGATGAGACGCAGGTGGGCCTTGGATCTGGCAGTGATCAGCTCATTCATGGAGGTTTCATTTCCCGGAAAATGCACAGCGAGAAGCGCTTCATGAAAGTTGAGCAGATCGCGCCTTCGGCAGATTTCCATGGGGATCGGCGACGCGATGTATCGGGCAAACTGATCGAGCGCGTTGAACATGACTTTACGGATAAACCTTTGATGAAGCCCTTCCGTTTCTGAATATACCGGCACGATGCGTTTGAAGTTCAGAAGATTTGCTTCATCTTCCTCATCCAGAATTTCGTGGTCGGGATGTATCATCGTTTTACCGGCATAATGCGGAGTAACGTTTCCGGTCAGAATCACGAGGGTTCCTTTTTTCAGTGAATCTGCCAGATAAGACATCTGCCCCTTGAACCATTTGGCCGTCAAATTGGCAGTGTTGTCGCTCACGGTGACTTCCAGAATTCTTCTTTTTCCGTAATATCGAAAATCACAAAGCACGACTCTGGCCATGACAGTCTGAAGCTTCCCTGTTTCCAGCTTGTTGATTTTTCGAATTTCCCGACGGTCCTCATAGGTGCGGGGAAGAAAATAGAGGAGATCCTCGACGGTTGAAATTTTCTTGGCGGCAAAGCGCGCAGCCATCTTCGGCCCCACCCCTTTTAAATACTGCACAGGTGCATTAATTTTCCCAAAGGAGGTCTTGAGATCATCGATTCTTTCCGCTAGCTGTTCTTCCTGCGCCGGCGTAAGCGGATTGGCGGCGTCGAAGGTCTCTGCGGTTTTCATTATCCGGCGGAAAATCAAAAGGGCTTCCGTTATTCTGGCTTTTCGGGTCTTCATATCCTGCGTATCGTAATCTGAAAATATCCGTTGGAGCTCTCCCAGAGGCGGGACAAAAGTATTTTTAACCGCAGCCGGCACCGACGTGATCATCTGAGAGAGCAAAACGCAGAGGGACTTTCCTAAATCCTTTATGTGGGAAAGGTTTTTAAATTCGTCTTTGGCGGCAAAGGTCAGAGGCTGTTCGATTTTCTGCAGACTCTTTTTAAAAGATTCCATTTTCAGTCTCCGGACGTCGGGTGGCAAAGCGAATAATTTCGTGGAAATTGCCGGTTTTTGTTAACAAATAATTATTGTTTGCGCAAGTCAATGATTGACACAAACGTTGATTTGCGTTAAATCATTCCTCTCAATCTTCTCATGAAGAATTACTTTTTTATGGAGTCTTATGGCTACAAATACCGTTAAAACCAAAAAGCCCTCAAAGTCCTCGAATTCCACCTACAAAGAAGCGGGTGTAAATATTGACAACGCCAATGAATTTATCGAGCGCATTAAGCCTTTGATTAAAACGACCGCGCGTAAGGAAGTGGTGTCCGGCATCGGCGGTTTCGGCGGACTGTTCCGCTGTGATACGGCCAAAATGAAAAATCCCATTCTGGTGTCTTCAACGGACGGTGTGGGCACGAAGCTTCGAATCGCGCAACTCATGGACAAACACGACTCGATCGGCATTGATCTGGTTGCTATGTCGGTCAACGATGTCATCGTCCAGGGGGCGGAACCGCTCTTCTTTCTGGATTATCTCGCGACAGGCCAGATTGAACTGGAAAAAAGCGTGCAGATTGTCGACGGCATTGTCCAGGGTTGCAGACAAGCAGGCTGTACGCTTCTGGGGGGCGAAACGGCGGAAATGCCCGGTTTCTATAAGCCGGGTGAATATGATCTGGCCGGTTTCTGTGTGGGCGTAGTCGAACAGGACAAACTCATCGACGGATCAACAATCAGCATCAACGACCGTGTTATCGGTCTGGCTTCCAGCGGTCTGCACAGCAACGGTTTTTCGCTTGCCCGAAATGTGCTTCTGGATAAAGGAAAGCTCTCCGTAAACGATACCATTGAAGGTCTGTCCAGATCGGTAGGCCTCGAACTGCTTGAACCCACCCGTATTTACGTTAAAACGCTTCTGAGTATTTTTAAAAGTTTCAATGTCAAAGGACTGGTGCATATCACAGGCGGCGGTTTTTACGACAATGTGCCGCGCATCCTTCCCGACGTCTGCCGGTGTGTGATCAGCCGCAACAGTTGGGAGATTCCGCCGATATTTTCCGTGATCCAGGAGATCGGTGATGTAGATGACAAGGAAATGTTCCGTGTTTTCAACATGGGCATCGGAATGATGATGATTGTTCCGGAAAAAGAATCCCAGGAACTTCTCGACCGTTTGAAAGTCATGGGAGAACAGGCGTATCTGATCGGCGTTATTGAAAAGAAGGAAGCCCACCAGGAATCTGTTTGTTTTGCGGAAAATAAGCGGCGGAGCAATGACTGATTTTTTAAAATTGGGCGTTTTAATTTCCGGTGGCGGGTCCAATCTTCAGTCTATTATTGATCAAATTGAAAGTGGCAACCTGCAGGCTCGTATTTCTATTGTCGTGAGCAACAATCCGCAGGCCTTCGGTCTGACCCGGGCAAGAAAACACGGTATTCCCTGCGCGGTGCTCAACCATTCGGATTTTGCCAGCCGGGAGGATTTTGACGCTGAACTGATTCGCCTTCTGAAAAACGCGGGCGTCAACTTGATTGTGTTGGCCGGTTTTATGCGAATTCTCACCAGGCGTTTCCTGCAAGCCTTCGAGGACCGGATCATCAATATTCACCCTGCCCTGCTTCCGGCTTTTCCAGGAACCCATGTGCAGCAAAAGGCCCTGGATTACGGGGTTAAATTTTCCGGCTGTACCGTCCATTTCGTCGATGAAGGCGTGGACACGGGTCCCATTATCATACAGGCGGTTGTGCCGATTGTCGCGGGGGATACGGCCGAAACACTGGCGGGCAGGATTCTGGCTCAGGAGCACAAGATTTATCCACAGGCCATTAAATATTTTACTGAAGGCCGAATTAAAAAATTCGGGCGTGAAGTGAAGATCAAAAATGAGGTCAATCCTGAGAAGGCGGTCATTCAAAATCCGTCACTCGATCAATGATCTTTGCCGCTACCTGGTCGCGTTTGAGGGGCTAAAACAAATCCATGTATGATTTGATCGTCATAGGAGATGACCTGTCTTCCCACGTTGCCGCGGCCTGTGCCGCATCCAACGGGCTTTCCACTCTGCTGATTTCACAAAGCGGTCTGGGCGGATTGCAATTACAGGGCGATTATGTTTTCAATATAGACCCCACGCCGCTTACAGGCCTCGCGCAGAATCAGTCGGGACTTTCTGTGCTCGATGAATTGGACATCGCGCTTCCGGAAATGGAATCCACATCCATCAATCCCGCCTATCAGATCATTCTGCCTAATCACCGTATTGATTTTTTCAATGATCTAAACCGGCTGACGGCTGAACTGGCCCGCGAATTTCCCGAATTAGAATCGGACATCCGCAACTATTACGAAATGGCTTTCAGCGCTTCATCCGTTTTCAGCGAATGGATTGCCGAACACCCTCAGATTCAGCCTCAAAATCTTGGAGACTACTTCTCTTATCTGAAAATCTTCCCTCACATTCTCCGGCACAAATTCGGCGCTGTGGGGTTTGATAAAACCCTTTCACAAAACGCGTCTTTGGAAAAAGTATGGGAGGCTCAGCAAGCCTTGCTTTGCTTCAATACGGACGACTTGTTTTCTTTCGCGTCTGCTTTTCAATATTGCGCACCGGTCAGGGGCGTCGCTTATTTTACCGAGGGAAAGCAGTTTCTCTTCAACGCGCTGATTGAAAAACTCGAATCGTCCAAGGGACTCTATCTCGGCAGTTACAACGTTCTATCCATCAAAAAAGATAAAATCATTGATGTGGAAATCCAGTCAAAAGACAAGGCAACATCTAAAGTATCAGGCATTAATCTCATTATTAGCACAAAATCGGACAGCCTTTCTCTGCTCAGCGAGGATAAAAAAAGAATTCATTTTAGCGATTGGCTTCGTCCGGCAAAAGTCACCTATTATCCTTTTACAATTTTTATGGGCGTTGCCCGCAGTTGCCTGCCGGAACAACTCGCCCGGCACATCGCTGTGGTAACGGATGTCCACAGGGATATTCATGACGACAATCTGATTATCCTCGAAACCAGTCTGCCTGAAGCCGGCAGGCACATTTCTCAGGCCAAAGCGTCTCTTTCCGCTACGGTCTATCTTTCTGACAGCGAAGAGGCCTGGACGTGGGATGCGCTCAGAAGCCAGGCCAATTCCATTATAGAAAGGCTTGAGACGTTTCTGCCCTTTCTGAAGAACAGCATCGATCTTCTCAACATTGATAAATCTATCGATATTTCGTTGGATTACAGAAAAGTTCTGACTCCGAAATATAAAGTGCGAAACGCCCTGTGGACCTCTTTTGGCGCCAAGAGCAACAAGACACGCTTTGGTAATATTTTTCTGTCCGGCGCCTCTCTGCTGACCGATGCCGGGTTTGACGCGGAAATCCTTTCGGGTAGAAACGCCGCCACGCGCGTGATCAACAAAAGGAAATAATCTCATGATCAGTGACTTTACCATTGCGAATTTAGGCGAATGCCGCATTTCGTCACCCATCAACACCAGCAGCTTCACGTCTGACGAGGATTGTCTGCTGTTTAACACGCGTCTGAATAATTACGATCAACAGACGGATGCTCAGGGGCGTCCTTTGTCTTTGGAGGCAGCCGGACCGCGTCGTAAGATATATTTTGATCCTGAGCAGGTGCGGGCGGCGATTGTGACTTGCGGAGGGCTTTGTCCCGGCATCAATGATGTGATCCGTTCGGTGACCATGACCCTGTTTTATCGCTATGGCGCGAAAAACATTCTGGGGCTTAAATACGGCCTGCGCGGACTCAATCCGTCGTACGGCGATAAGCCGGTCATGCTTACGCCTGACTTCGTCAAAGACATCACCAGCATCGGCGGAAGCATCCTTTCATCATCGCGCGGACCTCAGGACACGAAGGTCATGGTTGATTTTCTGGAAAGCCGAAAAATCAATATCCTGTTTTGCGTAGGGGGTGACGGCACGATGCGCGCGGCAGAAAAAATCAACAGGGAAATATCCGCCAGAAGCGCCAAAATTGCCGTGATCGGAATCCCCAAAACCATAGACAATGATCTCAATCTGATTGAAAAATCATTCGGTTTTGACACAGCCATTGAAAAGTCGGTGGAAGCGCTTCGATGCGCCCATGTGGAAGCTAAAGGCTCATATAACGGCATCGGTCTTGTAAAAATCATGGGACGCATGTCCGGACATATCGCAGCCACGGCGTCGCTGGCCCAGGGTGATGTCAATTTTGTGCTGATTCCTGAAGTGCCCTTCTCTCTCAAGGGAGAGCGTGGTTTTTTAAAGACCCTGGAAAAAAGAATCAAAGCAAGGGGCCACGCGGTCATTCTGGCTGCGGAAGGCGCGGGACAGGATTTATTGAATCAAAGCAATGAAGATCAGAAAACAGACGCTTCCGGCAATATCCGCCTTCATGACATCGGATATTTCCTCAAAAAGGACATCGAAGATCACTTCGGTATGCTTAATATGGAAATTAATTTGAAATATATTGAACCAAGCTACCTGATTCGTTCCATTCCGGCAAACGCATCAGACAGTATTTACTGCAGTTCTCTGGGACAATATTCCGTCCACGCGGCGATGGCCGGAAAAACCGGTCTGCTCGTCGCGCTCAGGAAAAACGACTATGTTCATTTGCCTCTTTCCGCTGCGGTTTCCGGCAGACAAGTTGATCCGAAAGGCAATGTATGGCTCAGGGTTCTGGAGACAACCGGACAGCCGGCCGAAATGCGGGACTAAAGCCTAAAGGCTGAAATAAATTCATAATCATTGAAGATAATGCTTGCAAAATAATGTGTTGTGGTTTATTACGACGCACATTTTCCAAAAGGAGTTTGATCATGTCTCGTATTTGTGAAGTATGCGGTAAGAAACCGGCAGTAGGAAACAATGTCAGTCACGCCAACAATAAGAGTAAGACGGTCTGGCGTCCGAATTTGCAGAAATTACGCTGTGTTGATGAAAAAACAGGTTCCGTGAAAAGAGTAAAAGCCTGCACGCGCTGCATCCGTTCCGGCTTCGTTAAAAAAGCAAGCTAATCAGTCGGCTGCCAGCCTGATTGTCTGACGGCAACAGCTGTTTGCTGCAGAAAATCTTCGTTGCCGATAGAATGCAGAGCCTCCTGAAAAAGGGTATGTATCGCTTCAGTGAACTTTGCGTTATCATTTCTCAGGCCGAATTTGTCCGTAAAAAGACGAATTCGGCCTTCGATATTCATAATCCTGTCCATACGCTCTTTTGTAATGTAGGAAGCGGCGTTTTTCAGCACGTCTCGAATCGCCTCCTTATCAATTCCATAAAGCCAGGCGATATCATTACTGAATTCATTGGCTTTTTTGTCAAGGGTGAATTGTACCGCTTCTTCCAGAAGTTCGATGGAGCGATTGGCGTGAATATGCGAAAGGATGACCAGATCGTAAATCATTTCAATAATCAGATGGGAGCGATAGGCTGCCTCGTCATAGCTAATATCCCGGCTGATCAGTTTGTGTAAATCGCGAAGGGGCGTGATGAGACCACGACCTTTGATATAGGAATAACCGGCGGAATCCGGATTAAATCCCTCACGGCATTCCATTGAGATATGACCATAATGGGCCAGATCATCCACCAGAAGATGAAACATGACATAAGCGGCCCGGGGATGGTCAGGCGGAGCCTGGATAAATCTTTTTATGGAGTGGGTTTTAAAAGAGTCGATGTCGGGATGGATCGTAAGCAGGTCCGGTGCGATGTTGTAGATATAAATATCCGGTTCACGATGTCTGACGTCCAGATCCCCTATCATCTGCTGCAGCAAATATGTATGGGTCAGCATCAGCATAAAGTCCTCCGACGCACCTTCTAAAATAGTTCTTCCATTTGAAACCGGCTTTTTAAATCATCCAGGATGGTGTTCATATCGTGGACGAAATCCGCCATGATCATCACTTGTATGACAGCCCCTTTAGGGTCAAGGGTGGAAACGGTGGCCAGCCCTTCGTATCCTTCAATAATAAACTGGACCAGTGTGATGTCGCTTGTTTTTAGTTTAAATAATTTTCTAATCATGCCCGATCCGGCCATTAACACTTAATGGTATAAAGATCAAGAAACAAAGGATGTTTGACTGTCCTTTGCAAACAGGATATGATTTTTTTTCAAGGGGGATAATATGAAAAAAACAAAATTATTGCTTTGGATTTTTATCTTTTTTTCTTTTTCCTGCGCATCGACGCCTGCTCCTTTCAAAAGTGTCACCGGCGGAAACGTAAATAATTTTCTGGCAAATACCCCCAAGGCCTCAGATCATCCCAACGCGGGCGCAAGTCTTCTTTCCTCTCATGTCTATGTGGAATACTTTGAAGACGGAACCAGCGTGACACGCCATCTCGAGCGTTATAAAATCTTCAACGAACGCGGACGGCGCCATGTTTCAAAAACGATTTCCTACCGGGAAGGTTATCAGCAGGCCAGAATCCTTTTTGCCAACACCATCACACCCGATGGCCGTGTCATGGCTCTGTCGCCCCGGGAAGTTTATGAAGCCTCGCAATACGCGGGATATGATTTCTATACTGATATTAAACTCAAACGCTTCACAATGCCGGGGGTGGAAGACGGCTGCGTGGTTGAATACGCCTATGAAATAAAAAACATCAAACCTGTTTTCGGTTTTGATTATTCAACGATCTTCCTGAACCAAAACCTCTACCCGATGGAAGAGGATATTTTGGAAATCATCATCCCGGCAGATAAGGAAGTCTTATACAAATCTTTTAACACCACCCTTACGCCGCAAATTCTCACCGAGGGCAACAAGAAAAAATACACCATTGCCAATTCCAGGCAAAACGCGATTATTCCCGAACCCCGCATGCCCGGCTTGATGGACAGGGAAACATTCCCCCAAATCCGGATCTGGACCATGCGTGACTGGCGATCGATTTCCAGCTGGTATATTCAGCTCATGCGCGAACAGATGAAATCAGATCATGACTTGGATGTTTTTACACGTGAATTGATTTCCGATAAAAAAACAAATGAAGAGAAAATCGGCGCGATATTTGATTTTGTATCCAGGAATATAAGATATGTCGCCGTTTTGCTCGGGCCCCACACACATAAACCGCATCCCGCCCGGGAAGTATTCCAGAAACGTTATGGCGACTGCAAGGACAAAACCGTTCTTCTTTTAACGATGTTAAAAATTGCCGGTATAGAGGCTCTTCCCGCGCTTGTGCCAGCCCAACGTGAATATTTTGACGAAAACATGCCGTCGATTTACGCTTTTAATCACGTCATTGCGGCGGTCCCCCGTGAAGATGGATTTTACTGGCTTGACGCGACCAACGATGTTGCCGCCTTCGATTCACCGCCTTTTTTCCAGCCAATCACCGTTTTTCTGATCCAATCAGACGGATCTTACCGCTTTGTTCAAACACCTGCTCCCGATGAGAAAAAGGATTATTCCGAAACGGAAATCACTTTCCGGATTGATGAAGCAGGCGATGCGAAAATCATCCTTTATTATTCATATCACGGGAAGGCCGCCGAACCCGTTCGCTTCGCCTATAAATACATGCCGCCGGAACAAAGAAAAACATCCTTTGAAAAACGAGGCATCGAGGTGGAAAAACTGGAGATGGGCAGCTTCAACGACACCAGGAATCCTTTCTTTGTCCGTTTATCGGGCCGCGTGAATAATCGGGCTCAGGTGGTCAATTCGGATACGATGATACTATCGAATATTCTGCGTTTTGATACCTATCGGGATATCACGGCATCAACCACGCGTCATTATCCCCTTGTTTTACATCCTTCATTTTATTCTCTTGAGACGTTCCGTTATGTTTTCCCCGATGGTTTCAGAGTCAAAAATCTCCCCGTCCCGTTTTCATCGGATTATCCCCTGAACAACCGTAAAGAAACATTCGTGAACCGCGGTTCCACGCTTGAAATATCCGTGGAAACGTTGAGCCGGAAGCGTAAAATCATACGCGGGGAAATGAATCTTTTTAGGGCGTATGCCCTTGAATTACAAAGACATGAGTCAGCGCTGAAAAATATCATCCTGGAAAGAAGCCAATGAAGCCTTGACATAAAACCTGTCATGGGTATGATGAAAAAAATAAAGACAAAAAGAAGAAATAATGATTGAAGAAGGCCAATTGCCGGTAACGCAATGGAAACTCAGAGAAGCCGGCCAGCAAGACTTAGAAGCATCCCTCACCAGGGAATTCGGTATCCAGACGATTACCGCCAGACTGTTGATGAACAGACATATCACCAGTATCGAGGCAGCGCATCGCTATCTCAACCCGTCTCTCAACGATCTGCCCAGTCCTTTTTTAATGCAGGATATGAAAAAAGGCGTCGGTCGACTGATTCAAGCCGTTCACTCCGGTGAATCCGTCATGATCTACGGCGATTATGACGCAGACGGGATCACGTCTGTTGTCATTCTCTACAAATTCATCAAAGAACTGACTCACAATGTGTCCTACTATATTCCCGACAGGATTCAGGAAGGCTATGGTTTGAAAATGCCTGTCGTGGATCAGTTTAAAAAAGATAACGTCAAGCTGATTATCACGGTGGATTGCGGGGTCTCCGATTTCGAGCCGATCGCTTTTGCAAAATCCCTCGGTATTGATACGATTGTTCTCGATCATCATGAGATTGTGGATCGTCTGCCGGATGCCGAAGCCGTTATTAACCCAAACCGCAATGACTGCGCCTTTCCTTTTAAGTATCTGGCGGGCGTGGGCATCGCGTTTAATTTCCTTATTGCCCTGCGCGGCACTTTGCGCAATGAGGGTTTTTTTAAAGACACGCAATACCCCAATCTCAGAGATTATCTCGACATCGTCGCGCTTGGAACCATTGGCGATATCGCGCCACTGGTGGGGGAAAACCGGATTTTCACTAAAATCGGACTGGAACTGATGGCGGAAGGAAAACGTCCGGGGATTAAGGCCCTAAAGGAAATCAGCGGAATTGACGGACAGCGGATCGACTCCTTTAAAGCGTCTTTTTGCCTGATTCCACGTATCAACGCCGCCGGACGTATCGCATCATCTCTCGATGCCGTAAAACTGCTGCTTTCCGAAACAATTGAGGAAGCCAGGCCCTGGGCGGAAAAGTTGGATTCGTACAACCGGAAGCGACAGGCAATGGAACGCGAGATTCTGAAAGATATTCTGACAAAAATCGATGAAAGCCCGAATCTCGACCAGATGAATTCACTGGTCTTTGCCTCCGACAAATGGCATCCGGGCGTGATCGGGATAGTCGCTTCCAAACTGGTGGATATTTACAGTCGTCCGGCCTTTGTGATCAGCCTTCAAAACGGCGTCGGCAAAGGGTCCGGTCGCAGCGTTTCGGAATTCAACATCCATAAGGGATTGCAGCAATGTGCTTCTCTTTTGATCTCCTACGGCGGTCATTATCGGGCCGCAGGCATTTCCATCCGGGAAGATGATATCGATGAATTCGCTCTTACGCTCGATGACATCATCCGAAATTCACTACAATCACAGGAAATGGTGGCTCAATCACTGATAGACGCGGAATGTCAGCTTCATGAAATCAATCTCGCGCTGCTCAATGAGATTGCCATGCTTGCGCCATTCGGTTGTGAAAATCCCGAACCCTTGCTGTGCGCAAGGAATCTGACGACCGCTTCTCCGGCGATCGTAGGCAACAGTCATCTGAAAATGCGTCTCAACACGGACGGTGCTTCACACAATTGCATCTGGTTCGGTATGGGAAAGCATTTAAATTCGATTTCCGGAGCGCATATCGATGTGGTTTTTACGCCCCAATTTAACTATTGGAACGGCGCGTCCGATATCCAACTGAAAATTAAAGATGCGGCAGTTGTTTCCTGAACGGAGCTTGTATGGATACAGCAATGAAAGCGGCAATGCTAAGCGGTCTGGTCCTTCCCGGCGTTGGACAATTCTTTCTGAAAAGATACAAAAGGGGACTGGCTTTTATGCTTCCTGTCCTCGCCGGAAGTGTCGCGCTTGCCCTGGCGGTGGTTCAGATTGCGGCTGCGCTGATTAAAGCCGCGCCATTTCAAAAAGGCGCCATTCACTTTTCAGATGTTGCGTCAGTGGCCGTGAACGCTTTTCAGAAGCTGGATCTTTTATCCCTTTCCCTGATTCTTGCCATGGTCGTCGTTTTCTGGATTCTTTCAACGCTGGACGCTTATTTTCTCGGGAAAAAGATATCGTCAGAAACTACCACTGTCTTTCATCAATAATAAGCTTCTGATCGGGTGTCATCGAACCACCGGCCGCGTATTCTATCGCGTCAATTTTTACGGTGCAAATTTCCCTGAATGCTTTTTTGAATTTTTCTTCCCAGGCTTTGGCAGAAACTTGCTGATCTGTTTTTTCCAGACGCAGTGTTAGCACATCTTCATGTCCTTTACGACTGACCACCGCTTGCATGGGCAGGTGATTGAATTTTGCAGAAACCACTTTCAACTGACTGGGCGCAATAAACAGACCGCGCACTTTTACCGCGTCGCCCACCCTGCCTGCGATGCCGGCCAGACGATATGATGTTCTTCCGCAGGCGCATTGGTCCGTGATCATCCGCGATAAATCACCTGTCCCGAAACGAAGAAGAAAAAAGATAGCGTTAAGACGGGTTACTACAACTTCGCCCAATTCACCGGGCGCGACGTTTTTACCCGTGGCTGGGTCGACAATCTCCACGATGGTTTCTTCACAGATGTGCCATCCTGATTTTTTTGAACATTCATAAGCCACGTCGCCTACCTCTGTAGCGCCGTACATCTGATAGGTGTCAATCCCGTATTCTTTTTCAAAAGCCTCTCGCAATTGCGGCAACAAAGGCTCTGCCGCGAAACAGGCTTTCCTCACGCAAAAATCTTTTTTGAAATTATACCCCATTTCTTTGGACTGATTGATAATCGCCATTAAAAAGCTTGGCGTTCCGACATAAGCTGTGACATTGAGGTCTTTGATCAACTGCACCTGAATTTGCGATGATGACGTTCCGGAGGGAACCACGGTCGCGCCGACGTTGCGCAGGCCGTTGTGAAATGTCAGTCCCGCAGCAACCAAATGATAGGAAAATGCATTGAGAGCGATGTCTCCCGGTCCGATGCCCGCCGCGAAAAAAGCGCGGGCCCAAAGGATGTCCGTCTCAGAAAGATGCGGTTCATAAACCGGTCCAGGCGATGTGAAAATTCGGTCGATCGGAACAGAGGGGTTGTGAAGTCCCGCGAAGGGCGTATCCTTCATTTCCATGTCCACGAGCTTTTCACGGGAAGTCACAGGCAATATTTCCAGATCTTCGCGTGTCTTGATTTTAGCCGGATTCACCTGGTGTCCATCCAGTACCTTCTTCAATTCGGCCGATTTCTTATATCCCAGTCTGACCATGGCGGCGAGCGCCTGATCCTGAATTTTTCTGCGCGCCGTCAAAGACGCTTTTTCTTTGGCATCGTAATATTTTTTCATCGTCTCCCCCTTTATTTACAGCCAGCGTTTGCGGCGACGGTAGGATTTGACATCCTTGTAGGATTTCGTGATACCCGAGGCCGCCATGCCCAGATAGAACTCCTTAACATCAGGATTGTCGGATAATTCACGGGAAGTGCCTTCCATGACGATCTTGCCGTTTTCCATCACATATCCGTAATGTGCCACCTGGAGTGCCATATTGGCATTCTGCTCCACCAGTACAATGGTTGTGGCATGTTCCTCGTTGATCTTTTTGATGATGCGAAAAATTTCCTGTACAACGAGCGGGGCTAGTCCAAGCGAGGGTTCATCCAGCATTAGAAGCTGCGGATGGGCCATGAGCGCACGGCCGATGACAAGCATCTGCAACTCTCCGCCGCTGCAGTATCCCGCCAGAGCTTTTCGTCTTTGCACCAACGCCGGAAAATAATGATAGACCATGTCGAGATCTTCTTTATACGGCTTCCCCGGCCGCGTGGCCGTGCCGACGCGCAGATTTTCTTCAATGGTTAGATACTTGAAAGGCTGGCGTCCTTCGAGAACCTGGATAATGCCTTGGCGTGTGATAAATTCCGGCGGCTGGTTTTGGATATTCACGCTGTTGTAAATGATGCTGCCGTCTGTGACTTCACCGTTTTCCGGTTTCAGGAGACCGGAAATTGCTTTGAGCGTGGTCGTCTTGCCGGCCCCGTTGCTGCCCAGAAGAGAAACAATGTGCCCCTTCTCCACCGAAAGCGACACACCTTTGAGTACCTGAATCACGTTCGAATAAACGACGGAAATGTTATTGAGTTGTAAAAGTGTTTCTCCCATATGCTATCCTAATAAGAAAAAGGCCAGAGCCGGAAATTCGACCGAAGAATCCGCCACAGTTCCGCAAGTCCCTTCGGTTCCAGCAAAATGAACAAAACAATGGACAGACCGAAAACAAATTCACGAAGCGGCGCCATATTCAGCCCCATGCTGGTGATCACGCTGACATTCATTAACATTCCGGTTGCGTACCTTAAACCCTCGTTGAGCAGCGTGATAAATGTCGCCCCGAAAATCGCGCCGGGAATGTTGCCCATCCCGCCGATAATAACCATGGCAATGAATTCCACGGATAGTCCCAGATTGAAGGGTTCGGTTGTGATGCTGACCATGTAGTATCCCCACAGCGCGCCTGCAAAACCGGCATAAAAAGAACTGATCGCGAAGGCGAGGAGTTTGTACTTGAAGATGGGAATTCCCATGCCTTCAGCGGCGCGGTCATTGTCCCGGATGGCAATAAACGCGCGTCCGTATTTACTGCGCATGATGTTGACCGCAAACCAGGTCATCAGCACCAGGCAGACAAAGATAAAAAAGAAAAAAGCCTTATCGCCCGCGATCGTCAGGTTGAAGATTTTCGGCTGCGGCAGGGTAATGCCCATGGTGCCCTTGGTCAGGCTCTCCCACTGAATCAGAACATATTCAATGATGAACTGACCCGCGAGTGTGGCGATGGTGAGGTAAAGTCCTTTGAGTCGGCCGGAAGGAATGCCGATAACCATGCCGACCATGGCGGTAATAAAACCCGCCGCGGGAATTGAAAGATAAAAAGGTACATCGAGGCGTGTCGCCAGAATTGCCGCGGCATAAGCGCCGACACCGAAAAAAGCACCGTGCCCCAGCGAGATCTGCCCGGTATAGCCGATCAGAATATTAAGGCCGATCGCGCCGATGGCCAGAATACCGATGGTGTTGAGGATATAGAGAAGATAAGGACTCAGGAGAAAGGGCGCAACCCCGAACAGCAGGGCCAGAAAGACACCGAGACAAACCCTGCCGAACCATGTATCGAAGATAGCCAGTTCCTGAGCATAATTCTCACGAA
>JAWOJC010000312.1:0-7754 GCA_046484315.1 Smithellaceae bacterium | reverse complement strand
CGTGATATTAAAGAATGTGTGATCAGTGAAGAAGTGGTGACAAACAAAGAGAAGCCCATACTGATCTATGACACCAAATCAGAATCCGCATAAGTGAATGAGATTTATTTAAATAATTCATGGGAAGAATAAATGACCGAAGAACAAAACTTAGATAAACAGGATCAATCAACAATCATTCCCCTGCTGCCATTGAGGGATGTTGTTGTTTTTCCGCACATGATTGTGCCTCTTTTTGTCGGAAGAGAAAAATCGATAGCCGCGCTTGAGTCCGCGATGAAATATGAAAAAGGGATCTTCATGGTGGCGCAGAAAAACGCCAAAAAAGACGATCCCCTCGAAGAGGATATTTATAATGTCGGCACGATCGGTATTATTATCCAGCTTCTGAGGCTCCCCGACGGAACCGTCAAGGTGCTTGTGGAAGGAAAGACACGCGGTGTCATTCGTGAATATTTGCAAAACGATGATTTCTTTCTCGTCAAGGTCAATGAGATTGAAGACATTGACGACGATCACAATGATGTCAGAAAAAAGGCATTGATGCGCAGCATCAAAGAGTCCTTCGAGCTGTATCTCAAGCTCAGCAAAAAGGTGCATGTGGAAATGATGGGTACGATCGCCGCGATCGAAGACCCCTCCAAGCTGGCCGATGTCGTGGTTACCCACCTGAATGTGAAACTTGAAGATAAGCAGAAAATGATCGAAATTTTCGATGTCGGAGAGCGACTGGAGGCGATTTATTCGCTGATGCTTTCTGAAATTGAGATTCTTCAGGTGGAAGAAAAGATCAAGCGGCGCGTTAAAAAGCAGATGGAGAAAACCCAGAAGGATTACTATCTGAATGAGCAAATGCGCGCCATTCAGAAAGAAATGGGTGAAAAAGACGATTTCCGAAATGAAATCGTCGATCTTGAGAAGCGTCTCAAGCAGAAGAAACTCTCTGAAGAGGCGACGAAAAAAGTCCGTCAGGAAATAAAGAAGCTTCAGATGATGGCCCCGATGTCGGCGGAAGCCACTGTGGTGAGAAACTACATTGACTGGATTTTGGATATGCCGTGGGCCGATGTAACGGAGAATAAATACACACTGAAGGAATCGGAGGCCATTTTAGACGAGGATCATTACGGCCTCAAAAGGGTCAAAGAACGAATTATTGAATATCTGGCCGTTCAAACCCTCGTGAAAAAAAACAAGGGACCCATCCTGTGCCTGGTTGGACCTCCCGGTGTCGGTAAAACATCCATTGCAAAATCGGTCGCACGCGCGACCAACAGGAAATTTGTGCGTATTTCTCTGGGCGGTGTCCGCGATGAAGCGGAAATACGTGGTCATAGAAGAACCTATATCGGCGCGATGCCCGGGAAAATCATTCAATCCCTCAAGAAGGCAGGTTCGAACAATCCGGTTTTCTGTCTGGATGAAGTCGATAAACTCAGTTCCGATTTCAGAGGCGATCCATCTTCCGCCCTGCTGGAAGTCCTCGATCCTGAGCAGAATGTTGCATTTAATGACAATTATCTGGATGTGGATTATGATTTGTCGGATATCATGTTCATCACCACCGCCAATGTCTTGCAAACCATTCCTGCGCCGCTTCAGGACCGGATGGAAGTGATCCGGATTGCCGGATATACTGAACAGGAAAAGTTGAAAATCGCCATGAAATTCCTGCTGGCCAAAGAAATGGAGGCCAACGGTCTGGTTCTGGATAACATCGACTTCACCAAGGGGGCGGTGTTGCGTATCATCCGTGAATACACAAGAGAAGCGGGTGTTCGTAATCTCGAAAGAGAGATGGCTTCCGTCTGCCGTAAAGTGGCCAAAGAACTGGTCAGCAACGGCGCGCGCAAACGGATTGTGATCAGCTCCAAAAACATACCCAAGTATTTGGGCGTTCCGAAATACCGCCATGGTGAAACGGAAACAAGCGATCAGATCGGCATAACAACCGGACTGGCCTGGACGGAAGTCGGCGGAGAGCTGCTGACCATTGAATCGTCCATTATGGAAGGCACCGGCCGCATGGTAATGACCGGCAAGCTAGGCGATGTCATGCAGGAATCCGTGCAGGCGGCCCTCAGTTATGTTCGGACGCGTGCGGAAAGATTCGGCCTGGCGAAAAACTTTTATAAAAAAATTGATATTCATGTGCATGTGCCGGAAGGCGCGATTCCGAAGGATGGACCTTCCGCGGGTATTGCCATGGCAACCTCTATTGCTTCCGCGCTTTTAAAAAGAAAAGTACGGGCGGATCTGGCCATGACGGGTGAAATTACCCTCAGGGGCAGGGTGCTTCCGATCGGCGGATTGAAGGAAAAGATTCTTGCGGCGCACCGTGGCAATATCAAGATGGTGCTGATTCCTAAAGATAACGAAAAAGATATCTCTGAAGTGCCGCAAAATGTGCAGAAAGCCGTGAAGATCGTTTTTGTCGATCATATCGACGAAGTCCTGGAAATCGCCTTGCTGAAGGACAACGAGGGTTTTGCCAAACCCGCAGGCACGGAGATTCAGGTGAGTGCTCAGCCGGTAAATTAAGGATGATTTCTTGATTTTATTTCTTGACAAGAAATCGCAATGTTGCTAGAAGCCATCTCCAGCTTGTTTTGGCACGTGGGCGGGTAGCTCAGCTGGAAGAGCGCCACGCTTACACCGTGGATGTCACAGGTTCGAGCCCTGTCCCGCCTACCAGAAGAAGTCGGGAAAAAAAGGAACGAAAGATTTTTTGGGGTCGTAGTTAAGTTGGTTATAACGCCGGCCTGTCACGCCGGAGGGCGTGGGTTCGAGTCCCATCGGCCCCGCCAGAAAATCTTGAGGGAGTTCGCAAACAGCGACTCCCTTTTTTTTTACCAAAACCGTTTTCTGGAGACTTGCTTTAAACACAGTCTTAATATAAAGTAGCGAACCAATTACTGAATCATAATAGAACGGGGAGTGAGGCAAACGAAGTCATTATGGATTATGAAGGATTAATCATCCGGCCGCCCAGCGAAGCCTATAGTCTGCTTTTGCAGGTGACGGTTGGATGCTCGCATAACAAATGTACATTTTGCGGTACCTATCGACAGAAAAAATTCAAGATTAAACCTATTGAAAGAATCGAAAAAGATCTGCAGGAAGCAGGATCGTACGGACCTATTGATAAACTATTTCTGTGTGACGGCGATGCTCTGATCATTCCCCAGCTCCGTCTGGAAGACATGCTGAAAATGATTCAGCGCTACCTGCCCACGCTCGAGCGTATCGGCAGTTATGCCAACACGAAAAGCCTCTTGAGAAAATCCGTTGATGATCTTAAAAGACTCAGGGAACTGGGGTTGAAAATCATATACCTGGGTGTGGAAACAGGCAACGCGGCATTGCTGAAAAAAATTGAAAAAGGCGCCACCCGCGAGCAAATGGTGGAAGCGGCCGGGCGTGTAAAGGAAGCAGGGATCGAACTATCGTGCACAGTGATTCTGGGCATGGGCGGCATCGAGAACAGCATAGAACATGCGATGGATACGGCCACTCTGCTCACGGCGATGGATCCCGACTACGTAGGCGCGCTGACGTTGATGTTGGTGCCGGAAACGCCTTTGTACGAAGACTATGCGGCGGGTCGTTTCGTACTACCCGACAAAATAGGATTCATCCGTGAACTGTACCTGATGGTCGCAAATGCTGATTTTACCGATTGTTATTTTACGTCCAATCACGCGTCGAATTACGTTCCCATCCGGGCCAGACTCCCCAGGCAAAAAGAAAAGGTTATGAAGATGCTGGGGGCGATCATCGAAAATAAAGACGAAAGCGTCATGCGGCCTGAGTATATGCGGGGATTATAACCTTCCAGGGGAAAAGAAAAAAAGGGCATGAGCAATTTCAAGAATTTATTTTTCTGGCGAAAGCAGGACCATATTCGTCGCGAAATGATGCGTATTTTGTCCAAAGGGCAAAAGGCGGGCCTGCTCGATGAGCCGTCAAGGGAAATGATCGAAAACATCCTGGATTTTTCAAAAGTTCTTGTGCGTGAGATCATGGTTCCGCGTACCGAGATCATTGCCGTCAGCCAGGAATCGTCCCCTAATGAAATCATCGAAGAAGTGATCCAGTCGCGCCGAACGCGTATTCCCGTTTATCGTGGCACAATTGATAATATCGTCGGTATTCTGAATATTAATGATCTGCTCCGGATTCACCCGGACACGATGACCACGGCAAGAATCCTCGGGTATCTTACGAAGCCCTACTATATTCCCGAGACAAAAAACGCACACCTGCTTTTTCATGAATTTAAAAATCAGAAAAAACATATCGCGATTGTCATCGACGAATATGGCGGGACATCCGGTTTGGTTACCCTTGAGAATCTTCTGGAAGAGATCGTGGGGGAAATCCGGGATGAGCATGAACTGGATGCGGATTCCGACGGCATAACGAAAACGCTGGACGGCGCATTGATATTTGACGGCCGGACAGAGATTGAGAAAATTGAGGAATACCTGAATACCACACTGGAGAAAGGCCACTATGAGACCTTAAGTGGTTGGATCCTGAGTGCCACACGCAGGATCCCGCATAGTGGTGAACAATTACGGATAGACGATTGGGACATTACCATCGAGAGCGCGGATGAACGAAGCATAAGAAAAGTAAAAATAAAAAAAATGGAATCGGTAACGCCTGATGACGCATCCTCCTGATGAAACGAAAGCTGTTTTGGCAAAACAGAAAAATAGTGGTTACGCTATTTTTTTTGCGCTGTTGAGCGGTTTCTTAATATTCTTATCTTTTCCGAAGCATGGTCTGGGATTTATATCCTGGGTTGCCTTCGTTCCCCTGTTCATCGCGTTGCGTCATGCTTTGACAATCAGACGGGCATTGCTGCTCGGATTCATAACGGGGTTCACCGCCCATGTCGGTTTGATCTACTGGATAGCCCTGGTGGTTGTCAATTACGGCTATTTGCCCGTCTGGCAGGGTGTGACGGTCATGTTCCTCCTGGCGGCATACCTCGGCATTTATATTGCCGTATTTGCTGCGGGCGTGGTCTTTTTCCGGCAAAAAGCGCCCCTCTTTCTGGTCGCTCCGGTTTTATGGGTCTGTCTGGAATATCTCAAATCGCATCTCTTGACCGGCTTTCCGTGGGCCAATCTGGGGTATTCCCAATATCTTAACCCGCCGTTGATTCAACTTGCCGATGTTGGCGGTGTTTTTATTTTGTCCTTCATGATACTGCTGCTCAATGTTGCATTTTTTGAAGTCATCACCCGAAGAGCAAGGCAGACCTACGCGCTGGCTTTTTGTGTGTTAATCATCTGGGCGGGGGCCTACGCGTATGGTGTTTTCAAAATCAGGCAAGTCGATCGGGCGCTGGCAGAAGCCCCGTCCATGAACGTGTCTCTGATTCAGGGAAACATTGATCAATCGGTTAAATGGAATCCCGCAAACCAGGAAAAGACGCTCAATATTTACGAAGAACTTTCATCGCGACAGCCGCCATCCGAAACGGGATTGATTGTCTGGCCGGAAACAGCCGTCCCATTTCTCTATCAGGATCCGGGAACGTTGCAGGCAAGGGTCAGGGAATTGCCGGTTGCAACAAAAAGCTGGCTTCTTTTCGGATCGATGAGCTATGCGTCTCAGGGCCAGAATGCGGACTATTTCAACAGCGCCTATCTCCTTTCGCCTGATGGGGAAACATCCGGAAAATATGATAAAGTGCATTTGGTGCCCTACGGCGAATATGTGCCGCTAAGAAATGTATTTCCTTTCATTAACGCGCTGACAGCCGGTATCGGTGACTTTGCCGAGGGTGCAGGGTACAATGTGCTGACGATGGGAGAAAAAAAAATTGGCGTCCTTATTTGTTATGAAGCTATTTTGCCGGACGCAGTCAGGCATTACAAACGCAAGGGCGCCGAATTGCTTGTGAACATCACCAACGATGCCTGGTTTGGCCAGACGTCCGCTCCCTACCAGCACTTGTCGATGGCTGTGTTTAGATCCGTTGAATCACGCCTTTACCTGGTGCGTGCGGCCAATACCGGGGTATCCGCCATCGTGGATCCAAAGGGAAGGGTGACGGCTAAAACAGAAATATTCACAAGCGACGCGCTTGCCGGATCCGTTCAATTCCCGGCCATGCCTACAATATATGCGAAATATGGCGACTGGTTTGTATGGATGAATTATTTTTTATTAATCGGAATGATTTTATTGCGTATGATATGGAGGAGTAAACATGTCCGCTGAAAACATATTGGAGCAGATCAGTGATTTAAAGCGAAGAATTAAATACATCGGAGACTGTCTTTGACGTATCCGAATTAGCGTTAAAAATCAAAGATCTGGAGATTCTTTCAGCCGGGAATGACTTCTGGGATGATCCGCAGAAAGCGAGAGACGTCCTACAGAAAAAAACGAAATTATCCGATAAACTGAATCAGTGGGAGAAATTCAATACTCAGATTGAGGAGGCGCAAAGCCTCTGCGAGATCGCGGCCGAAGAAGAAGACGAGCAGGTGCTGGGCGATCTGGACGCCGAGTTGGAGCGATTGTCTTCCACTGTTCGGATAGAAGAGCTCAAGATGATGTTGTCAAGCGAGCAGGATCCCATGAACGCGATCGTTTCCATTCACGCGGGCGCCGGGGGAACCGAGGCTCAGGACTGGGCGGAGATGCTTTTACGTATGTATTTGCGGTGGGCGGAAAAAAGGGATTTTAAAACCATGATTATCGACTATCTGCCCGGAGACGAAGCCGGCCTCAAGAGTGTCACTTTTACCCTGGAAGGTGAATATGCCTATGGATATGCGAAGGCGGAAATCGGCATACACCGGCTGGTGAGAATTTCGCCGTTTGACACGGGAGGCAGACGGCATACATCGTTTGCTTCCGTATTCGTTTACCCGGAAGTCGATGATGAAATCAAAATTGATATTAACGAAGATGACCTGAGAATAGACACTTTCCGTGCCGGCGGCAAAGGAGGACAGCATGTCAATAAAACCGATTCAGCTGTCCGCATTACGCACTTGCCGACAGGAATTGTTGTGCAGTGTCAGAATGAACGCTCGCAGCATAAGAACAAAGCCATGGCCATGAAATACCTTAAGTCCAGGATGTATGAAAGAGAACTGGAACAGAAGAATGAAAAACTCGACGAAGAAAACAAGCTGAAAAAAGAAATTGCCTGGGGCAGCCAGATTCGTTCGTACGTTCTGCACCCGTATAAGATGGTCAAAGATCATCGCACAAATCTGGAAATCGGTAACGCGCAAAAAGTCCTGGATGGGGATATAGACGAATTTATTCAATCTTATCTCATGAATACCGGGCAGAACTGACCGATTCATGATCAGCGGAAAGGCTTATGGATCCGATAATATTTTGTGAAATGTTTAATGTATGCTATAAGCCCGAGACGTGTCGGGAATAAAGGCTCGCTGACGGTCGGCCGACAAGGCTCGATGTTGAGAAGATGAAATGAATGGAACCCGAAAGTGATTTCGGATACGAATACGGGAGATACGGATGTCCATAAAGAATATTGCACGAATACTGGGATGTGTTGTTGTGTCGCTTTTTATCACGGCCTGTGCCGCCAACGCGCCGATGGTGCGGCCAGCTGATAGTGTTGAAAATAAAAAAACAGACACAGAAAAAAATATTCAGCCTTCCGTGGCGTCCGGACCCGTCACGCCGGTAGTGAAACCGGTAGAGCAGCCGGCAACGGAGGCAGAGGCGAAATCCAATGGCGACGTTGC
>JAWOJC010000287.1:0-9824 GCA_046484315.1 Smithellaceae bacterium | reverse complement strand
GGTACCACCGGACAGTCCAAAGGCGTGATGCTCACGCACGGCTCGCTTTACGCCAATTCCAAAATGTCCTACGAAACGACGCAGATGCCGCACGGCATGACCAACGTCGCCGTGTTGCCGCTTTGCCACGCCTACGGCATTGCCGTGGCCAACAGCGGTCTTTTCTATGAGCGCACCAAAAGCGTTATTCTCAATACCTTTGATTTGGAGACCATTTTTGCTTCTATTGATAAATATGACGCCAAACTCGTTGCGCTGGTGCCCACGATGTATGTCTTCATGCTCATGTATCCCAACCCCAACAAACACGATTTGAGCCGCGTCAAATACTGGATGTGCGGCTCCGCGCCTCTGTCGCGCGCGACCTGGGATCAGTTTTACGAACGTTTCGGCGGAAAAATTATCGAAGGCTGGGGGCTTTCTGAAAGCGGCGCCTCCGGCAGCGCCAATCCGTGCGATGGCCGGCCAATCAAGGTCGGGTCCATCGGTCTTCCCTTCAAAGGCATGGAAATGGGCATCATGGATGACAAAGGCCAACTGCTGGGCGACAACGCATCCGGCGAAATTGTGCTCAAAGGCCCGTCCATGATGAAAGGCTACTGGAACAAGCCTGAGGAGACGGCCAAGGTGATTATTGACGGCTGGCTGCATACAGGCGATGTCGGCCATCGCGACGAAGACGGCTATTACTGGATTACCGACCGCAAGAAGGATTTGATCATCAAGGGTGGAGAGAATATTTCGCCCCGGACGATTGAAGAGGCGCTCTTTGCGCATCCGAAGGTGGCCGAGGCCGCGGTGGTCGAAATGAAAGACGAAGTCTACGGTGAAAACATCCGGGCCTTTGTTGTGCTGAAGCCGGGCCAGCAGGCGACGGTGGAAGATATCATCGCGCATTGCAAAACGAAGCTGGCCAGCTTTCTGTTGCCGAAGGAAGTCGTGTTCATGGAGGCGCTGCCTAAAAATCTGATCGGCAAAATTTTGAAGAAAGAACTGCGCAAGCTTTAACCCGAAGAAGAGGTTAAGCATACACATACCGGCCGCGGATCAGAAGGGCCGCAGATAAAAAACAGGAGGACGCTGCCGGAGGCCGAATCGATCAAACGATTCGGCCTTTGTGCTGTCTGTGCCATTCATCGGATCGGAAATTCCATATTCATAAGATTGAAAATATTCAAAACTGTGCTAGTCTCGCGAAAAAAAGAGTGATGGAGATGCTTTGATGGCGGGAACCGACCGGGCAGACATTCAGACAGGGGCGCGCGTTAAAATAGTGCAAAAGCAGGATCAGCAGAGCGGTCGATTGACCGAAGGCATTGTGCGCGATATTCTCACCAAATCACCCACGCATCCGCACGGTATCAAGGTTCGTCTCACAGACGGGATTGTCGGGCGGGTCAAAGAGATTCTTTGAACCGGTCCGGCCCGGTGTAACGTTCTGAAGCCGCTTGAGTTGATCGAATTACGCGGCCTTATTTCTTCTTGTGATTCCGAAGGTTCCTATTGTATAAACGCCGTCATTACCCGTTGCGGAGGACACCATGCGCGTGATCATTATCGGCGCCGGAGAAGTCGGATACCATATCGCGAAAAAACTCTCTGATGAAAAGCAGGACGTCGTTTTGATCGACAAGGATCCGGCCAAGATCCGGCGGATCAGCGAAAACCTGGATGTTCAGGCCATTGTCGGATCGGGAACCAGCCCGAAGATACTCAGGCTGGCCGGCATTCAGGAGGCGGAACTCGTGGCTGCCGCGACGGACAGCGACGAGGTGAACCTGATTGCCTGCCTGCTGGCCCGCAGCCTCAACCCCGACGCCGTCAAGATTGCCCGGGTCCGAAACCGGGAATACCTTCAGGAAAAGGCCCTGTTCAGCAAGGACCTGCTCGGTGTGGATCTGATCATCAACACCCAGGCCATGATGATCGACACGATTCTCAGCCTCATGGAGATTCCGGGTGCGTCGGAAGTGATTGATTTTCTGGGTGGCGAGGTGAAGCTCGTCAGCTTTCTGATTTCCGCTGATTCGCCCTTCGCGGGAAGAACACTGAGCGACCTGAGAACCCACGAGGCCAACCTGCTTATCGGCGCAATCGTTCGCGGGCACAAAATCCTGATTCCCAGCGGCAGCGATACCATCCAGCCTTTGGATCTTGTCTATGTCGTGGTGAAAAAAACGGAAGTCAACCAGATGCTGACCCGTCTCGGCATGTCGACGCGTCCGATGAAAAATATTATCATCGTCGGCGCCGGAGGGACAGGAATGGAAGTCGCCAAGGCGCTCGATCACCGGCGTCTGAATGTCAGGATCATCGATCAGGACGGTGAGAAGTGTAAAAATGCCGCCACGCTTCTGGATCATGTGATTGCCATCAAAGGAGACGGCGCCGATCGGGATCTGCTTCGAGAAGTGAATGCCGGTGATATGGATATGCTTATTGCCGTTACCGGCGATGAAGAGAGCAATGTCCTTATCTCTCTTTTAGCCAAAGAGCTGGGCGCCCTGCGGACCATTACCCGGGTCAGCAAGTTGAGCTATATGAATATTGTATCCGCGATTGGTCTGGATACGGTGATCAATCCCCGCATGTCGGCGGTGCGCGCGATTCTTCAATATCTGCGCCGTGGAAAAATCATCTCCGTGGCGCCCTTGAGGGAAGAGCAGGCCGAAGCCATTGAAGCCGAGGCGCTGGAGACATCGGACATTGTCAACACCCCCCTGTCGGAGGTCAACTTTCCTGCAGGCGCGATTCTGGGGGCCATCGTGCGCAACGGAGATATTATTATTCCTCAGGGGAACACCGTCGTCATTCCCAACGACCGCCTGATTATTTTCGCCCTTCAGGATGTGATTGGTGAATTGGAAAATCTACTGACCGTCAAACTGGAGTATTTTTAATGAACGTCCGGCTTGTTGCCTATCTGGTGGCCGCCCTGGTCTTCTACCTCGGTTTGTCCATGTGCCTGCCTTTGTTCGTGGCGCTCTACTATGGCGACGGCAGCGCCGGCGCGATTTTTATTTCTCAAGTTCTGACGTGCGGATCGGGCGGCTTGGTGGTGCTGCTGACGCGCGGCCATCACAACTATTACCTGAGTCACCGCGACGGCGTGGCAATGGTGACCTTCGGGTGGATCGCCGCGGGATTTGCGGCAACCCTGCCGTATCTGCTATCCGGAGCCATCCCGAATTTTACATTGGCCTTTTTCGAATCCATGTCCGGGTTTACGACGACCGGCGCGAGCATCCTGACCAATATCGAACAACTGCCCCCATCGATTCTTTTATGGCGCGCGCAGACGCAGTGGCTGGGCGGCATGGGCATTATCGTGTTGTCCATTGCCATCCTGCCTTTCCTCGGCATCGGGGGAATGCAGCTCTACAAAGCGGAGACCCCCAGCCCCGTGGTTGATAAACTGACGCCCCGAATTTCCGACACGGCCAGGGTTTTGTGGAAAATCTACTTCTTCATGACATTCTTCCAGATTCTGCTTTTACTGGCCGGAGGCATGCCGTTGTTGGATTCGGTCAGCCACAGCTTTACCACCATGCCCACCGGAGGCTTTTCCCCCAAGAATGCCAGCGTGGGGCACTATCAAAGCGGCTATATCGAATGGGTCATCCTGATCTTCATGTTTCTGGCGGGCATCAATTTCTCGCTTCATTACAAACTGTTGCGCGGAAATATAAAGCAGTTCTTCCGTGATCCCGAGTTTCGCACCTATCTTTGCATCATCGGCGCCGTGATTCTTCTGGTGTTTACCGATATTTACGCGACCATCTATCCTCATGCCCTGGATGCCTTGCGCTTTGCCGCTTTCCAGGCGGTATCGATTATCACCACGACAGGATTTGTGACGGCGGACTATGAAAAATGGCCGGCGCTTTCAAAGCAGGTTCTTTTTTTCTGCATGTTTGTCGGCGGCATGGCGGGATCGACCGGCGGCGGCATCAAAATCATGCGGCTCATTTTACTTGCCAAACACTGTTACCTGGAGGTTTTCCGGATCATCCATCCCCATGCCACGACCGTGGTCAAGCTGGGCGGTACGCCGGTTTCCCAGACGATCATGCGAAGCATCTGGGGTTTTTTTCTTCTTTTCATCGGTCTTTTCATCGCGGGTGCGGTTGCGCTGGCGGCGATGGGCATGGATATGATCTCGGCCCTTTCCGCGATGGCGACCTGCCTGGGAAATGTAGGCCCCGGTTTCGGCAGTGTCGGACCGATGGAAAATTTTGCCGGCGTACCGCTGCCCGGTAAATGGCTCTTAATCTTCGCCATGCTGCTGGGGCGTCTGGAAATTTACACAATCATCGTTTTGCTGATGCCGGCGTTCTGGCGTAAATAGGCAGTGGCTCAGCGTATACTTTCGCAGTTGGAAAAAGAGGTGTGATGCAGATATGGATTGACGCAGACGCTTTTCCGAACAGTATTCGGGATATTCTGGTTTCGGCCTCCGTGCGTCTGAATCTGCCGCTGATTTTCGTGGCCAACAAGCCGCTTCGCCTGGAGCCCCTTGCCAATCTGTCCTTGATCGTGGTGCCGGGCGGCCCCGATGTGGCCGATGATCGCATCGCGGATCTGGTGGCGCCGGGCGATCTGGTCATCACCGCCGATATCCCGCTGGCCGACCGGGTGGTCGCAAAAAAGGCGTTTGCGATGAATCCCAGGGGACAACTTTATACCGA
This sequence comes from Smithellaceae bacterium, assembly GCA_046484315.1. GTDB lineage: Bacteria > Desulfobacterota > Syntrophia > Syntrophales > Smithellaceae > UBA8904. Next base: position 5,136 of record JAWOJC010000287.1, on the reverse strand, counting down.
ACAGAATATCAAAGACCGGCTGGCCATGCGGGATTTGCTAAGCGGTCTTCGGGACTGCGGGATGATCACCGGCGGCCCGGCGGCCTTCAGCAAAAAAGACCGTCGGAATTTTGCCAACCAGCTCGACGCTTTTTTAGTCCGGCAACGCAAAGCCTCGCAGGAAACAGAAAAGTAGCCCGGGTTTGAAGCCATGATTCGAAAACGTGTGATTACCGCAAAAATCCCACCCCTGTTTCCGGCGGTGCCGCTTGAACGCTATTTGGCAGACAGGTTTTCGTACCTGACGGCGGCGCAATGGAAAGCCGAAATCCGTGAAGGAAGAATTTCACTCGACGCGGTGGGCGTGGTCGATGTCGCCGCCCTGCTCAGGGGCGGCGAGCAGCTTTCGTGGGAGCCCCGGGCCATCGTGGAGCCCCGGGTTGATGACCGCATCACGATTTTATACCAGGATGAAAATTTTATTGCCGTGAATAAAACAGGGTATTTACCGGTTCATCCCGCGGGTCGGTATTTCAACCATACACTGACGGCCATCCTGGAGGACCGCTTAGGGCGCAGGGTGTTTCCCGCCCACCGGATGGACCGCGAAACATCGGGTGTGATGCTGCTGGCTTTCGACGGCAAAACCGCAGGGCTTTTGTCCGCGTCGCTTGCGCTGGGGACAAAAGTGTATCTGGCCCTGGTGCATGGAATTTTTCCGGATGGTGAGACGGTGGTGGATTTGCCCCTGGGGCCTGACGAGACATCCGCCATACGCAAAAAGCGACGGGCCTGGCCGGGCGGGATGGAGGCGGCGGTCACAAAGTTTTATAAAGTCCTGGCAGCCGGTGATATTTCTCTGGTGCGCTGTTTTCCTGAAACGGGCAGGCTGCATCAGATACGCGCGCACCTTGCGGCAATCGGATTTCCCGTGGTCGGCGACAAACTCTACGGCCGCGACGAAACCGCCTTTCTGGCATTTATTCAACAAGGCCTGACGCCGGATCTGGAAAGACGATTGTTGCTGCCCCGTCAGGCGCTTCATGCGGCAAAACTCGTTTTTTTACATCCCGAGACGCACAGAGAAGTCATCGTCCGTGCGCCGCTGCCCAAAATGTTTTCCGCGTTCATCCGGAAAAACAGGCGCCTCGCTGAGGGGAACAGCCTGCTTTCGCCTCATCTTTCGGAATAAATAATAGGCCTCCCGACCGACCGGTGACCGGACAATGTTTTTGTTTCTGAAAAAATCCTTCCAGCCGGTGAGGATGCCTTTTGAAACAGGTATTAAATAACCCTCGTGATGCCTGATGAGATTGAACAAGTTGACCGCCATGTGAAAAAAAAGACAGGTTCTCGGCACGTTTTGCAGGGTGAACAGGACGTTGTTTCTTGCGGCATAGAATTTAATCGCCCCCTGATCGCGTTTTGGTGATTCGTAGTGAATAATGGGTTTGGATGTTCCCAGACGAACATAATATCCAAGATTCAGCATCCTGAGGCAGTAATCCATTTCCTCGCACTGTCGCAGAAAATAGTTCCGGTAGCCATTTAAATGCAAAAAAATATCTTTTCTTAACGCATACGCCGTGCCGGTAAACTCGGATGTGATATAGGGGGTTGTACCATCGGGTGGCTGGTGGAACAGGTTCGGACTGCGGTTGATGTCGATGTGGGGAATGGCCACCGCGCCGATCCGGGGCGATGTGAAATTTTTTAAAATTTCTTCTACAATGGTGTCATCCGAAAAAGCAGCGTCGTCGTCAATCGAGAAAATGATGTCGCCTGCGACCATGGAAGCCGCTTTGTTTCTCGCGGCAATCAGGCCGGACGAGTGTTCCTCCCGATGCAATTTGATGGCGGGGTAGGCTGCCTTGATAAAATCCGACGTGCCGTCATTCGAACCGTCGTCAAATACAAATATTTCCGGTTCACCTTTTTGGCGCAGGCTTGATTCAATCGCGCCCGCCAGGTCTTCTTTCCTGTCTTTTGTCGTTATGACAATGGAAGCGGTAGGCTTGTTCATGCGAAGTGGCGTCCGATCCGACGGTAGGTATAGCGTTTCAGGCGCAACAAAGCCATTTTCAGATGATGATCCGGATAATGATGAGACGGATGGAGAACTCTCAACTGTGTCCGGGTGTCTTGCTGTTTAACGTATTTGTCAAAGAAACGGGCAAGCATGGGGAAAAGATTGTATTGTTCCAGTAGCTGTGCGCGGGCTTTGGTCAGGCTCTCCAGGCGCTGCGAATAGATTGTATCCGCGCGAAGTAAAATAGCTTTGAGGATATCGATGGCTTGATGTGGCTTGTCAATATCAATGGAAATAAAAGCGTCCGGGTTGAAGTATGTCGAAAGGTTACGGCAGCCGTGGTAGATTGGAACGGTAAAGGCGAGCAGCGGATCGGCAAACTTTTCCGTCCAGTAATGGTCATAGACCGCGTTTTCGATACAGATGCTGAATTGATAGGGCAGCAGGGCACAGGCCTTGTCGGCCACCGGATGCATGCCTTGTCCGAAAATATCAATACCCTCTTTAAATTCTTTTCTGATCGCCTGAAGAAAGGCCATTCGTTTTATGTGGCCCGGCATCATGGTTTTATCTGATGTGATCATGGAGATGCTTTTACTTTTTAACGGCGGGGCCATTTTTGAAATGTCTTGATAACGAAAATTAAAATGGCCGTTTTGCCTGTTCAGGCCAAAATGCCACGGCAGCGCCTGCTGCGTGTGATGATGAGACGGATGCCCCGGTCGATGATGCGATGAGATGACATGATCGAATTGCGCGAGAAAGCGGGATGAATACGTCCGGCTTACAGGCGGCTCTCCCGATATGAAGACACAACCGCCTTTTCGGCATCGGATATTTAGGGGCGAATCAATGCCCTCATATACCACAACCATGTCCCAGTGGTCTTGCGGCGCCGCGTTTTCTGAAAAAAGAAAACCTTCTTTTTCCAGATGGTCCGGCAATTGCCGTATGAATGTTTGTTGCAAGAAAGGCGTGAGGATGTTGATTCTTACTTTCTTCATTTTCAATGAATGATGCGCCCCACTGTCTCTTATCGCTTTGCTCTGGACTGGCAGCCTTTCTCAGGCCAGCATCGTTCCCCGGCAATTTCGGGATTTGCATAAGCAGGCGTGGTCTTTTTTATCTTTGGCCGTTTTGCGGCCTTCAATCATCAGGGCATAGTCGTAAAAGAGCTCCTCGCCGGGTTCAATGTCGCGCAGGGCTTTGAGAAAAACGCGCAGGCCTTCCTGGTCGGCTTCCATATTGGGATTGCAGGAATGATTGACCCATTTTGCCGGAGCCCGGCTGGATTTCGCGTCAATGACATGGCCGTCGTTGAGGTGAAAGTAAAAGGTGTGGTTGGGTTGATCCGGGTCGTGTGGATGACGTGACAGGGCCTTTTTCCAGGTGATGATTTCGCCTTGATATTCCAAAACCTTTTCACCGGCCCTGATCGGTTGTACGGCATAAACGCCCTTGCCGTGAATGCCTGAGGCGCGCACCTGCGTTCTCCTTCCGACGGCGGACGATTTCGAACGGGACTTGTCTTTTTCTGTATTTTGTTTCGTTTTGTTTTTGGATCGCATGGCGTGTTGGTCTCTCTTTATGAATTTGGTGGGGGATATATACAAACAACATGTCCGCGGGTCAAGATGAATGTGCTGTTTCGGCGCAGTTTCCAGGCAAAGCTGACCGTCTGATTCAGATGCGGACGGCTGATTTGGTCAGCCAGTTCAGCGCTTCGTCGCGGTTCGGAAAGATTTTTACTTCGTAGCCTCTGTTGAGGCAGGCTGTTTCATAAAACGCCACATCCTGCTGGCTTGTGTCCAAAGCAGGAAGGACAATGGCTTCTCGGGAGCGCGGGTGAAATCCGCTGGCCTCGAAAATCGAGATTAAAAAATATAAATCGGCAACGGAATGTCCGCCGATCATGTCGCTGCAATCTGCCAGAAAAAGCGAGACGTCGTTTTCTGTTGCCAGTTTTACCGCAGCGCAGAAAGCCTCCTCAAGCGCTTTCGGTGTGACGATGCCTGCGTAAGTCAGTTCGATGATTTTCTGATTTATATTTAATTCAACATTCCACGGCATGCTATATGTTCCTGCTTTTGAACGATGACACCTGGCGTTGCCTCTCATTTTTATTACTAAAACACGAAGATGCGTTTTCGGGCCTTGCGAATATCACGAGCCTGAAAAGCTTTGCCGAATATACAGGCAATTGCGCGCGGACGCAATTATTATTGCAGGGGGCATGCATCTCTGTTCTCTTTAGTTATGACACCCCGCTAACCGCCAATAACGCAGAAATGGCCCGATTTTTCTGACTGACGGGGTTTGTCCGGTTATTGCGGAGGCAAGTTTACCCGGCAGTTTTGATTGCAGGCATGGATTTCAACGGTGCAGTGCGCCAGGTCATGAACGTTTTCCAGACGCATTTTGTACTCTTCGGCGGAATAGCCGCCTTCAGCCACAACGGAAACGATGCAGGCATACTGGTTCTGCGCGACCCGCCAGATATGCAGGTCGCTCACTTTCGTATCCCCGTCGGATTCCATCAGCGTCTTAATTTCACCCGCAATCGGCGCATCCATTTCGCGTTGCAGCAGGATGGCGGAGGAGTCTTTCAGCAGCCCGGCGGCCCAGCGCAAAATCAGGGCGGCGCCAACCAGGCCCATGAAGGGATCGAGCCATACGATCTGGAAATATTTCGCGCCGAGCAGTGCGACAATGGCCAAAACGGATGTTACCGCATCGGCCACCACATGCATGTACGCGGCCCGGTGATTCAAATCCTGATGCGGTTTCGCGTGGTCATGGCCTTCGTGCGCGTGATCGTGGCCATGGCCTCCGGTCTGAAGCACCACCGCGCAGACGACATTGACCACCAGTCCCAGAACCGCCACCAGAAGCGCCTGGTTGTATTGAATAGCAAGCGGGTGAATCAATCTTTCCACAGAGGAATAAATCAGAAACAGCCCGACAATGCCCATCACAATGGCGCTGGTATAAGCGCCCAGGATTTCTATTTTCCACGCGCCGAATGCGAACCGGTTGTCCTGTGCATATTTTCTGGCCAGGATGTAGGCGATAAGCGAAATCCCCAAGGCAAACGCGTGCGTTCCCATATGCCAGCCGTCGGCCAGAAG
>JAWOJC010000285.1:0-4543 GCA_046484315.1 Smithellaceae bacterium | reverse complement strand
ATCAAAAATAGTCAGCACCAACCGGGATAAAACCATAATCGATAAATACTTACTACAATTTCATGAGTTAATGAATGATGTTTTTGACATACAACGACAAAATATCTCCTATTTATTAAGCGAACTGGCCGACTTAGGCAGCAAAGAAATATTGGAAAAATGCCTGGAAGACACTTATCTACCTGTACGTTATAACGGGATTATCGGGTTGGCCAGGCTATATAATAAAATTGATGATAATCCGACAAAAGAACGATATCTTAAAATATTTTTTGACAAATATAAAATGGACGAGCCTGAGAATAAAATGGCTGCAATTGAAGCAATGGGCATTATCGATTATGCGGATGACGCCAAAAGGAAAATTATATTAAGTAATTTATATAATAAGGATTCCGGCATTAAGAAAAAGGCATTGAACGCGATCCCCGGACTTAAAGCTGAAAATGCATCGGATTATCTGTTAGACATGATAAATGACGATGACGAAGAAATCATAGAGATTGTAAAGAAAAATCTCAGGAAAATGGGCTGGAATTCTAAAGAAAACAGAATACACCAGATAAAACCGACATGGTGCGGAAATCTAAATTCATGGGATGGCCTTGCGGACAAATTTATTGAAATCGAATTACAGAAAAATAAGCCAAATTATTTCCTTCTATCACAATCCCTGGTTAATTTTCAGGATGCTTACAAGCATGGTGCCTGGATTAAAGTTGCTCAAGTACTTCATACACAAAATCGTATAAAGGAATCTGTTCAATGTTATATTGAGGCTGTTTATTGTGACCCGGATCCAAACTCAGTGGCATGGCTATGGTTGTCTGGGAATCCTGACAATAGAATGAATTATTTAAATTACAATGATAAACCTTCAAAAGACACAGCGTCCAGATTGCGAACGAATTATGGATTCAGTGATTTTAAAGATCAAAAGGGGCTTTATAATTTTTAAACGTGTTCTGCACCAAGCCCCACGGGGTCTTGCGATGCTATCATCCGTATTATCCTAACGAAATCCCCCGTCCCTTCAGATAATTCTTGAGATCGGCAATAGCAATGATATTGAAATGAAAGACGGAGGCGGCCAGAAGAATCGTGGCGCCCGCCTGCACGGCATCGTAGAAATGCTCCAGCTTGCCCGCCCCCCCGGACGCCACTACCTGAGCGGAAGTGGCTGCTTTGATCTTGCGGATCAGCGGTAGATCATACCCTGTCTTTACGCCGTCGGTTGTTTTGCTGGTAGGAAGAATGACCTCCACGCCATATCCGTCCACCTGTTTGGCCCATTCCACGGCATCCGCGCCTGTCGCCGTTCGCCCGCCGTCGATGTAGACTTCGTATCCCGAAGGCAATGCCTCGTTCACCGCTGCATCGATCGCGACCGTAACACGCCGGGAACCAAACTCCGCGACCATTTCCTTGATCACCCCGGGCTTTCGAAAAGCGGCACTGCTGGTGGAAATCTTGTCGGCACCGGCCTGCAACACGGCCGCGGCCGAAGCCACATCGTTGATCCCGCCGCCCACCGTGAACGGGATCGTCGCCGCATCGGCGACTTTTTTGACCACATCCAGCATCGTGGCGCGGCCTTCGACCGTCGCGGTAATGTCCAGAAGCGCGATTTCATCCGCTCCGGCCCGGCAGTATGCCAGACAACACGCGACCGGATCGCCGGCATCACGAATGTTTACGAATTGAACGCCTTTCACCACCCTTCCATTCTGCATGTCCAGACAGGGCATAATCTTTACCGTCATGGTCTTTTCTCCTTAAATGAAGCGGCGCTCCGGCCGCGATCGAATGCCGCGGGACCTCCGGTAGCGGAAATGCGATCAATAACAGACCTTTTTAGGGTCTTCCACCAGATTATTCAGAATTTGAATCAAGCTTTCAGGATCAAACGGCTTATTGATGATCCCGTTCACACAATACGCCTTTAGCGTTTCCATGGCGCCATCCTCGTTATCAGCATACGCAGTGACAATGACCGTAGGAACAGCTATCCCTTTTTCCCTGATCAGAAGATAGGTTTCAAGACCGCTGAGAATCGGCATCCGCAAATCCAGAATCAGAATATCGACCGGACTATCCTCTATCCGTTCAATCGCCTCTTGACCATCCTTCGCCTGATAGACGATAAAACCTGAGTTCTCAAGTATATCCTTAAGATTACAAACAAAATCAGGATCATCATCCGCGATTAATATGCCGGAGGGGGTCACCTTTTTTACCAGACTCAGGACCTGTCCCATATCAAGAGGTTTATTTAAAATACCCCAGGCGCCATTCTCCACGGCCTGATTAAGGAGTTCATCCACGCTGTAACCGGTCATCATAATCACTTTCGCGCCCGGCCTGATCTTCTTGATGTCCATGAAGCTTTCAACACCGTTTTTTCCGGGCAATTTAATATCCATAAAGGTCAAATCAAAATTCTTTTCTTTATACTTATCCAGCGCAGCTTCTCCGTCATGTGCCATTTCACAGGTGTGGCCTTCCAACTCAAGAATCTCCGCGAGACTCTCGGCAAAATCAACATCATCATCAACGATAAAAACATTCAAGCTTTCCATGGCAAATACTCCGGATGTGATCTGTTATAGGAATTGATATCATTATTCCGCGACGATAGCCCCTCCCCCGGAAACATCCACGCAAAAGTGCACATCTTTGGGGGAGGTCGATCGCAAATTCAAGATAGATTTCAATCCGCCCGCTGCCGACTGCCGACTGTTGACTGTCGACTCCGGCTTGCCGGGTTAGGTATTGTAATTTGAACAGACGCTCCTTCTCGAGGCGCGCCGGTAATCTCCATTCTCCATCCATGTTGTTCTATGATCTGTTTGGTGATGGTCACGCCAAGCCCTATACCAAATGTCTTGGTGCTGTAAAGCGGCTCATAAATCTTCTTCACGTTGGCCATATCGAAACCGACACCATTATCGGATATGACAAGGATAATCGTGTTGTCGCCCCGATACGTCCGCACGCAAACACATCCATTTTCATCGTCATTTTTTTCCTGGATTGCCTGATAGGCGTTCGTCAAGATATTCAAGATGCAACGCCTGAAACGTTCCTGATCCATATTGATGGTAGCACCTGATTTCAGTTTTTTCTCAACGATAACCCCATGCGGAGGGTTCATCTCTCCCAGAACATCATTGATCCAGTTATCAATGGCTGTCGGTTTAAGATTTAACTCTTGCGTTCTGGAATAATTCAGCAGATCTTCGATTATCAGATCGCATCGAATGATGTTTCGCTCAGCTCTATTTAACGCATTTATCACTTTTTCATTCTGGTCCGATAGACGTTTTTTAAGGGAATAAATTGATGTTCTTATTGTGCCGAGAGGATTTCTAAGCTCATGGCTTACGGTAGCCGTCAATTTGCCCAGGGTGGCCATCTTTTCACTTATGACAAGTTCCTTTTGCGCCTCTTCCAATTTGATGGTTCTTTCTTCAACCATTTTCTCAAGACGTTTTCTATAATTTTCAAGCTCGAAATCCGCCTTGTCTCTCATCAGCGCGTTCGCGAAAATTTCCGCGATCAGTCCGATCATTCTGACCAAATCCTTTGTCCATTTTTTTGTATGGGTTATCGTTGAAATAGACATGGTTCCCAGCAGAATGTCGCCCACCTTCAATGGCATGAGAATGAAAGCTTTCGTGCCGCTATTGATGATCTCAATGATCCCATTTCTGATATCATCCGGAAAAGTTTCATCCGGGCTTTCGAATTTGATCTCCTCCCCCCTCTTCAAATATTTATAAAATCCATACGTTTCTACCGGATTTGAATGCAATGGCGTTGCCTCGGACTGAACATCCGGATTCGTATACGAGAAAAGCAAATCGGTTAATTTAAAACCATTTTTGTATTCGCTGAGTGTAAATCTATCGACATGAAGAAGTTTCGCAAAACACTCGATCCACGTTTCTACTTCTTTTTTTATATCCTTTAGTTTTACATTGATCAGGGCGGCGGAAAATTCAGAAATCAGTCTCTCGAAATGAAGCCGTTCTTCCAGTTCCCGTCTGGTTTTGTTCAACTCTGTAATATCCCTCGTAAAGCTGAAATAGACGCCCTCTCTTTCCAGAAAGTTGCTGTGTATCTCAACATCTATAAGTTTTCCGTCTTTTCTAAGATGTTTGCTTTCATGTTTGTGAGAGCCTCTCAAAATAGATTCCGCACCATCTTTTTTTATTTTTTGCGGGTCTTTGGAGATATCGATATCCGATATTTTCATTTTTTTAAGCTCTTCAGGAGTATAACCCGACATTCGGCAATATTCATCATTTACGACCAGAATGTTCTGATTTGGATCTGAAATCCAGAACCCGATATTAGCGGTTTTCAGTATGGATTCATATCTTTCTTCCATTATCTTTCTGCGTTCCACTTCCCCGAAAATCGCTCTCTGTGAATTTATTCGCTGGATGGTGTTGGCAATGATTTCACCAATCAGTTTTATGCGCCTGACCAGGTCGTCAGACCATTTTCGTTCTTTTCGATAACTTGAGAATGTGAGGCT
>JAWOJC010000242.1:0-6965 GCA_046484315.1 Smithellaceae bacterium | reverse complement strand
TGGTCACGCACGTGATGAAGAATATGCATAACATTTTTTTGATATGTCCTTTTTGGTTGTTTCTTTTCATTCGTATTTTCTCCGGTGAAAAAGTATTGGCCTCGCTGTATCCTTTACATGTCTGTGGTACAAATTGCCCGCTATGCACAAAATCATTGTTTGCTTTGCCGCTTCAGCATGCCACCTGAAAGACAAAAAACTCCCCCGTCGTCTTTGGGGGACTTTTCCCGCAAAGACAATTGAGAAGTCTTGAATTCAAAAAGAAACTCCATTTTCTTTTCCCGCACCGAAGATGGCTTCATCCGGCTATTCAATTTTTATAACAATAAGGTCTGGACTGGTGGGTGATGCTTTTTAAAAGATGAAATTCCATACGCCCGGTTTCTTTTCTTGTCAATAGTCATTTGATCAACATGCCGATGTCTTTTTGGGTTGCCATTTCTTAAGTCCGTCCGCCGCCTTACAGATTACCGCAGCCATGAAAACAGCAACCCTGGATGGCTATTGTCGGCATGAGATCTTGTGCGCTGTCATGCGCTGTGAAGGTTCGATGATAAAAAAAGAGAGGTTGACGGAAATCCGCTAACCTCTCTTTGTCGGCCATGCACTATCGTAGATTGCGCAGTTTATTTGGCGCGTCCCGCTTTCCAGGCGCCAATGAGTTTATCGTAATCGATGGTTTCACCTTTGGGTTTTTCGTTGGCCAGTTTTGCTTGCGGCGCTACGCCACCCGGTCGGCCAAGGTAGGTTTTCTCATCAACACATTTGTTGAGTTTCGGCCCTTTCTCTTTCTGAATTCCCGAACGCTCAATGCGAGCCATGACTGCGTCCATCTCTTTGGCCAGATTGTCCATCGCTTTGTCAACGCTGATGGCGCCGGAAGACGCTTCTCCGATATTCTGCCACCACAGTTGCGCGAGTTTCGGATAATCGGGAACGTTTGTACCGGTCGGGGTGTTGGCAACACGCGCCGGGCTGCGGTAGAATTCCACCAGGCCGCCCAGTTTCGGCGCGCGTTTGGTAAAGGATTCATGCCGGATGTCGCTGTCGCGGATCGGTGTTAATCCGACATGGGCTTTTTTCAGTGAGGTGGTCTTCGCCACACAGAATTGCGCGTAAAGCCAGGCTGCCTTGACGCGATCAATCGGTGTTTGTTTGAAGAAGGTCCAGGAACCGCAATCCTGGTAGCCCAGCTTCATCCCATCCTTCCAATAGGCGCCGTGAGGCGAAGGCGCCATGCGCCATTTCGGCGTTCCATCCTTATTAACGGCCGGACCGGGAGAGGTCATCGCGGGAAGGAAGGATGTATACCAGAACATCTGCTGGGCCACCTGGCCTTTTTCGAGCCATGACTGGTAGGTGTAGAAATCCAGACCGCGGGCGCCGGGAGGCGCGTATTTGTCGAGCCATTCAATGTATTTCTTCAATGCGTATTTAGCCGCGGGGCCATTGGCATCACCGCCACGGCACACGCTGGCCCCGACGGGACGGCTGTTTTTATCGACTGCTATGCCCCATTCATCAACCGGCAATCCGTTGGGCAGGCCTTTGTCGCCGTTGCCGGCCATGGACAGCCAGGCGTCGGTGAACCGCCAGCCCAGGTCCGGCGCTTTTTTGCCATAGTCGTTATGACCGTAAATTTTAACGCCGTCGATTTCTTTAACGGTGTTGGAGAAAAACTCGGCTATATCTTCATAGGCGGACCAATTCACCGGCACACCCAGTTCATAACCGTATATCTTCTTGAATTGTTCCTTAAAGTCGGGGCGCTTGAACCAGTCGTAACGGAACCAGTAAAGGTTCGCAAACTGCTGATCGGGAAGCTGCCAGAACTTGCCGTCCGGTCCGGTGGTGAAGGAGAGGCCTATGAAGTCTTTGACGTCCAGCGTGGGCAGCGTCACGTCTTTTCCTTCTCCTTTTGTAAAGTCTTCCAGACAAATGGCATGGCCGTAACGCCAATGGGTGCCGATCAGATCGGAGTCGTTGATCCAGCCGTCGTAAATATTTTTTCCCGATTGCCATTGGGTTTGCAGTTTTTCGATCACGTCGCCTTCCTGAATCAGGTCGTGTGTGACTTTGATGCCGGTGATTTCATAAAACGCCTTGGTCAGTGTTTGTGATTCGTATTCGTGGGTGGGGATTGTTTCCGAGACAACTTTGATCTCCATGCCTTTGAAAGGTTTGGCCGCGTTGATGAACCATTCCATTTCCTTCATCTGCTGGGCTTTGGTCAGTGTTGATGGCTGAAATTCCTTGTCCACCCATTTTTTGGCGGCAGCCATGTCCGCGTGGGCCGCACCGGTGAGGGCAAGGACAAACATGGCGACCAGACAACTGATGAACGTTGTCCGGACCGTTTTCGCAAATACTTTCGCTTTCATTTTTTTCCTCCTTCATGTGTTTGCTGGTTGACTTTTTTTGCCGTTTTATCCCGCAGGATAAAACCTTCTTAAACGAATCATCCCCAAATCATGACAAAGAGAATCCAACCCACCGCAAAAGGCAGCACGATCCAGAGGGTCAGGTCGGTGAGTCCGATCCATGCCAGATGCATAAAAGCCGCACAGATCAGGCCGATAAAAAGACGGTCGCCGGGTGTCGTGGTCAGCGGCAGAAAACCCCGTCTGGGTGGAGAAGGGGCCAGGGTCTGCCAGACGGTCATCGCGACCAGGATCAGGAATATCACCGCGAAAAATATTGCGGTAGGCAATGTCCAGACCATCCATTCGATATTCATAGGGGCGCCTCCTCTAAACCCGTCCTAAAGCAAATCCCTTGGCCATATGGTTGCGGACAAACCAGATGACCAGCGCGCCCGGCACCAGGGTGAGCATCCCCGCCGCGGCCATTAAGCCCCAGTCCAGGCCGGTGGCGCTGATGGTTCGCGTCATCACCGCGGCAATGGGTTTTGCATCGGTCACGGTGAGGGTTCGGGCAAATAACAGTTCCACCCAACTGAACATAAAACAGAAAAATGCTGTCACGCCGACGCCGCCGCGGATCAGCGGAATAAAGATGGTGATGAAAAATCTGGGCAGGCTGTATCCGTCAATGAAGGCCGTTTCATCGATTTCGCGTGGAATGCCGGACATGAATCCTTCCAGAATCCACACGGCCAGCGGAACGTTAAACAGACAATGGGCCAGGGCGACTGCAATATGCGTGTCGATCAGGCCGATGGTTGAATAGAGTTGAAAAAATGGCAGCAGGAAAACGGCGGCAGGCGCCATGCGGTTGGTCAGAAGCCAGAAAAACACCTGCTTGTCACCGACAAAAGTATAACGCGAAAAAGCATACGCGGCGGGCAACGCCACGGTCAGCGAAATCAGGGTGTTGATGGTCACGTAAATGATGGAGTTGATATAACCGCTGTACCAGGCCGGATCGGTAAATATTTTTATGTAATTGGCAAAGGTCGGGTTTTCCGGATACAACGTCAGGACGGATAGAATGTCGGCATTTGTCCTGAGAGACATGTTGAGCATCCAGTAAATCGGCAGGAATAACAAAATGAAATAGACGGCCAGAAAAATCATTTTCTTTTTTCCCTTCATCATGTCCTGGCTCCTTTCCCCACGTTTTGCAATACCTGATAAAACAGGAAGCATAAAAGCAGTACAATGAGAAAGTAGATCAGCGAGAAGGCGGCGGCGGTGCCCAGGTCAAACTGGCCGACAGCGAGTTTGACCAGATAAATGGACAGGAAGGTTGTGGAATTTCCCGGCCCGCCCCCGGTCAGCACAAAGGGTTCTGCGTAAATCAGGAAGCTGTCCATAAAGCGCAATAAAAGAGCAATGGTCAGCACGCCGCGCATTTTAGGCAGTTGAATATAGCGAAAAGTCGCCCAGGGAGAAGCACCGTCAATCCTCGCCGCCTGATAGTAGACTTCGGGAATTGCCCTCAAGCCCGCGTAAGCCAGCAGGGCAACCAGTGGCGTCCAGTGCCACACTTCCATCAGCATGAGGGTAATCCAGGCGGCCGCGGGCGTCCGGGTGTGATCGAAAGGAATGCCCAGCCATTCGTTAATGGCCGCGCCGAACAAACCGATGTCCGGCCGGACAAAGATCATCCAGATGGTGCCGATGGTATTCCAGGGAATTAAAAGCGGCAGCGCCAGCACAACCAGGGCCAGTGATACGCTCCAGCCTTTTTTGGGCATGGCCAGCGCGATGAGAATCCCCAGCGGCATTTCGATTAAAAGGACCAGGCCGGAAAACAAGAACTGCCGCCACAGGGCTTCGTGAAGGCGGCTGTCGCGCAGAACCGACACGAACATCTCCGTGCCGACAAACATGCGATGTCCCGGACCGAATACATCCTGAACCGAATAATTGACGACGGTCATGAGCGGAATAACAGCGCTGAAGGCAACAACGATTAGAACCGGTATGGTTAAAAACCAGGCGCGGTTATTTTCCCACTTGTTCATGCCAATACCTCCCTACCCGAGAAGACGTCCGTCCGCGTATAATTTTATTTTTTCAGGGGGGAAAACCACCCAGGCTCTGCCTGCAGACACGGACTCGTCTTCCGTCAGCCGCGCATACAGGGTTTTGTTATTTAAAAGCAGCGTGACAATTTTATAGCTTCCGAGGTCTTCAATATTTTTAACCTCCATTGCGAGGCTGTGATCGACGGGCGCGGAGGCGATTGTCAGATACTTCGGCCGGATACCCAATTCTAGCATTCCTCTTGCGCGCTTTGCGGCATCCGCGGTTTTCCCGTCGAGTTCTATCGTCAAGTCGTCCACATAAGCGGTCCGGCCATCGATACGACAAGCCAGAAAGTTCATGCCCGGAGAACCGATGAAATAACCGACGAATTTATGCTCGGGATTTTCGAACAAATCCTCAGGCGTACCGGTCTGGACAATTTCTCCTTCGTACATCACCACGACTTTTTCGGCGAATGTCAGTGCCTCCATCTGATCATGGGTGACATAAATTAAAGTCAACTTCAGTCGTTCGTGTATTTCTTTGAGTTTGCGACGCAGATGCCATTTGAGATGCGGATCGATCACGGTCAAAGGTTCATCAAATAAAATAGCGGCCACGTCGCTGCGCACCAGCCCGCGCCCCAGCGATATTTTCTGCTTTGCATCCGCGGCCAGTCCAGCCGCTTTTTGTTTGAGGCAGGCGGTTAAATCCAGAATATCCGCTATCTCATGAACTCTCCGGTCGATCGCTTGTTTTTCGACATTCCGGTTTTGCAGGGGAAAGGCAAGATTTTCATAAACGGTCATGGTGTCATAGAGCACCGGAAACTGAAACACCTGCGCGATGTTTCTTTTTTCCGGGGGCAGCGCGGTGACCTCCTGTCCGTCATACAGCACGCGACCCTTCGTCGGCGTAATCAGTCCGGAAATAATGTTTAAAAGAGTGGTTTTTCCGCAACCGGATGGTCCCAAAAGGGCATAGGCGCCGCCGTCATCCCAGGCATTGCTGATGGTCTTAATGGCATAATCATCGTCATTTTTGGGGTGGCGAAGGTAACTGTGGGCGACATTGTCAAATTCAATCCGAGCCATACCCGACTCCCGTTCTAGTCATTGCGAAACGGCGAGGCCAAAAGCTCGCCCGCTTCCGAGTAAACGAAAAAACAACAGGGATTGACAAATACAGATATTTCCGACCCGATGTGGCGCGGGTGAATACCGTCTTCCTGGACGACCAGATGGGTTTCCCCGTGGTTGACGTGTATGAATGTTTCCGATCCGTTGATTTCAGCCAGGATGACTTTAACGCGGATAACGGCATTTTGTGCGTTGCCGTTTACCAGAAACAAATGGTTCGGTCGCACACCGAAAATATACCGGCCGTCCGGCACAGCCTCAAGATGGCCTAGCATGGGGATGTCGATGTCCTGCCCCAACCTCGCGATACGGCCTGACACAACGGCCGGAAGAAAATTGATCGGCGGATCACTGAAAACCTGAGCAACGCGTGTGTTTGCCGGATGATGATAAACATCAGGGGTGGCGCCCGTCTGTAAAATGCGGCCCTCATCCAGAACCACAATGTTGCCGCCCAGCATCAGCGCCTCGGAGGGTTCTGTGGTGGTGTAAACCACGATGGCTTTGCGCTCTTTGAAAATTTCCTGAAGCTCCACTTGCAGTTCTTCGCGCAGCTTGTAATCCAGATTAACCAGCGGCTCATCGAGGAGCAGAAGCTCCGAATCTTTGACGAGTGAACGGGCAATGGCGGTGCGCTGCTGCTGGCCGCCGCTGAGTTCTGCAGGCAGCCGGTCGAGCAGGTTTTCGATATGCAGCATGGCCGCGGTTTTACGAACCCTCTGATCGATATCGGCCGCCGGCAGTCGGCTCATTTTTAAAGGCGAAGCGATGTTGTCGTAAACCGTCATGGAAGGATAATTGACAAACTGCTGGTAAACCATGGCCACGCTTCTTTTTCGGACAAACAGCCCCGTCACGTCTTTTCCGGAAAGTAAAATACGGCCCGAGGTGGGACGATCCAGTCCGGCCATCAGACGTAAAAGCGAGGTCTTGCCTGCAAGCGTGTGTCCCAGGATTACATTGGTCGCGCCACTTTCAATTTTAAGTGTGATCCGGTTGATGTGGGTTGCGCCATTGACAATTTTGCTGACGTCTTCGAAAACAATGTCCATCGTCTGCGTCTCCAGAGCCGGATTGATTGCGTGACGAAATACAACGCCTTAACCCGGCCGTATTTTGAGAATCCTGGATAGACTAAAAATCGAGTTGAAATCGTCAAACGGTTGCTGAATCATTTTCAGCAGGTTTAATTTTCTTTTTTTGACAAAACAAATTCGACGGAACATCGATTTTGCTTCATGAGACTCACTGGAGATGGCCTTTTATACAGAAATCGCAAAAAATTTGCAATCTGATTTTTTATTCGAGAATATCATCCATTTTGCACTATGGCGTATCTTTCCGATATCCTATATAAATACCGCCATCGAACCTGCGCGCGCCTGACCTGAAA
>JAWOJC010000122.1:0-3795 GCA_046484315.1 Smithellaceae bacterium | reverse complement strand
CGCTGGTAGAAAAGCCGCCCGCGAAGGTTGTGGCTCCGGACGTTTCTTCCGAGCCCGGACAGGCGGGGCAGGACGAGGGGCTGGGCGATAATGTCGAGTTATTTTAAACGATCAGGCATGTGACTGAAGCAATCCCTGAGAACCGGAAGTCTTGTAAATATTCAGACAGGCCTCGACCACGCGCGCGTCGTAGAGAGTGCCCGCATTTTTGGTGATTTCTTCGAGCGCGGCCTCAATACCCAGCGCCGGACGGTAGGGCCGGTGCGCGGACATGGCTTCGATGACATCGGCCACCCCGATGATCCGTGCCTCCAGCAGAATATCCTCGCCGGACAGGGCCAGCGGATAGCCGGAGCCATCCATTCTTTCGTGATGCTGTAAAATGATATCCGCGATGGGATAGGGAAACGCGATGTTACACAGAATGTCGTAGGCGTTTTGCGAATGCGTTTTCACCATCTCCATTTCCAGACGGCTTAAACGTCCGGGTTTGGTGAGGATTTCCGAAGGGACGGCGATTTTGCCGATGTCGTGTAAAGACGCGGCAATGCGCACGCTGTCCGCCTGGTCTTCCGGCAGCGACATTGCCTGCGCGATCAGAAAGGCGATGCGCGCGACCTGCTGTTCATGGCCCGCCGTGTAAGGGTCGCGGCTTTCCACGATTTTAGACATGGCCAGAACGGTTCCTTCCAGGATCATGCGGATCTTATCATAGCTGGCGTGAAGTTTTTCCGCGTGTTCGGCCAGGTCCTTTGTTTTGAGTTTTACCTTTTCTTCCAGATTTTTATTGAGATCAAGCAGTTCGCTGTTCTGCTTTTTAACCAGCAGATCCAGGCGCCGGTTTTCCATCAGCAGTTCCGTTTTGGCCAGCAGCTGGTTGATCTGGTAGATCAGGTCGTCTTTATGAAAGGGTTTGGTCAGGTACAGATGAATGCCGCCGGTGTTGATCGCTTCGATAATGGCATCGGTATCCGTAAAACCGGTCAGCAATATCCGTGTGGCCAGCGGGCAGATTTTTCTCGCCTGCGCGAAAAACTGCACGCCGGTCATGCCGGGCATCATCTGATCGGAGATAATCAGTGAAAATTCGTTGTTTTGTTTCAGGATTTCAAGGCCTTCCCGGCCGGAGGCGGCTGTGTGCACATCGAACTGATCCGAGGTCAGAATCATGCCGAAAAGTTCCAGAATGGAGGGTTCGTCATCAATAATAAGCAGGGAATGCCGGTATTTTAATGGGGATAACTCTAATAAATTCATGTATTTTCTCGATTTTAGGGTGGTTATCTTTTACGCGCCGAAATTGATATCGTCAAAGATTGATAAAATCTTGAATTTCCGGGCGGGATTATTTGAAAAACATGGATCGGCCGCACAAATCAGGCCGCGCCGGCTTTAGGGTGTTTCAAAGCGGATGACGGGGATTCGGCCTGTGATGCCAGAATTGATTTTAAAAAAAGGCCGGTGGCGGATTGTTCGTTTTTGGCCACTTCCTGAACCGTGCCGGCCGCGATGATGCGTCCGCCGCCGGGGCCGCCCTCGGGGCCCAGATCGATGACATGATCGGCGCATCTGATAATGTCGAGATTGTGTTCAATGACCACCATCGTGTTGCCCATGTCCACCAGGCGCGAAAGCACGTCGAGCAGCCTTTGGATGTCGGCGAAGTGCAGGCCGATGGTCGGTTCGTCCAGAATATACAAGGTGTTGCTGTTGACGCGTTTGCCCAGTTCGCGCGCCAGTTTGATGCGCTGGGCCTCGCCACCGGACAGTGTGGTGGCGGACTGCCCCAGACGGATATAGCCCAGGCCCACATCGGACAGCAGTTGCAGGTGGGTCCGGATTGAAGGGATGTTGGCAAAGAAATCCAGCGCCTGGGTAACCGTCATGTCCAGCACCTGGGCGATATTTTTCTCTTTGTACGTCACGTCCAGTGTGTCGGGATTGAAGCGCTTGCCCAGGCAGGCATCACAGGTGACATACACGTCCGGCAGAAAATGCATTTCGATTTTAATCAGGCCGTTGCCTTCGCACGCTTCACAGCGGCCGCCTTTTACATTGAAACTGAAGCGTCCCGGCTTGTAGCCCCGCACGCGCGATTCCGGGAGGCCGGTGAACAAATCCCGGATGTAGGAAAAAATACCGGTGTACGTTACGGGATTCGAGCGCGGCGTGCGCCCGATGGGTTGCTGATTGATCATGATGACCCGTTCAATATCCCCCATGTCTTTGACCCGCTTGATTTTACCCATGGAGCCGGTCTGCTGGCCCAGGCGCCTTGCCATTACTTTGTAGAGTGTTTCAATGACCATCGAGCTTTTGCCGGAGCCGGAAACCCCCGTCACCGCGGTCAGAACGCCTGTCGGGATTTTGATGTCGATATTTTTCAGGTTGTTTTGCGACGCGCCTTCCAAAAGAATGTTGCGGCCTGTTTTTTTGCGCTTTTTGTGCGGCACGGTAATGGCGGCCCTGCCCGAGAGGTAGCGGCCCGTGAGCGAGGTTTCGCTTTGCAGCACCTGGGCCGGCGTGCCCTGAAAAACCACGTCGCCCCCGTGAACGCCGGCGCCCGGTCCCATGTCGATGATCTGGTCGCAGGCGTACATCATGTCCGCGTCATGCTCCACCACCAGCACGGTGTTGCCCATGTCACGCAGCTTCTTAAGCGTGTCGATGAGCCTTAAATTGTCTTTCTGGTGCAGGCCGATGGTCGGTTCGTCCAGCACGTACAAAACGCCCATCAGCCCCGAACCGATCTGCGTGGCCAGCCGGATGCGTTGCGACTCGCCGCCGGAGAGCGTGGAGGCGGATCGCGCCAGACTGAGGTAATCCAGGCCGACGTTGAGCAGAAATTGCAGGCGGCTGAGAACTTCTTTGAGAATCCGCTCCGCGATCTTTTGCTCCTGGGCCGTCAGGGCAAGCCCGTTAAAAAATGCCAGCGTTTCACGAATGGACAGGCGGCAAAGCGCGTCAATGTTTTTGCCGCCGACCGTGACGGCCAGGCTTTCTTTTTTGAGGCGCGCGCCGCCGCAGGTTTCGCAGGCGCTCAGGTCGATATAGCGCGCCAGATCATTGCGCACCGCCGTGGAGGCTGTCTCCCGCCAGCGTCGTTCGAGCTGCTTGATGGCCCCTTCGAAAGGCCGGTTCGCGAAGTAGCGCTTGTCCTTCACGTCGTGGTAAAACTTAATGGCTTCGGCGCCCGATCCGTACAGCAGCACGTTCCGGATTTTTTCCGGCAGCTGGTTAAACGGGGTGTTGAGATCGAAGTGATAGTGCGAAGCCAGCGCGTCGAGCAAATTGTGATAATAAAGCGAGCTGCGGTTCGCCCACGGGGCGATAGCGCCTTCGCGCAGGGTCAGGCCCGCGTCCGGCACGACCAGCGCTTCGGCAAAGTGCATGCGCGAGCCCAGACCGTTGCAGGCCGGACAGGCGCCATAGGGGCTGTTGAAGGAAAACATCCGGGGCGCCAGCGAAGGCATGCTGATGCCGCAATCGGGACAGGCGTATTTTTCAGAGTATAGCGTTTCCTTAGCGTTGGCCTCAACGATCCGCACAAGGCCTTCGGCGCGGTTCGCCGCGATTTCGATGGAGTCGCGCAGCCGCTTGCGGACGCCTTCTTTCATGACCAGACGATCCACGACCAGATCAATGTCGTGGCGTTTGGTTTTGGCCAGCGTGATGTCGTCCGTCAGGTCGCGGATGTCCCCGTCAATACGCACGCGGACGAAACCTTCTTTCTGCAGTTTTTTGAGCTCCTTTTGAAACTCGCCTTTTTTGCCGCGCACAAGCGGGGCCAGCACG
>JAWOJC010000063.1:0-21300 GCA_046484315.1 Smithellaceae bacterium | reverse complement strand
GGCATAGGCGGCAAGGCAGCTGTTGGTATCACCCAAAATCAGAACGGCGTCCGGCTGTATTTTTTCCAGCGCGTCATCCGCGCGGCTGATCACCCATCCGGCTGTCTGCGCGGCATTCTTCCCTGCCGCTTCTAAAAAGTAATCGGGTTTGCGGATTTCCAGATCCTCAAAAAAGATCTGATTGAGTTCGTAGTCGTAATTCTGTCCGG
The DNA here is from genome assembly GCA_046484315.1 of Smithellaceae bacterium. Classification (GTDB taxonomy): domain Bacteria; phylum Desulfobacterota; class Syntrophia; order Syntrophales; family Smithellaceae; genus UBA8904. The sequence continues at coordinate 21,091 of JAWOJC010000063.1, read as the reverse complement.
TGTGGATGATCGTGTGCTCGACATAACGGTCCAGCGCCGCCATCACACGCGACAGACGGATAATCTCAGGTCGTGTGCCAAGAATGGTTGTTACTTTCATGAAACCTCCAAATATCAGGCTATGGGCTATGGGCGATAGGCAATAGCTAACACCTTTTATGACGAACGGGATTTAATCAAAGCACCAATCATTTTACCGATCTCGATAGCTTTATGTTCCAGATCGGCATAAAGTACGTCGTCAATATAACCTATTCTAGATGCAATTTCCATTTGGGTTCGAAGCTCCGCAAGCGAACCTTTGGCTATGTAAAAAAATCGAACGGCCTCTTTGTCCGTTCCTCTTTCATCCCCTTCCGCTAAATTACTTGGTATGCTGACAGCCGATCTCCTGATCTGCTCCCGAAGACCATAGTCTTTTTGAAACGAGCTGTTGTTTGTCACACCATACATCAATATGGCAAAATCTCTCGCCTTCTGCCATGTTGTTAGATCTTTAAAGCCTTTTTTAATCATCCATCCCTTCCTATCGCCTATCGTCCATCGCCTGCAAAGCAAGCTTAACTTGCTTTGCAAACGTATCCGGTTTTTCGGGATCAAAAATCTGATTGGCCCAGAATAGAGTCACCAGTTCACCCTTGCCGACATTTTCAATCGAATGCGTATAGCCCGGCGGTATGTCCACCACGCGAAATTCCTCCCCGCAAACGCGATATTCAATAACTTCTGATTCCTGATCTCCGATCACTTCCCCTATCGCCTCTCGCCTATCGCCTATCGCCTCTTGTTTATCGATCTTCCTGAACCTGATCACCGCCTCGCCCTGCACAACGAGAAACTTTTCCGTCTTCGTATGATGATAATGATTTCCGCGCGTAATCCCCGGCTTTGTGCGGGAAACAAAAATCTGCCCGAAAGACGGCGACTTCAGAAACTCGGCCAGACATCCCCGGTGGTCCGTTTTAACATCCAGACCGTAGGCAAAATTGTTGTTTTCAAGATATGACAGGTATGTGGCATAGAGCCGATAAATGAAAGGATCGTTAAAATCTGGAACCTGCAGGGAGGATCGGGTTTCTCTAAAAGCCGTAATCGTATCGACCAGCTCCCCGAGTGTAATTTTAAATGACGGCGTAATATCGGCAAAAGCCGAGTCTACTCCAGGCACAAAGTGCTCATAGGGAGGAGACACCACCCCCCCGGCTTCCATCATGGCAGCACAGACGTCATCCACATAAACCAGATTCACAACGTTTGTGTGGTTGGAAATGTTGATTGGCAGATCCCGGGCGATGTTGTGGCAAAATGTCGCCACGGCGGAATTATAATTCGGTCGGCACCACTTCCCGAAAACATTTTTCATCCGGAAAATGACAAGCCCTGCGCCAGTATCCCTTGAAAAATTCAACAGGGCGTCTTCCGCCCCGCGTTTGCTCAGTCCATAGGGATTGTCCATTTTAGCCTGAATCGATGACGACAGAACAATTAAAGGTTTACGGCCCAGCGCACGAAGCTTTTCGCAGATCAATTGCGTGGAACCTGTGTTACCCGCGGCATAGTCTTCAGGTTTTTCAGGACGGTTGATTCCTGCCAAATGAAACACCACAGCGGCTGTTGCAAGACCCTTATCCAGAACATCCAGCGGATCATCCAAGTCATACCCGATTATCTCAACATCGGGCAGTTTTGCCAGCATCACCACCAGATTCCGTCCGATAAACCCCTTAGCCCCTGTTACCAGTACTTTCATTTTTTCTTCTCGCTACCTTTTACAGGTCCTGCGCCTGTGCGTTTTTGCCCTCTGATCGCCGGGATATGCTTACTCTCTGGCGAGGCTTCTCTATGATAGCTTCACTTGTTTAATATAATCCGAAAATAGGATAATCTTCCTGCCGTCGGAGGGCTGAAATAAAAACGGCTCAACGTCTTTTGCCAGATCTTTTAGATTCAGTCCTTCCAGATGGTTAAGCACTTTGTCTTTCAGCGCTTTTGCATTCGGCACACCGGCTTTTTGTTTCAGGTATTCATAATTTGGTTTTGCTTTTTGCAGTAAGAAAACCACATCATAAAAATCCCGCCCCTTAGCTCTTTTACGATTAAGCAGCGCATAAAATTTTTGCGCCAGAAGAATATCGGGCGGCGTAACGGCAATCTGTGTAAAAACGTCAAATTTATTCAGAAATACCTTGTCCGGTTTATAGAAAAAATCATGCGGTTCCGTATCCACCTGGATAAGAATCTTTTCCTGCACCAAATCAGACATGGCATTCTCAAACAGAACCTGTGGCAGTTTGATATAGCAGCGAAAAGCTCTTTTCAGAACATTGCGGATTTCTACATTGTATCCTTCTCTCTGGAGCCCTGTCTGAATTTCTTTAGTCAGCAGCGAAAAGTCTTCTTCACTGAGGCTGAAATTATCAAAATCAAGGTCTTCAGAAAAACGTGTATTCTCATGGACAATTCGCAATGCCGTCCCGCCGAGAAAAGACAATTTGGGCGCAATCCTGGAATTGAATATGATTTCCAAAATTTTATATTGCAGATATTCGCGCAGAATATTTCTTTTAAAACCGCGTAGATATTCAGGATAGTGTTGTTCGATCTGATTGATGCTAATCATAGTTTATATGCTTTAAAAATCTATTGATTCTTTTCTCGAGCCGCTTATTGTTAAAGGCGGCAAGATACCTTTGGAGCTTATCCATGTCTATCTGTTCTTTGAATTCTCCGCCATTGATACGCAAGCCGGAAAAGTCATCTTCCATGTTCAGATGTGCATGGAGATAGAAATAATCAAGAATTGCTTTTTCCGGTTCGGCAATTTTAAATTTTCGGCCGCGATAGCTGACAAGGCGATAACCGAATATCAGTTGCGGTTTGATGTGATGATAAATAAATTCGCCAAAATCCGTCACAAAATGATTTGTTTTGCGGGATGAAACAGACGTAATGCCATACACAGCTTCCGGAATCATGTTGTAATGCGCAAGAGCTATTTCCATCGACACGTAGGAAGGCACATAAATTTTATTGGCCATCAGGAAAAGAACGGATTCATTGATTTGCAGATCGGAGAAGACATAATGCCCTCTTCGGATCATTTTTATGTAGCCCTTTCCCTGCCATTCACTCAAGCGGCGAAGGTTAAAACCGGCATCTATTTTTCGAATGTCGGTTAAATTGAATGCAATAAAATCAACCAATTGTTCTTTAAATGCGAGGTAATTCATATCAAATATTTCCAAATTATGTGAATATTGACATATTACGGAAATATAATACAATATTTTTCAAACATAGCAAGTCATCGTTTTAAGGCCCTGATCTCTGCCCTGTCTTCTGATCGCTGTCACTTCTCTATTTTCTCGCCCTTCAATGCCCGCTGAATGATATCAAGCTTTAAAAGAAGTTGAATCATCCCGTTAACATCCAGCCTTTCCGTATTGTGGGAATTGTAGTCTTCTTTCAGCGATATCTCTTTTTGCCCTTCTACAAAGTAGCAATTGTAGTTCAGATCGCGGACATCAGCCGGAATACGGAAATAATCCCCCAAATCCTCAGCCTTGGCCATTTCTTCCCGGGTAAGGAGGGTTTCGTAAAGCTTTTCACCGTGCCGTGTTCCGATAATCCGGCTTTTTTTCTTCACCCCGAAGATCTTCAGCATGGCCTCCGCCAACACACCGATCGTAACCGCAGGGGCTTTGCGCACAAAAATGTCACCGGGACGCCCTTTCTGATAGGCATAAAGGACCAGATCGACGGCATCATCCAGGGTCATCATAAAGCGGGTCATCTCCGGATCGGTCAATGTCAGGGGAACACCATCTTGAATCTGGCGCAGGAAAAGCGGGATCACCGATCCGCGGGAGCCCATGACGTTACCGTAGCGCGTCCCGCAAAACAGGGTCCGCTTGTCGCCATACATGCGGGCCTTGGCTACCATCAGTTTTTCCATCAGCGCCTTGGACATCCCCATCGCGTTTATTGGATAGACCGCCTTGTCGGTGCTCAGCACAATCAACTTCTTGACACCACAGGCCAGGGCCGTGTTCATGACATTTTCCGCCCCCAGATCATTGGTCCGGATCGCCTCAATCGGAAAAAATTCGCAGGAGGGCACCTGCTTGAGCGCCGCTGCATGAAAGATATAATCCACCCCCTGCATGGCCGACAGAAGACTATCGGCATCGCGGACATCCCCTATGAAAAACTTAACTTTGGGACTGGCCAGGGCTATACGCAAATCCTCCTGCTTCTTCTCATCGCGGCTGAACACGCGGATTTCCCGGATCGCCGTCTTGAGAAACCGATGCAGCACCGCGTTTCCGAACGAACCCGTTCCGCCTGTGATTAAAAGTGTTTTGTTCTTAAACATGCATCACTCCTTTTTCAACCATCCAGTTGTGTAAGTAGATTGCTGATTTTTCCCCTGCGCAGGAGATAGGCATAGTCTTTCCGCATGCGCATCACGCCTTGCCGAATTCGATCCTGATAGTCGGCGTAACGCAAATCCACCTGCCGAAGTGCTTCTGCGATGGCCCCGCTGTTATCGATGTCTTCCACGAGAATGCCTTCGGGCGGCATGGAGTCGGCAAGACCGCCCCGCCCCGAATGAAAAACGAGATTGCCGGCAGCCAGCGCCTCTATGGCCGCAATGCCGAATCCCTCATATTCGGATAACTGAAAATAATATTTGCTCTCGTTCAGAAGCCGGATTTTTTCTTCCTCTGAAACGGCACCCGTAAAAACCACGCGATGGCCGATGTGCAGGCGGTCGGCCTTCCGCTTCAGATAGGCGCTGCCTTCGCCTTCGGGTCCGGCTAAAACCAATGAAAATTCCCCGTCCGTTGCAGCAAACGCCTGAAAGACGTCCAGCAACCGGTCAACACCCTTACGTTTCACATTGCTTGTCGATCCCATCCAGGCCACCGTGAGGATTGTGTTTTTTTTCTGCCTGTTGTCGTAAGCATAAAGCTCCGTGTCGATGGCATGGGGAATCAGATGGATATTATTCATCCGGCATCCGGTTTTTTTTATGTTTTGCAGATCGCTTCGGGAAACCGCAATGCCGGCATCGGCAACAAGCATGCATGCCCGAAACAGCCATTTCTTCAGTGTATAGTCAAACAACGATTTGTTGAAGACGCGGTCGAGCGAATCGATGCCGCCGGTAAAGAGGACTCTTTTGCCGAAACATTTGCCGATGAAGGCCGGCAGCAGACCTTTGGTCCAGAAGTAGATAAAGGCATAGTCGTACGTCCGGAACTTGAGAAAGTCCAAAATTCTGTTGGTCGGCGTCACGTCAAAACCGCAGTCTTGCAATATTCTGATATCCGTCTCATAAAAACCCATTGTCTGAAAAAGAGAGGCATCCCGGACGGCGGCATAAAAAAGAACTTTTCTGTTTGTGCTGACTTTACGTCTCACGCCTCTCCTTCTCCGTTAAGAAGCTTCTGTGTCTTTTCTTTGATCACCCCCCGGAACATTGCGCTACGAATATGAATACGCTCAGACCTCCCGGATATCCTGTTTACCGACGGTTGATCGTAAAGCGTTCCATGAACGGCTTTATTTTCGTCCATGCATCCTCACTCGTATAGTTTTTCAGGCAGGCAATTCTGATCTCACAGCTATTGGTATCATTGCATCCAATGCAAGGTAGATCGGCATGAAGAGCCAGATGGTCATTTCCCTTTTTTACCGGGTAAAAATTACGGGCGGTCGGACCGTTAATGCTTATTGTAGAAACATTGAGCTCTGCGGCAACGTGCATCGGTCCGCTGTTGTTGCATAAAAGCAGATCCATTTCGGCCAGACCGGCGGCAAACACTACCAGTGACTGGTTTATGCAGGTTCCATGGATTTTCCCGCCCATAATATCCAGCAGTTTATCAATTTCGCTTTTCTCTGCGTATCCGCCAAACAAATGTATCTGACATTCCCATTGACCGGAAATCTTGTTGATGAGTTCCGCAAATCTTTGGACAGGCCATCTTCTTGAAACACCGTTCAGGCTTGACCCCGGATGAATACCGATTTTTAGGGGATAGACACACGGTTTGCAGCCGTGCGTTCCCGGGGCGTGTGGAGCACCGGCGTGCAGGGTTATCGCCTTTACCATATTCCGGTATCTTTCCGATATATGCGGCAAAGGCGCTTTCAATGAACCGAACGCAACCGTCACATCCGGCCAGCTTCCCTTACCGCCGCAGTCATTGCCGATGATAACAGAAACCTTTAATTTTTTTGCCAGCTTCAGATTTGAGGTGTTTCGTGTCGTATCCATGTCGATGAGCATGTCCGGCTCCCGCGACTTGAACAACAGCGCCGTATCCGTGCTGTGAGTGCGTTGCGGATGAACGCTCAGGACTCTGACATCAGGGACTCTCGTCTGTATCCATTGTTCATATTCAGGCCGAACCACAAAGAAAACCTCGCGCCCTGCGCCGGAAGCCTTCCAGTCTGCCAGATCACGGAGCGCCGGCAGGCTGAGTGTTGCGTCCCCAAGGGCCTGTTGATTGATAACCATTATGCGTCTGACGTTGAAAAGGCTGCCCTTCCGCCGTCTTCGTAAGAGCCGGTAATGAATGCCCCGCAGCATCGTCCAAGTATCCCGGACGGCCCGGACGCTGTCAATGGTCATTCTTCTGACTTTGAGGATTGATTTCATCTGGTTTTGTCTTACTTAACCGTGATCAATTTGCTGTACTTGGATGCAGTAACGCCCGGCGAGATTGTCAACCAGGAAGGATCAGGCTGTTTTCCTTCCGCCCAGGCTAAAAGGGCGGCCGGCACATTTGCGCCCGCCATATGAGAAAATGGATAGCCACCGCCAAACCGCGGATTCATATCAATCAAAAATAAACCGTTATCGTCGCCGCAAACATCCAGATCGAGATTACCAACATGCCCCAGACGCATTCCGATATTTCTTCCGATCTCAAACAGCTCCGGATACTCAATACTGACGGCCTTATCCGTCTCGCCGGAACGCATCGCCAGCTTCTTTTTTACAAAGGTGCAAACATGGCGGCCAGCGAGATCATTGACAACATCAAGACCATACTCCTGACCGGAAATTATTGGCTGAATCAAAAGGCATTGTTCCATATTTGTGCTCAACTTTGCCACAAATGATCTAACCAGTCGTTTTTTGGCAAGCTCAAAAACATGCGTGAGTTCATCTTCATCATAACAGACCTCCACGCCGAAGGAAGCTGAACCCCACCTCGGTTTGACGACAAGCGGAAACGCCAGTGCACCGGAATCCAGAGCCTGACGTGCCTCTAGAGGTGAAAAATAAGAGGGCGGCACCACGATACCGTTCTTTTGCGCGAACGCCAGGGTTTGATATTTATCAAAGCATGTGTTCACAACAGCGGCATCAGAAACGACGACAATAATGCTTTCGCTGCAAAAGCGAGCCTTATTTTCCGCCAGCACGGGAAGCTCAAGATCATTGAGGGGAATCACGAGGCCGACCTGCCTGCTTTTACAGATGGTCAGGAGCTGTTCGACATAGCCCGGATCAAAAACACCCGGCATCACATATGCTTCGTCAGCCGCCTGAAGAGCGGGCGCGCTGGGGGACTGATCCGCAGCCAGAACTCGACCACGGGCACCAACCGCCTGTTTAAAATATTCGACTAGATAATTGCGCCGCCCGGCGCATGTCAGCAATACATTCATCTTCTAAGCAGTTTCCTTTTTTTATGACTACGGCGCCAACGCCGACCAACCGAATTTCCGGAGCAATGAACACATGACAGAGGCGAACAGCAATCGTATCAATGGCAGGATAGCCCCGAGGGATTTTAGCCCATCCTCACCACAACAGATGAATACCTAAAGACACAGGCCCAAACCAAAAGGCGTTAAATATCGTAAACGGGATTGTTTTCCCATTCTTTCTTGAGTATGGCCACCACATTTCTATCGTGAATTTTTCCGTGGGAAACCAGATCCTGTCTGAATGTCCCCTCTTGCTTCCATCCGATTTTTTGTGTGATGTGGGACGTCTTGCCATTATCCGCATTGTAGTATCCATAAACCCTGTTCAGGCCCAATTCGATAAATCCATAATTCGTGAGAAGAATCAACGCTTCCGTGGCCGACCCTTTCCCCCATTGATCCCGATTCCCTATGGTGAAATAAAGCTCAGCTTTTTTCACCCGATGGTCAATATTCACAATCCCGCCAATACCGATATACTCCTGTGAATCCAGCAGGCAGACTGAGAAATCAAGGCGCGTTTTATCCTGCACAATGCCCTCGAACCACTTTTGCGTTCGGGCAAGAGAGGTCGGATAATCAAAATTAAGCGTTGCCTGAACCGCGGGATCGTTAATCCATGCCACTCGCTTTGCCAGATCTTCGCGCTCAATCAGCCGAAGGTAGACCTTAGGACCACACAATATTTTTCGCACAGGATATGCCTCCTTTCGCTCTCCACTAGGGGTTGGTTTGTTTTTGCTTCTCACGATCATCCGACAGGTAATTACAGGCCGTTCCAGGCAGCGGCGTGACATTTTTGGCTTTCATCACCTGCAAGAATGTCTGAAGAATGATTTTTACATCCAGCCACAACGACATATTCTCAACATAGCGCACATCCATTCCCAAGCGTTCGTCCCACGGTAAGTAGTTTCTTCCGCTGATCTGCGCCAAGCCGGTCAGTCCGGGTCGAACACTGTGGCGAAGGCGCTCCCGGCTGGTATAGTAAGGCAAATACTTCACCAGAAGCGGACGCGGCCCGACCAGGCTCATATCCCCCTTCAGAACATTGAAGAGTTCCGGTAACTCATCAATGCTGGCCTTGCGCAGGAAAGTGCCAAAACGCGTTATCCTTTGCACATCGGGAAGCAATTCGCCATCATTGTCCAGGGCGTTCGTCATCGTGCGGAATTTATAAACCACAAAGACCTTCTCTTTCAATCCGGGACGCTCCTGTTCAAACAGCACAGGACTGCCCAGCCGGACGCGCACCAGCAGCGCGGCAATCATCAATATCGGCGACAACACAATCACTGCGGGAATCGTCAATGCCAAATCAAACAAGCGCTTGCCGTATGCAGGATAAAACTTTTTTTCGTTTTCAATAATATATTTTCCCCCCGGCACTTCCACCTTAATGCTCAATCTTTCCGTCTAAGCCTTGCTTTTGCGCATCCAGCATCAAACGGATGACGTCTTTCATTTTGTAACGGGCCCGCCAACCGAGTTTTCGGGCCGCTTTTGCCGGATTGGCACGGGCGGAGAGAATATCCGAAGGCCGCAAAAGCGCCGGGTCGTGCCGGACGTGGTCCTGCCAGTCCATGCCTAAAGCGGAAAAAGCCTCTTTGGTGAAGTCGCCAAGCCCGCTCGTCTCACCCGTGGCAATCACATAATCGTCGGCGTCCTCCTGCTGAAGCATCCGCCACATCGCTTCGACGTAGTCCGGCGCCCAGCCCCAGTCGCGCTCAACTTTCATGTTACCCAACGCCAATGTTTCCCTACTTCCCCTCGCGATACGGCAGGCGGCAGCGATGATTTTTTGCGTCACAAAGCGCTCCGGACGCAGCGGGGATTCATGATTAAATAAAATACCGGAGCTCACAAAGATATCGTAAGCCTCCCGGTAATTGGCCGCCTGCCAGAAGGCCGCGGCCTTGGCGACGGCATAGGGGCTTCGGGGCCGGAAAGGCGTTTGTTCATCCGCCGCCTCACCGTTTGTGTTTCCGAAGCATTCGCCGGAACAAGCGTTGTAGAGCCTGGTTTTTCGTGAAGACAGGCGAATCGCTTCCAGAAGGTTCAGATTGCCGACACTGATGCTTTCGAAGGTTTCCACCGGCTGCGCGAACGAAAGCGCCACCGACGTCTGTCCGCTGAGGTTGTAAATTTCATCCGGCTCGGTTTTGATGATGACCTGTAACACACTGCGAAAATCCCGGATCGCAACGGAATAAAGCCCTACGCATTCCAGCACGTTAAGTTGCCGCAAATTATCGAGCCTTGTCATTTCCGCGTCGCGCGAGGTTCCCGACACCTGATACCCTTTTTCCAAAAGCAGCTTCGCAAGCCACGACCCGTCCTGACCGGTAATGCCAAGAATCAGCGCTTTCTTCATTCGTATCCCTCGTCGTCTCTGGGAAAAAGGAGATCCTGATTCGTAAGATACTGTTCAATCTCAGAGACGCACCGGTTGAGATCCCACGTTTTTGTATCTATAACCAGTTGCGGCTCCATCGGCTCTTCATACGGCGAATCGATTCCGGTGAATCCGGAAATGATGCCGCTTGCCGCTTTCTGATAAAGGCCGTTGGGGTCGCGCTGTTTGCATTCCTCAATGTCGCAACGCACGTATATTTCCACAAAACGGCCGGCGGGAAAACGCTGCCGGATGCGTTCGCGGTCCTGCCGGAAAGGCGATATCAGGGCACACAGCACAATATTGCCGTGTTCAAAAAACATTTTGGCGGTTTCCCCGGCGCGGCGCATGTTCTCCTGCCGATCGGCGGCGGAAAAGGCCAGATCCGAACACAAGCCGTGCCGGAGCAGATCACCGTCGAGCAGCGCCGTGCGGCAGCCGCGGTCAAAAAGCTTTCGTTCCAGCGCCATCGCAATTGTGGATTTGCCGGAACCGGACAACCCGGTCAGCCAAAGCACGGCAGCCTGATGGCGATTTTGACGTTCGCGCTCGGCCCGGCCGATGTTGAGCGCGCGCCAAACGGTATGCGGGGACTTCTGTTCCACACCCGGATCTGTCTGCGGCACGTTCTGGTAATCTTCCAACCGGCGGGTGGCGTCGCGGATCATACCGGCTGCGACCGTGCGATGGGTTTCCGGATCGATCAGGATGAAGCGTCCGGTGGCTGCGTTGATTTTATACGGATCAAAAAACAGGGGCGCGGACAGAGACAACTCGACGCGCCCGATATCGTTGAGTCCGAAAGCACCCACGACTTGGCGGTGCAGCGTGTCAACGTCAATCCGATAGACGATTTTTTTGATATAGGCGCGAAGCGACCGGGTGTTGTGCTTCATGACGTAGGGACGGTCCAGCCGCATTTCTTTTTCGTCCATCCAGCAGACAATCGCCTCCAGGCGACTTTCAATGCGCGGCAGATTATTCTTGCGCACGATCATATCGCCGCGGCTGATATCAATCTCGTCGCAAAGTGTCAGCACGACGGCCTGACCGGCAAATCCCGCGCTCAGTTCTCCGTCATAGGTGACAATGGATTTCACGCGGGTGGTGCGCCCCGAAGGCAGCACGGCGATTTCTTCACCGGGCGAGATGGTGCCGGAAACAATCGTGCCGGAAAACCCGCGGAATTCCGAATCCGGACGCATGACGTACTGCACGGGAAATCGAAAATCCACGAGATTGCGATCGGCCGAAACATTGATGGCCTCTAAAGCGGTCAGAAGCGGGGGTCCTTCATACCACGGCATTTTTTTGCTTCTGGCGACGACATTGTCGCCCTTGAGCGCGGAAACGGGGATGCACACAATGTTGTGAATATCGAGTTTTTGCGAAAATTCCCTGTATTCATCCACAATGCGGTCGAACACGTCACGCGAGTAGTCCATCAGGTCCATCTTGTTGACCGCGACAATCAAATGCGGAATCTGCAAAAGCGAAATGAGAAAGCCGTGTCTTCTGGACTGCGTGAGCACGCCGTTGCGCGCGTCAATCAGGATGACGGCGCAATCCGCCTTCGACGCGCCGGTTACCATGTTTTTGGTGTACTGAACATGGCCGGGCGAATCAGCGATGATGAATTTTCTTTTGGGCGTCTCGAAGTAGCGGTAGGCCACGTCGATGGTGATGCCCTGTTCGCGCTCAGCCGCGAGACCGTCCAGTAGATAAGCCAGTTCGACATCCTTGAGGCCTTTCTTTCTGGACGTTTTTTCAATCGCCTTGTACTGATCTTCGTATATGGATTTGGTCTCATAAAGCAGCCGGCCGATCAGCGTGGATTTCCGTCGTCCACGCTGCCGGTGGTGACAAACCGCAGCAGAGATTTTTCAGATGTGTGCATTAAAAATATCCTTCTTTCTTCTTTTGCTCCATGGAGCTGTCGGAGGTTAAGTCGATCACCCGGTTTTCCCGTTCGGATTTCGTCGCGGCCCTCACTTCGCTGATGATTTCCTCAAGTGTTGTCGCGGAGGAAGCAATGGCGCCCGTGCAGGGGATGCAGCCCAGAGAACGAAACCGGCAGAGCATTTCCCTGACGATTTCCGATTTGCCCGAACGCTGAACGCCTGCCGCCTGATAGCCGTCACATACCGGAATTAATATGCCGTCGCGGACGATCACCTCCCGCTTCCTGGCAAAATAAATCGGCACGAGGGGAATACTTTCCAGGCGAATGTATTCCCAAATGTCTTTTTCCGTCCAGTTGCTCAGAGGGAAAATCCGCATGGTTTCACCTTCGGACAGGCGCGTGTTGTAAACATCCCAAAGCTCGGGGCGCTGGTTTTTCGGGTCCCATTGGCCGAAAGCGTCACGCAGCGAAAACACGCGTTCCTTGGCCCGCGATTTTTCCTCTTCGCGGCGGGCCCCGCCGATGGCCCCGTCAAATTTGTGTTTTTGCAAAGCGTCCAGAAGCGCGCCGGTTTTCAGCCGCGCGCAGCATTGATCCACACCGGTCGTCAACGGATGACAGCCTTCGGCAATGTGTTTTTCGTTTCGCTCCACAATCAGCGTCGCGCCGATGCTTGCGCAAAAGGCGTCGCGAAATTCGTACATTTCGGGAAATTTGTACCCCGTATCGATGTGCATCAGGGGAAAGGGGAATTTCCCCGGATAAAACGCTTTTTGTGCGAGCCGCACCATGACGCTGGAGTCCTTACCCACGGAATACAGCATGACGGGGTTTTTAAAAGTCGCCGCCACCTCCCGCAGGATCGAGATGGATTCCGCTTCCAACTGTTGCAGATAGGATAAATTCATTGAATGCATGTCAACTGATGTCTCCGTTAATGTAGGCTTTTGTTTTTTCATTTTCCGGTTGTCCGAAAAACGTTGCGGCCGGTTTGCTCTCTATGAGATCCCCCATATACAAAAACACGATATGATCGCCAAGCCTTCGGGCCTGGCGAAGAATATGGGTGACCAGAATAATTGTGTAGTCTTTCTTTAACAGCCTGAACTGGTCCTCCACCAGCTTCGCGGAAAGCGGGTCCAGCGCCGATGTGGCCTCGTCGGCCAGAATCACTTCAGGCTCGATGGATAAAACGCGTGCCAGCGCAAGCCGCTGCTGCTGGCCAATGGACAGCTTCGCCGCCGGTTCGTCAAGCCGGTCCTTCACCTCTTCCCATAATCCAGCCAGACGCAGGTAATGTTCGACAAGCTGCCGCATGCTGCTCCTGCCCGGGCCATCGCCACGCTTGCCATCCACCGGAAAGACATGAGCTGCATCCAGGCGGTGAATCCGCGGACCGAACGCGACATTCTCGAAGATCGACATCGGCAGCGGATAGGGACGCTGGGGCAAAAACCCCACTTTTTTACGCAGCGCGGTTACGTCCACATCGTCGCCGAAAATGCTCGAACCGTCTACAAAGATATTTCCTGTCACCGAAACATCTTCATTTAGATCCAGCAAACGATTCATGCTTTTGAGCAGGGTGGTTTTTCCGCAACCGGACGGTCCGATGATGCAGACAATCTGCCGATCGGGAATCTCGAGTGTGATGTTTTTGAGAATCTCGATTTTCCCGTAGCAGACGGAGAGTTGTTCAATTTGTATTCTGGACATTTTTCCTACCTGACAATATTTTTTGAAAACCGCCAGCCCAGCAACCTGGCCACAATGTTGATGACCAGGATAATGAAAAGCAGGACAAGGGCCGACGCAAAGGCCCTGGCCTGAACTTCCGGCACGGGTGTTCCAAATTGAAAAAAGACGGCCAGGGGCAATGATGCCACCGGATCGAAAAGGGATCGGGGAATTTCGTCCGTATAGCCCGCGGTAAACAAAATGGAGGCGGCATCGCCGATCCCGCGACCGATGGCCAGAATGACGCCCGTGCAGATCCCCGGAAACGCCTGTCTTAAAACCACCGCCAGCGTCGTTTCGATCCGGGTGCTTCCCAGTGCGTAGGCCATTTCCTTGAGCTCAAACGGCACCAGACGGACCGCTTCATCCATGGCCCGGGTCATAACGGGCACCATTAAAAGCGTCAGCACCATGATGCCGCCCAGAAGCGACGCGCGCAAACCCAGCCAGACCATGATCACAAAGCCGAACACACCGTAAACAATGGAAGGGATTCCCCAGAGGATATCCAGCACAAGCCTGGTAAAAGCGGCCAGCCGCCTGTGAAGATACTCTTTTTGAAGGGCCAGCGCGACCGGCAGACTGATCATCAGAGCCAAGAGTGTCGCCCCGATCACCAAATACAGCGACCCGATAATGGCGTTGGCAATGCCGCCTTCCTTGCCCAGATAATAACCGCCCCTGGGCGTTTCCACAATCATGGCAAGATTCAGAGAGGACAGCCCCTTCATGGCCACCAGGCCCACGATGCCGGCCAGCGCGGCAAAGACCAGCAGAAGCGAAATAATCATCAACGCTTTGAAAATATTTTCTTCCAGCCTGCGAATGTTCATGAACCCGCAACCTCCCCCATGCGCGACAGCGTGTAGTGCGCGACAAGGCTGAAACCCGTGACGATGACCAACAGGATCAACGCCGCGGACATCAGCGCCGCGTCATACAAAGGAATGGACATCACCTCGCCGTAGTTGTTCGCGATCAGGGCCGGCAGAGGATAGGCCGGATCGAACAGGGAAGACGGCGCCTGGGCGACGTTTCCCACCACCATCAGAACCGCCATCGTTTCGCCAAAGGCACGCGCAAAACCCAGAACCACAGCCGCCAAAAGGCCTTTTTTCGCCCGTTTGATCACCACATACTTGACCATCTCCCACTTTGTGGTCCCGAGGGCCAGCGCGCACTCCCGGAGAGGGTCCGGCACCATCCGGAGAACCTCCACCGAAATGGAAATGATAAAAGGAATCACCATCACCGCCAGTACAAGACTTCCCGCAAGCAGGCTGTAGCCTGATGTCGACACATCGCATAGCTCGCCCAGCATGGCGACAAACGGCACAATCACCAAAACACCGCACAGGCCGTAAATGACGGAGGGAATGCCGGCCAGAATATCAATGACCAGGCGAGAGGCCTCTCTGAAACGCCGGCCCGCGTATTCGGCAAGATAGATGGCGGCCAGCAGGCAGACCGGTACGGCCAGAATCATTGCCAGAAACGTCACAGCCAGCGTACTCATAATAAAGGGGAACAGGCCGAACTGGTTTTTCATGGGATGCCAGGTGGTTGAAAACAGCAGCTCATATAAAGAAGCGCTCTGAAGGATGGGAGCGGCTTTGAAAATCAGGCCGCAAAGAATGATCAGAGCCAGCACGTTGACAAAGACAAGCAATGCGCGTCCGGAAAAGAAGGCAGCCAGTTCCTTAAATTGCCGGTTATTCATGCAAACACCGGAGACGTTTTTCGTCGACCATTGGACATCCTATCGGTTGATCTTTTTCAAAGCTATTTCCAATTGCTTTTGCTCCACCCGGAGATACCCGACTTGGGCCGCATACTGCTGTCCGTCGGTTAATATCCAGCGCACAAACGCTTTGGCAGGCCCCCTAAACGATTCCTTCGTCACCACATACAAATCGCGGGCAGGCGGCGACGGATAGACGCCGGATTCAACCGCCGCGATGGCGTCAGGCTTCGTGTGCAGTTTCTCTTCGGGATCAATGCGGCCGTTTTCGTTCACATCAACCGGCACAATCCGGAGGCCGGCCAATGGTTGTCCCGTATTCATATCGTAGGCGAAATTAAGGTTGTTGTATCCGATGCCCGTTTTGTCTCTTCTGACCGCCTCGGCCAGGCCCGGATCACCGTAAACGGCAATCCCCTTGAGGTCTTCCTGATGCGCGCCGAGGTATTCGGCCCACGTTTCCGCCGCGCCGCAGGAATCGGACCGCGTGTAGACGCGAATTTTCTGCCGGGCAAGCGTGCCGGTCAGTTCTCCCCAGGTCAGAGTCCGTCCGGCAATCCACATAGCCACAAAATCTTTTTTCTGCAATCCCTTTTCCAGAAGTTCTTTCATGACAGGATTCCCGGCGTTCACCGTGGGAAAAACCGCGTCTTTGACCACCGGCACGTAGAACACTTTTTGTCTGATTTCCTCGGGCCGCAGCGCTCTGGACACCATGCCGATATCCACCAGCCCGGACAGGGCATCCGCAACGCCTTTGCCTGCGCCCCCTGCGGAAATGTCAATTCTCACATTCGGATGTATTTTTTTAAACTCGTCGGCCCACTTGACCATCATCGGGTACAGAGCCCAGGCGCCGGACACGCGAATAGCGCCTTCAACCGGCTGTCGCTTTTGCACATCTTGCGCAAAGGCGGTACCGCCCGAAGATAATAAAGCCAGCGATATCGCGAGAAAAAACGCGACGACACTGAGTACTTTCATGGAACCGATTTTATCAAACATGTTTTTCTTCCCTCCCTGCCGTAAAAGCCGGCCGGCTTGCGTGGTGGTTTTTGCCCCTATGGCGCTTTGGACAATCAAGAGCGGGGCTTCTTAAAAATCGAGCGGATCACAGCAGCCGCCTCAACAAGCTGATATGCGTAAGCGATGCTCCAAAAGGAAAAGTAACCCTTCTTTATTCTGGAATTGTGCCGATGTTCACGGGCCAGCTTGAAGATCACTTTGGACGGAATGGGTGTCAGAAGCCGCAAAACCAGCTTCAAGACGCGCAGAGCGTAAAAACGCCGGGGCAGCAGGCTTACAAATCCGCTGCCAACACGATAACTTTTTTCCATGAGCGCGCGGAAACGTCTGGCGGGATGATGAACGATCGCTTCCGGAGCATAGATCAGAGAAAATCCGTTTGAGGTGGCCTTTTTTGTCCACAGATAGTCGCCGCCTGACCGGACTTCTTCAAACAGGCCGATGCTGTGGAACACGTCCCTGCGGACAAATAAATTGGCGGTGACGGCGGTTCGCCTGTCTTTAATGTTATATTCGTTTTGCATGAACACAGAGGCGTCGATCAGCTCCGACGTGGTCGGGCGATCCGAAACGGTGAATACGACCCGGCCTCCGGCCAGGGCCGCGCCTTCACGGACAAGCGCCTCCACACCCCGCATGATCCAGTCCGGTTTGGGCCTGCAATCTGCGTCGGTAAAGGCGATGACATCTCCGACAGCCAGAGAAAGCCCCTTGTTTCTGGCCGCGTACGAGCCTGGCACATGGTTTTCACGTGCGAAGAGGATCTCCGGATGCTGCGTAAGGATGCTTTCTGTCCGGTCCAGCGAACCATTATCGACAATAATGATCTGCGTCTTATCCTTCGGATAGTTTTGGGCCCTCAGGGCCGAAAGCAGCGCTTCGAGAAGGTGCTCGACGTTTTTGACCGGAACGATAACCGACACGACAGGTTTTTCATCAATATCTATTTTCACAAACTCTATTGTTGCCTTGCCTGGTTTTCATTCAGGATCGATTTGTAGGCATCCATTAAATCCTGCGTTGTCTTGTCTGGCGCGTATTGCTCCAACACCGATATAGCCGCGCGCTCAGCCCGCGCGGCCCAGGCACGCCTGTTGATAATCAACTCTTCGATGGCTCCGGCAATCTCTTCCGGACTGTTTTCAGAAACCAAAAGACCGTTCACCCCATGCGAAATAAGCTCCGGTATGCCAGCGTGCCTTGTCGCGATCACCTGAAGACCCATGGCCATTGCTTCTTTCAAAACGTTGGGAATGCCCTCCACTTCTCCGTCTGAGCCTGTTTTGCTAGGCGCGATCAAGATGTCGGCCTCGGCCATCACGTCAAGGGCTTCACCTGAAGGCATCTCTCCTTTGAGATCCACTTGTCCTGATAATCCGTATTCGAAAATTATATTTGACAGCATCCGGTACAACGGTCCGTTCCCGATGATTGTGTACCGAAAATTCCCAAAGGATTGTTTGACAATGGAAAGCGCCTTTAAAGCGTCATCAAAACCTTTTTTTTCAATCAGCCGACCCACTGAAACGATTCTTATGGTAGATGCCGTCCCCCTTTCCTTTTTCCGGTGAAACAGCTTGTTCGTATCCACCGGCGAACCAACAACGCGAATAACCTTTCGGAAGCCTTTCCTTTCGAGAACCGGGCGGAAAAAATCACATACCGGAAGAAACAAGGAAACGTCTTTAATGAGCATATTCCAATCGATCTCATCTACAACGGCATTCCTGCTGATGTCATAACCTCTGACGGAACAGGCAATAGCGGCATTCCGGTGGACAAAGCCGTACTTCACCATCTGACTGTAACGATTTGCCAACGTTGCAAATTGAAAATGAATAATGTCTGCATCTCCCCCCTGGTCAAATAGATAAGCATCATTATGGATTCGGACAAACTCGGCCAGCTTTAATCTTATGGCTTTGTCCAGAAACACTCGAAGGGAGGCAACGGGCATTTTGAATGTGTTCGTGATCCACACCGGGAGAAAACAAAAAAAGCGTTTAAATATTTTCCCGGTATCGTTGTAGGGCAATGAGACAATATCGAGTTTGTTGAAAACGGACTGTAGAGCGTCCACGGTCCATCGGATATCACCGGTTGGCCCCATTCGGACAATCCTTAAAGGGTGTCCCAGCCTATAAAGCCAGGCAATTTGCAGCGCAACAAAGGTTTGCGAAATGGATGGAAACTCGGATACCACCATGATGATTGTCGGCGTTTTATGATCTGGTAAATCACGATGCTCACAAATAGTAGACATTACTTTTTGCTGATCCGGCTGACTTTCGCGGGGGCATAAAATCGCCCGTAATATTTCTTTTTGAGCCCATGCCTTTTCTTTTTCAAGTAGGTCGCAACCGGCAACATCAGCCGCCGCGCGACTCTTCCAACCCATGGCCGTTTACCCAGTTCAGTCACCGGAGACCTCGCATAGCCGGTAAGTTCCATCAGATCGCCCACGATTTTCTCAATATCTTCAATCTGCCAGGGATCAAGACGGTTTCGCCAGGCATCCAGACGGCCCGGATCCGGCATTGATCCGATCAGGCTATGCTGATTTCTAGTGTAGGCCGGGGGTTTAAACCCGTCGCCGGCCAGCATGGCTTCATTAAACGCGATGCCGCAAAACGCACACACAGACCGAAGGGTTTCCGCAGGCGACCTCACAACATCTTCGAAACACACTCTCATACATTTATCCGGACGGGAGCGTTCAAGCGCCTGCCCGTAAGAAAGTTTTTGTGCCCAGAAACGGGCGGCCTGGCATGCGGAAGAAGGCCCCCAATCCAGCGGAAGGATAGAGGCGGCCACAGCCCTGGGATCCCGCACAATATGAAGAAATTTCGTTTCGGGAAATACTTTCATTAGCGATACGGGGTCAATAATATTTTCCGGCGTGTGGTCTATCCATACATTCCAATCCGCAATCCCTTCACCAAAGGCGTACGCGTCCACAAGCGATAGAATTGCAGCGCGGTATTCCTGCGCCTTCATCCTTTTTTCCCCTTCATGGCCAGGAGGATCAATATCCCATAGTTTAAAACGAAAATTCGTTTTCAAAGCCCGCAGAAAATCACTTCGGCTAAGCCCCCGGTTCCAGTCCACCTTCAAATCGGAGGGGATGCTTTGCTTAAACTGAGATTCAGGCGTTGTCACGCATTGCGGCGCCGAACCCAGCAACGAGCCCAACAGGGTTGTTCCGCTCCGCGGACAACCGCCGATAAAAACCGTCTGGATGTGATCATATTTATTTTTCATGGCACGACTATCTTTAAATGCACAAACGTCAGAGCGCAAACACTATTTTTTTGAACAGCCCGCGTTTATATTCGTTTCGCGGCAGCTTCACATACGGAAGGCTTTCTACCAGCCATAATCTTCACCCACCAGTTTATAAAGCGCCTGATTATGAGGATAGAAATAATGATTCAAGTATTCGTGGACAGCAGGATCTATTGTGGTTTTGTTGATGGCAACGTTATGTGGTTTCAAATTATCTATTTTTAACTCCGCATCTATGCCGACAAACTCAAAAACGCGTCGCAAAGCATTTTCAGGTTCATCAAAAAGTGATTCGCTGTTTATCATCAGCATTTTATCCATCGGAAAATAGTTGAGGTATCTTTTAATCTGCTCATAATATAGTCCGCGGCTCTTGTAGGAATAATGTACATAAGTATGGTTTTTGTAATCTTCATTGGCGATTATCGTTTTTAATCTTTTTTCTTCTGCCAGCAGAGCCTCCATCATGGACAGCGGCTCACGACCTTTTCTTTTTTCGTGGAAATAATGCGAAACAGCACGATTTACAGGATTACGCAGAAGCATAATAAGCTTAACATCAGGAACATATTCGGCAATCCTTCCGGGAGCAAGCGGATTGAAGATGTACAACGGAGATGCTTCAAATGTCTTTTTATCGTCTTCACCGCTTTGCTTCAGCGGAAAATGGGCCTGATACCAGGGCAGTCCTTTTTTATAATTGTCAACATCGGGGATGAGGCCTCCATCAAAGAAGTGCACTTCTTTTTCATAACATGGCATGATCTGTGGATGCTGATTCAAATAACGATGTAAGCTTGTGGTGCCTGATTTCATCGCGCCGATGATGATGAAATCAGGCAAACGCCGGTTTCGCCAATTTAATTGCCGATAGCTCAAGACGAATCGCTTGATGGTTTTTATCGCCCGCCATGGAGCCGTTTGGATAAAATTAGTCAAGAAGCCTCTTTCCCGAATGCTTTGCGGTTCCTCATGCTTTTTGCCCAACCGTTCACAGGCCTGCTCGATAACAATCCTTCGTTGACCCGGCCGCTCGTTGTCAAACGCATGTTCAGATTGACCAATCTTTCGGATAATGAAACCCAATGAAGTCTTGTTCGTATAGTTTATAAACCCGATCAAATAATTCACTGTCGTAATATTGAAGGACTTTGTCTGCTGAACCGGTTCTGCCGGCCCGTCGCATAATCGCGCCTTGATAAGCGCCTGTACCGAAAAGGTGGTTTATCAATAATTCCAAATCGTCGTCTAACTTTTCAACTTTTCCCATAAA